>JADGEF010000072.1 GCA_016744515.1 Marinifilaceae bacterium | reverse complement strand
ACACAAAAGGTAGACATTCCATACTTCATTCTGGAATAGTAGAAAGCGGTCGAACATTAATGAGTTCGAATTTATATAAAGCATTCAAATTAAACAAAATATTTATTTGTTAAGTCAGAATTGAGATTTGTGGATTATTTGTATTTAAGAATTCCATATTTCCCAACTTTTTTCAGCTTGCAGATGAAGCATTCTTAGCCCATTATGGGCTTTAGCTCTTTGTTCTATTCCTTTCTTCATGAAAAGGGTAGTATATGGGTTGTACACTAAATCGTAAAGGAAATGCTTAGGACTTAAGCTTGAATAATCTAAATCTGGGCAAGCCTCTACTTTTGGAAATGTTCCTAGAGGTGTGCAATTGATAATTAATTGGTGATTTGAAATTATCTCTTCGTTTAGGTCTTCATAAGAGATTGTATTTTTACTTCGTGTTCGAGAAACTGATTTGAATTCGATATTTTGATTTTTTAGAGCTGTTGCAACAGCTTTCGAAGCACCACCAGTACCAAGTATTAGCGCACTTAGCTTTTGTCCATCAATAAATTTAGCCAAAGATTCACCAAACCCATAAATATCTGTATTATAACCTTTCAGGTAGGTCTTTCCATTTTTACGGCTTATCTGTATCGAGTTAACGGCACCAATTTCTTTGGCAAGTGGATCTATATCATCTAAATAGTCCATAACTTCTTGTTTGTATGGAATAGTGACGCACAAACCCGTAAGTGTTGGGTTATCACGAACGACATCAAGGATGTTTTCTATGCTAGGAATCTCAAAATTTAAAAACTGAGCATCAATCTTTTCATTTTGAAATTTATCCGTGAAATATTGTTTTGAAAATGAGTGTCCAAGAGGATTACCAATGATACCGTAAGTTTTCATGATGACAAGCTTAAAGGGTGAAGTGTAAAAGTATAAAGTATAAAGTATAAAGGAAAGAAAGGATAAAGAATTACGAATTATAAATTACGAATTAGGAATTAGGAAAAAAGTATCAAGTACCAAGAAAAAAAAGATAAAGAGCTAAATTTCAAGTCCTCTTTCTTTCGGAACTCTGTAAGGAGAGGGGGTGTTTTTAAAGTAATAAATACCACCACATTAACCCATTATTCAATTACCTCATTCAAATTATTTTTTTGATTCAGGGCTATACTTATCCATAATGGCGATGACCATGAAACCTAGAATTGCAAGTCCAATGGCAAACATTAGGTTAGCATTTTGACCACTAACACTTTCAAAGGTATGAGGTAGAATATTTTCTTGCAATAAGGCTTTTTCAACGCCATGACGATCGATAAAAGTCGAAACGGTTTCTTTCCAAGGCCATACTTTATTTAAGGAGCCAATCATAAAGCCTGATAAGAGAGCGATGGTCATATTGTGATACTTCTTCAATAACCATGAAAGAAGATTTGAGAAGCTTAATAAACCAACAACGGCTCCTGCAGCAACAACGGCAATGATATCTAATTTGAAGCTACTTAGAGCATTTAAAACGAATTCATACTTTCCTAATAATAAAAGAATAAAGGCGCCAGAAATACCAGGTAAAATCATAGCACAAATTGCGAGTGCTCCTGATAAAAATAGAAACCAATAAGCATTGGTTGTTTCAGCAGGTGTAACAACAGTAACCATATAAGCAATCCCGATACCTACAATCATGGCAATAATGCTTCTTAGTTTCCACTCTGTTATTTTTTTTGCGATAACAAGGGCAGAAGCGACAATTAGTCCAAAGAAGAATGACCAGATTAAGATAGGATGCTGTTCTAATAAATATTTGATCAGTTTAGCGATTGATAAGAAACTGATAGCGATTCCAACGACTAGAGATAATAGGAAGTTTCCATTTACAGCTTTCCAGAAGTCTTTTAGTTTAAAACTCAAAAGTAGTTTAATAGAACTCAGATTAACCGATTTGATACTTTCTATAAGTTCTTCGTAGATTCCTGTAATGAATGCTATTGTTCCTCCAGAAACGCCTGGGACTACATCTGCAGCTCCCATTCCCATGCCTTTTAGGGCAATAAAAATATAGTCTTTAATTGATCGAGTCATTGTATGTGTGCATATGATTGGCCTAAAATGTATCGTGAATAAATCAGAATATAAGACCTAAAAAAAACTAATTCTATTGATTAGCCTTAATTATTTGTTTGAATTTGTTATTGTTTTCTAATTCAGGAAACTGAATAAAGATGTCTTCGATTTTATTCTCAGGATTAGCCATTGCCTTTCGAAGATAATGTTCTGCTGCATTTGTATCGGCAGCTAACATGTAATAGGCTGCTAAGTTATTCTGAAGTTGTACATTATCTGGACAATAGCCTAAGCTTTCTAGCAACACATCAATCGCAGCATCTTTTTTATCATTTTGGTGATAAAATTCGGCTAAAGTAATAGCATAAGTCGGATCGTAAGGATCCAGATTAATAGCTTCGCGGAAACTGTGAACAGCTTTTTGAGCGTCAGGCATACGAGAATAGGCTGAACCTAATGCAAACCAATAATCTGGGTTTGTATCGTCTAAGCTTTTTGCTTCATTTAGATAGACTAGACATTCTTCAATTTTGTCTTGATAAAGTAGCATTAAACCCATTCCAAACCAAGGATCGGCAAATTTTTCATCCTCCTTTATGGCATTCTCATAATAGATCATTGCTTGATCGTGTTCTTCAAGCTTTTCGAAGCATTCTCCTATATAAGAGTAGGTTGAGGCATGATCATCATCAAATTCCAAGTATTCAATATAGCATTTAATAGCTTCTTCGAACTTATCACAAATTGCAAGCGCATTTGCCTTATTAAAATAAGCTTTACTGTGCTTTTCGTTTATAGCAATACAGAAATCGTAAGCTTCAATAGAGTTGAGGCTCAGATTGTTTCTATTGTATAAAATTCCAAGGTTGTACCAGGCATTGTCCGAAAAAGGATCGAGCTCTAGGTATGCTTTATAAGCCTCTATGCTTTGAAGATCTTGCTGTAATTTTTCGTAGCAGTATGCAATCTCGAAAAGAACTTCAGTATCTTCATTATTCAGTTCATGCAAGTCTTCAAAATAGGGAAGAGCCAAATCATACAATTCTAGCTGCTCGAATGACAAAGCAATTCTGAATAATAAATCCTCCTTGTCATCATCAGAACACATACCCAAAGCAATATCAAATTGGATTTTAGCATTATGAGGTTTCTTTAGGATATTGTAAATATCTCCGATAAGGATGTATATGCTCTGATTACTACTTTCAATCTTTTTAAGCCTTCTGAGGATTGTAAGTGCCTTAATTTCTTGACCTCTACTAATAAGTACTTGTGCCTGTTTTAATTGTAAGGAAATAGAAGAGGGGTGTTGCTCAATGGCAATTTCTGAAGCTTGGTTCGCTTTAGCCAATTTACGATTTTCAAGATAATGGTCGATGAGGTTTTCAAACTCATGTACGTCGAAGTAACATGGCTTGTTATGCTTGAGCATTATTTCGAATCTTTCTACTGATTCTAGAGCTTCATCGTCAAAATAATTACCAGTATTATCTATCATTTATTTGGTTGAAGTGATAATTCTAGAAGCAAAAGTAGCTTTTATTTGCATAATTTCAAGATTAAGTTATTAACAACACTTGATCTTAGGCTATTTAGTGTTAAAACTTCCTATGACTAGCAGGCCTCTAGTACCCCCATAGTCATATTTAATTAAAAATTTCACATAGATAGTATGTCTTGCAAAGTTCATACTCAGCTTTTATAGAATTTATCAATATCTCAACAGATTAATTCTATAGGAATAAGAAGGAATATTTTTTTTGTTCATAATAATGTCTCGTATCTTTAATCAATAGAATTCCTCGAGGCTTGCTCTGGGGTTGTTTATTTATCGAACTATTCAGCTATTCTTTTGAAACACTTATTTGTATACGTCTTATTATTTCTTTTTTCGATAAAAAGTTCTGAGCCCATTTTAATAGGGCTAAACTTTAAGTTGAATCAGGATTTTTATGCCTCAATTTGTGAAAATAAAGATAATCCTGAACTAGAATGTAATGGTTGTTGCCATCTCAAAAAACAACTAAAGCAGAGTGAAGAAGAGAAGTCATCAAAGGAAAAACAAGTAAATAAGAAAGAACAACAACTTTATATTCAAGATATAGATTTAAATATTCCTAATGTCAGCTTGCACATAAAAAATAAAGCCTATTCATCATTAAGAGTGTTCTTTACAAGTTTACACTATTACAATATATTTCACCCTCCTCGAATTCAATGATTCAAATTCGAAAATGAGATGTGTAAACGAACAGCTCAAATTAAAGCCAATTTTATTTGATAAAATTTCCATCTCATGCATTGTATGTTTTGGTTGAAATCGATCGAAAATGAAAAATATCATACTTATTTGCCTTCTTTTTATCGGAGTACAGCTAAGTGCTCAAAAAACAATAAGGCTACAAAATATTGCTAATGGTGATGTTATTGCAAACGCACATTTCCTCTATCAAAATCAAAAGGGAATATCTACACCCCAAGGGTTAATAACTATTAAACCTGTTGATGAGGCTACTTTAATCATATCTCATGTGAATTATGGGAAGCTCGAAATTTCTTCTGCAGATGTGCTTAAAGCCGTAGAAGCGGGGGTTCTAAAGCTTAAACAATCTTATATCTCTTTAATGCCGGCTACGGTAATTGCGAGAAGTAATGGAAAAGCTGAAAGTGATGTCGTTAAAGTTAATGCTAGCGGTAAGCTGTCTCATGATGCAGGTGATTTTCTAAGTCAAAATTCGTTTATCAGTGGTATACGAAAGAGTGGTGGTTATGGTTTTGATCCTGTTATGCGTGGTTTTAAGTACGATCAATTAAATATCGTTATGGATAATGGTTTGTCGGCAACTGCAGCTTGTCCAAATCGCATGGATCCACCAGCAAGTCAGATACCATTAGCAATGGTTGATCAAGTTGAGATTATTAGAGGTCCGCACTCATTACGATTTGGTAATGCTTTTGGTGGTTCAATTCATTTTAAATCGTCATCCGCTAGCTTTAGCGATGAGACTAAGTGGTTTGGAAGGGCTAGTGGGAGTTATGAAAGTAATGGTAATATAAAACGAACAGAAGCTCTTGCTGGTGTTAAAAGTGAATTCTATAATCTCGCTTTTATGGCTGCATACAATGAGGGGAATGATTATGAAGATGGTGATGGAAATAAAATTCCCTCTAGTTTTAATCGCCGAAATATTGGTTTAAGCTCCTTATTTAAGTTGTCAGATAGTCAAAGTTTAAAGCTTGTTGTCAATAATAACTATGCAGAAGATGTTGATTTTCCAGCGCTTAATATGGATTTAAGAGAGGATGATACTTGGTTGATGAATGTTCAACATAAAATCAATTTCAAAAACTCTAACCTAACATCTTTATCTACATCCTTCTATGGATCTTTTGTAGATCACACCATGGATAATTTGGGAAAGAGTCTTAATCCACGAAAGGTTAATGCCATAACTGAAGCAAAAACTAAGAATTATGGTGCTCGATCAGAGGCAAGTTTTGAATTTGAAAAGAGTTCTCTATTCGCAGGAATCGATTTTAAATCAGAAGAAGCTGAAGGAAATCGCTATCGCAAAATGCTGATGGGACCAATGGTAGGTCAAACGATTCATGATAATATCTGGCAAGATAGTCGTATTAGAAAAATAGGGTTATTTGGAGAGTCTCATTTTTCTTGGAATGAGCTTTATTTTGTTGCTTCTTCACGTCTGGAGTTTAATCAAGCTGAAAGTTGCGATAAAGACGCTAAGTTTTTTGATACTAATAAGGATGATCCTTCCAATAAGCTAAATGTATCACTTAGCGTGGGTGCAAGCTACGATATTTCTAAAGAAGTTAGAATGGGCTTATGGCTTGGTCGTGCTGAACGTAGTGGAGGTTTAATGGAACGTTTTATAAATTATCTATCTGTAGATCGTGATCCTTATGAAAGAATTGGAAATACCAAGTTGAAGTCAGAAGTGAATTATCAGATTGATTATAATTTCACATGGAAAAAAAAACAGTTTGAGTTGAGTGTTAATTTATTCCAATCTTATTTGAGGGATTATATTAGCTCAGAAATTAGAGATGATTTAACACCTTTAATGCCAACCGCTCCAGGAGTAAAGCAGTACGTTAATATCGACAAAGCCATAATGAGAGGGTTTGAGCTTTCGTGGTATCAGGAGATTGGTCCTTTGCTTTATCACAAAGTAAATTTAGCCTACACTTACGGAAAGAACACTGTTACGAATCAGCCGTTACCTGAGATACCGCCTTTAGATCTTAGGTATTCATTGGGAGGACATTTCTTTAAAGATAAGTTGTATCCAGAATTCTCTTTACGTAATGTAAGCAAGCAAAATCGGATATCGTCTGATTATGGAGAAACTAAAACACCAGCATTTAGCTTATTAGATTTTAAAAGCACCTATTCTTTTAATGACAAAATACAGATGATAGTAGGTGTTCGTAACATAACGGACCAAGCTTATTATGAGCATTTAAGTAGATCTGTAAAAGGAAGTCAAAGACCAATATACGCACCAGGTAGGAGCTATTACTTAACTCTTTCGTTAGGTTTATAAAGTGTCGTCCTGAATCAATGTTATAGATTTATTGGACTAAATTAATATACTCAATTGATTTGATCAAGGCTAGTCTTGATCAAATCAATTTTTTTATAAGTCTATATCACTACTTTTTTTGCTTATGTATCAAGTCTCACAAGGTTATTGATGCTATGGGGTGTCAAAAAAATATTGTTGAGAAAATTCGAAATTTAGAAGGGAATTATACTTTAGCAGTAAAGAACAAGCAAGAAGACCTCTCTGAGCAATGTAAAAAGCTATTCTGTTTAACTGCAGTTAGTTTAGTATATGAACAAACTATTTTATAAGTACTTTGATTATAAGCAGTTTGTAAATCAGTCTCATGTCTCACGATTTATTGCTTAAATAGAGATTGGGTTTTGTTTATAAAAGAGAGTCACCTTTAATTTTTCCATATGATTGAATTTTGGGTTGTAGTGTTGTACAACAATAAAAATGAGTAACTGATAAAAAAAGACAGCATAATTAGATTGCCCAAAGATGCCAAATTCGGTAAAAGAATTGATAAATAGAGGAATAATCATCGCAAGAAAAAAATCTTTTAGTTCTTGATTGCGCGATTTTATAATTCCGCGAAACACAAAAATCATTTGCAGTACAACTAGTAAAAAGCCGATGAAACCCAAATTGAGAAGTACCTGTAAAAATGTATTGTGCGTCATGTGTCCAGCATAAGTGTTTAGGCTTACAAATCTGTCGGTGTAATAAATTCGTTGGAAACCAAAACCTAAAAATGGTTCTTTAACGATACCTTCATTTAACAAGGCAGACCAAAAGGGAATCCGTCCGGTCATACTAAATACCTCTTCTATATTGCCTGATTTAAAAATGACGTATTGAAGAACAAATGGGACGGCAATTCCTGCTAGAATAAAAGCTGCTATTTTGATTTTAAGACTGGCTCTGTTTTTCAGAATGAGCATGACAATTATAAAAAATCCGATGACTGATGATCTGGAAGTTGTTAGAAATAAAGCTAATACTGAAAGGCTAAGCCAGAAGCTAAATTCCCATTTTTGTTTGCCTTTTAAAACTTCTAATAATGCCAAACTAGCCCCCATGGAGGCAAGCATGCCCAATTCATTGGGATTCATTAAATAGCCACCTAAGCGTGTTTCAATTCCCCCTCGCATGGAACGATAAAACATGTTGGGTGCTACTAATGAGCCAATGAGAAGAATCAAACAGATTGTTCCCATAACTTGAGCAGATATTTTGATTAGATTAATAGGGTGTTTTTTATAAAAGAAGTTGTGTTGTAGTATTAGTTTGTAGTAGTAATAAACAAAGATTAGGCTCTGAATGGTCATATTCCATTGTAAAACTGAATAGGAAACCTTGGCAGAGCGTTCAGGCCCTTCAGTAATCCACATAAAAGAAGCAAATGCCAATAAAATGTAGCCTAGATACAACCAAAGGGCAAGACTTTCTTTATAAATATAGGAGGTAACCATTCCCTTATTTATATTTTTTTGATACAAAAGGAAACACCAAATCAAGGCAATTAAACGAAATCCTATTTTATACATTTGAGTAATAGCAGCACTTTCTGAAATAGAAAAATAACTGGCTATCATTATAAAAAGAAGAATTCTAATGACAGACTTATTCTTTTTGGCGAGAGTTCTTATATCTGATTTGTTAGTTCTCATTGTATCGCTTTAGTATATCTTATAGCAATAGCATAGAAAAAACATGCCACGTTTGGGGCTGGGAATTGAGATCTTCTGAAAGCCTTTGTATGCTGTTGTTTTAATTCAATTTCACTTCAGGTTAGAGTAAAATAAAACAAGCCTCTAGTTTCATAATGAAACCAGAGGCTTAAACTGATTTAGTTGTATATATATTTATAATTTCAGTTTTTCATCAATTTCCAAAAACATTTGGGGCATATAGCTGTTGATTCTTTTCATGATTTCAGGTATTGACCTTAGGTCTTTTTCATCTAAGGCAAATGCCTCAAGATTTTGAAAATCGGTATTTAATGAATCGATGCCAACGAGATTAATGGTGGGTTTTATCTTGTGAGCAATTTTTGAGAGTTCATTCCAATTCTGATCAATGAAAGCCTTATTTAGATCATCTATATAGTTTGGCGTAAGATCCTTAAATTTGATGAGCATCCTCTTTACCATCTCATCTTCATTATTCATCATTTTTTCAAGCTTCGATAAATTAAGTAGCCTATCGGGCACTTGTATTTTCAATTTTGAGTGGTTTTTACCAAGTTTAAAATTGCCATTACCATTCAAATTAAGACTAGTTACAATTTTATGAAAGAGTAACTCAGGTTCAAAAGGTTTTGAGATGTAATCGTTCATGCCAGCCTCTTTGCAGGCAGTAATTACACCCTTAAGAACATTTGCTGTAAGTGCTATAATGGGCACGTTTAACTTCATTTCTTGCCTAATTATTTTACTGGCTTGTATGCCATCCATTATAGGCATTTGTTTATCCATCAAGATCAGGTCATATTTTTGATTCTTTAGTTTTTCAAGGGCGATCTTTCCATTATCGGCGGTGTCAATATCGATTTGCCACTTTTCTAACATCGAGATAGCAATGATTTGATTGAATTCATTGTCTTCAACTAATAAGACTCGTTTCCCTTTTAGGAGTTCTTCATCAATTTCAACATTGGAGGTTTTCTGCTTAACATCTTCTTGTTTTGCTTTTTTGAATTCAAGATTAAAAAAGAAACGGCTACCAACACCTTTTGTACTCTCGACTTGAATTTTTCCACCCATTAGTTCAACCAATTGTTTACTAATGGTAAGTCCTAGACCTGTTCCTCCATATTTTCTCGTGGTTGATTCATCTTCTTGCTTGAAATTCTCAAATATGTTTGCTTGACTTTTTTTGTCGATACCAATACCTGTATCACTAACAGTAAAACGAATGATTTCTCTATCCTTGGTGTTTTTCTCGAGCAAACATTCAAACTTAACCCAACCTTTTTGAGTAAATTTTATGGCATTAGAAAGAAGATTTAGGAAAACCTGATTAAGTTTGGCTGTTTCAGCAAAAATGTAAGGGTGAATATTGGAATCGATATTAAAACTTAGCTGAATTTCCTTTTCTTCAGCCCTGAATTCAAATGTTTGGAATAGTTGATTGATGATTTCAGGAAGATGGCAAGCCGTAATATCAAGCTTTGTTTCTCCCGATTCTATCTTAGAGAAATCTAAGACATCGTTAACCACATTTAACAAATTGGTTGAAGAGGTTTTAATGCCTGAGATGTATTTCTTTTGTTCTTTAGATTGTTCTGTTTCATCAAGTAGTTTACTGAAACCATAAATGGCATTTAGAGGGGTTCTTATCTCGTGGCTGGTATTGGCAAGGAAACGCGATTTAGATATATTGGCTTCTTCGGCTGTTTGCTTGGCAATTTTTAATTCGTCTTGATATTTAATTTTATCAGTAATATTTTTGTACTGCCATAGGTGCCCAAAATAATTATCATTAGAGAAAATAGGAATGTAATCGCGTTCAAAAACCCGACCATCAGCAAATTCGATTCTTTCGTTGATCTTTGTTTTTTTCTCTTTGAGTAGCTCAGTTATTGATTCAATAAATTGATTGGGCTGTGTTAATAAATGAGCAGATTGTTTTGCCGATTCTGAACAATTCATTCCAATGAGTGTTTCTGGTGGGGCAGGAACTTCAAAAATATCACAAAACTCCTGATTGGTTATGATGATATTCCGATTTTCATCTTCGAGTAATATACCTGAGTGAAGGTTGACAATGAGGGTTTCCAATCTCTGATGGGTCGTCTCAAGTTCAATTTTAGCTTTTTTAGGCTCAGTAATATCTCTAACAAAGGCACTAAAAAATATTTTATTATTATGTTTTAAGGATTGAATAGCCAATTCAACAGGAAAGATGTGACCATTTTTATGCTGCCCTGTAATTTCTATTCTTTGATTTAGAATAGAGCCTTGTCCCGTTTTTAGATAATGCTTAATTCCTCTTTCGTGAGCATCTCTATAGTTTTCAGGAATAATGAGTTGACTTAAACTTTCACCAACAGCTTCACTTTCAGTCCATCCAAAAATCGCCTTGGCTTGCTCATTCCAATGAGTTACAATGCCTTGTGTGTCTATGATGATAACACCATCAAGAGCGGAATCAATAATTAATCGGGTTCTTTCCTCACTTTCTTTGAGGTTTTCTTCCATTTTCTTCCTTTCGGTTATATCTAAAAAAAGATTGACTGAACCGTAATAATTTTGATTATCATCGAATAAAGGCGTACTACTTATATGCACCTGTAAGAAACTACCGTCTTTTATTATAAATTTACTTTCGAAAATATTTTTTTTACCTTTTATTAGTTTTTCTCTCTGTTTGACTATCCGTTCTTGATCATTTTTATAATGGAAAATATCAATGGGATTTTTTCCAACTAATTCTTCAAATGAGTAACCTGTTTTTACAAGAAATTGTGGATTGGCATAACTTATCTTGAAATGCTTATCTACTATTACCATACCTTCATCTAATCCTTCAACAAGTTTTTTGTATAGGTAATTTTTTTCGCGTAATTGAATTTCAGTCTGCTGCCTTATTTTTGATTCATGAACTGATTTGGCATGAAATAAACTTCCTTCAATTGAGGTGGTGAGTTTTTTTATGATTTGCTCTAGTTTCTTATCATTATCTGTATTGATATTTTTGGAACGATAGAGTTTTAGGAAACCAATATTTCCCAATTTGAATAGTGTGTAACAACCTTCCTCAATATTCTTTTCGGTATTAATTTCTTTGAAATCAACATCATCAGAATCCAACTTGATATAATTAGACTTTTTTAAAAGCTGATAGATTTTATGCTCATTAGTGATTGTTTTTTCACGATCAAGGTAGCTAGGTATAGAAGCAATAAGGGTACTGTTAGGAAGAGATCGGTCAAAGTTAAGATAGCGGTCTTTTATCCAAAAAGAGACGTAGTTTAGATTTTTTCGAGATTGTAAAACACGAATAAAATTAAGGATATTTGTTCTGATATCTAAGGATTTTCCGATAGAAAGTGATAGCTCGTAGAGTAAAGTGATATCTTGGATAATATCATTTTTAGTATCTTGATTGTCTCTCATAATTAAAGGTGTATATAGTAGGTTCTATATTCTACTTTGATTTTCAGGTCTTATAAATTTAATAAATAAATCTTATTGTTTATATATTTTCCTGTTGATATACATCATATAAATATGATTAGGTGTCTAATGGAGAATTCCAGTAACAAGAGTCTTATTGAAAAATTCCAGATTACCTCGACCATTAAGTGCAATTTCACCTAAACTTAGTGCGCCTTCAGGCTGGACACCAGGGGCATATTTCTGAAATGATTGATAAACGGCTGATAATTCATTTTTTAAATCTTGATCTAAAAATAAAGCTCGTGAGATACAATCGAAAATAAGTCCTGAGTGAGCTTTGTGAATTATTGGTGTACTAGTCTTAAATGTTGCGCCTGCAGCGGCTAATAAGGCTTTTTTATCAGAAGTAAGAAGGTGTAAAATGGTATTTTCAGGAACTTCTGCAATGCAGGTAATACTCGTTCCATCAACAATGATAGGATCTCTTACAATAAATTCGGATTCTTCTTTGTAAATACCAAATGGATACGATTTTGATACGTTTAGAAAAAGATTTTTCCCAATTTCTATGCCTGAATGATTTAGAATGAGTTTTTTATAAAAGTCGAAGGCAGGCTCCCAATTGAGTTCATGTATGGTATTGCCTTCAGTTTTGGTAGCAATAAATGGACCTTCAATATTTTTCCAACCATGACGTACACCAAGTTCACTTTTCATGTCAAGTAGACAAATAAGAGCAGCATCTTTAAAAACACCTTCGTTTGTGATAAGACAGGGTTTTGACTCCAATGAAATTGAACCAGCACCACAACCTAAATAATTGATAGAATTGCCAAAGGTGTTATACATCTCGAATAGAAAATTAGAAATATGACTAGCTATACCGTCCACAAGAACGAGTTGAGTGAGTTTATCGTCTGTTTTTGGAATTGATATTGTTTTAATTTGAGTTAAGGGCTGTCTTAAATTTTTAATTACTACAGGCTTTTGTACATGCGAGAAACTTTGGATAATAGCACCAGTTTCGTGATGTATTTCACCTGAAATTAAACTAGGAAATATGCCTCCAGCAAACGAAATATTCATAGCATTTAGCTCTTCTACGAGTTTATTCAAATCTGGTGCCGTTTTTTCGGCCAATAAAATTAAGAATGTAGTCGATTTATCTTGATTTTGACTTTTGATGTAGGTTTTGATTTCTGATATATGGCTTTCTTGTAGATACATAAACACAATTTTTAGTTTCTGTTTGTATCTAATCAAGTTTTATGCCATTAGAATATCTCCTGTGAAGTGCCGTAAATAGGGTGGTTTCAGTTTTGTTATTATTAAGACAAGTTGCAGATTAAAAAATAGAGTTTCAAAATGAAACTCCATCATATATAGGAAATTAACTTGATAAAATAAAGAGAATGCTATTCTACAAGATTGTGTTTTTTAATCATGCGGTAAATGGTCGATTTGGCTACACCTAATTTTTGAGCAACAGTAACCCCATTTTGATCGTACTTATTTAGGAAATGTTTCACGATTTTAATGGTGTAGTTTTCAAGACTAGTTTCTTCGGACAAGAAATTAGCCGCTGAGTCGAAACTTTCAAAGTGAATATCTGTATCCTTTATCTCAATAGCATCAGCCATGATAATGGCTAATTCAATCACCGCTTTTAACTCGCGAACATTACCAGGGTAAGCATAAGCCATTAGTTTTTGCTTTGCTTCTGTACTAAAATTTACTTTTTTACGCTTGTTTTCTTTAGTAAACTCGTTGGCAAAATGTTGCGATAAAATGATAATATCTTTGTTTCGTTCTCTTAGTGGAGGCAGTTTAACTGGAATACCCATTAATCTGTAATAAAGATCTTGTCGGAAGTTTCCTTTTTTAACTTCTTCAGTTAAGTTTTTATGAGTAGCTGTGACTATACGAACATCGATGCTTACTTTTTTGTTGCCTCCAACGCGAATAAGTTCTCTTTCCTGTAGCACCCTCAGTAGCTTGGTTTGAGTATTGGCATCCATTTCACCAATTTCATCTAAAAATAGGGTGCCCTTGTGGGCTTCTTCAAATTTCCCTATTCGTTGTTGAATAGCACCTGTAAATGCACCTTTTTCATGTCCGAAAAGTTCACTTTCAATTAATTCGGAGGGAATAGCACCCACATTAATGGCAACAAAGGGATGTTTTTTGCGGGCAGAATTAAAATGAATCGCTTTAGCTACCAATTCTTTTCCTGTACCTGTTTCACCACTTATTGAAACAGAAATGGAAGAATCTATGGTTTTTCCCATTAGAATGAAGAGTTTTTTAATGGGTTCGCTATTACCAATAATCACTTGACTAAAATTAAATTTCTTTCCAATTTCTTCACGTAATTGTTCATTTTCAGATCTGAGTTGTAGACTTTCTCGTAGATTTTTGATGGTATTCCAAAGTCTATCCTTGGCATCTTCGTCTTTTACGATATAATCGTAAGCTCCTTTTTTCAAAAGATTAATAGCCGTATTAATATCTTCTTGCCCAGAGATAATGATAATGGGAATTTCAGCATCATGTTCTTTAATCTTATTAATCAAGGTTTCACATTTGATATCAGGCAACGAATAGTCTAATGTGATGATATCTGGTTTTGGGAATAGGTTTTTTAAAAAGTCATCTCCACTTGCATATTTACTAACCGTATAATCCGGATTTAGTTGTAAATGGTATTCTAAAAGATCAGCGTACCATTCATTATCCTCTATTATAGATATGTGTAATTGTTTCATAATCAGTTGATCTTTTATATTTCGGATGAATTCAAAATTATCTTTAGTACTCTTATTTTGATTTTGAAGTTTCAAAATGAAACTGAAACTAAGTATTGCTATTTTGTTATTTTGCTCGTTTATAGCAAGATAGGGTTTTGGTATTGTCTTGGATATACTCAAGGTGAACCATAAAAATTATAATTATGAAATTTAATAAAAATTATAAGCTTTTCATAGTCGATGACGATCCTATTTATAGTGAGTTTATTACGACTATTTTAAATCATGCAGGTTATAAGGGTATAAGTGCCTTCGAAACTGAAAATAAAGTCATGGATAATCTTTATCAGGCACCTGATGTTATTTTTCTGGATTATTTTTTAGAAAATACGAATGGCTTAGATGTTTTGAGAAAAATCAAAGCAACTAATCCTGATATCCATGTGGTATTCCTCAGTTCTCAAGAGAAAATTGAGATTGCAGTCAACTCATTAAAATTTGGAGCTCTCGATTATATCATGAAGAACGATGAGGCGAAAAGAAGAATTATCTCCTCAATGAATCGTATTAAGAACTTGGATTCAAAGAAGAAGAATCTCTTCTCGAAACTAAAAGAGAATTTCTCGATTTTAAACCTCTTATTCTAATCCTAAACTCATACTATCATGAAAGCTTTAAAACTACTTTTGATCGTTTTTATTTTCAGCTTAACATTTATTTTGGGTTCATGTAAGATTCAAAATCTGATACAAAGCTCAAGCGTAGAAACCGATAATGAGGATTTATTCTCTGCTGAATCCAGAAATTACGAGTATAAAATAAAACCTGAGGATAAACTTTCAATTAGTATTTGGGGACATGACGATTTGAGTGTTGGATCCGTATTTGGGATCTACAACTCAAATGAAGTTTATGGAAAATGGGTTCTGGTTGATAGAGATGGCAAGGTCGCTCTGCCTCAAATAGGTCAGGTCACGGTTGCTGATTTAACAACAGGCCAGTTGACCGATTCTTTAAAACTGAGTTATTCAAAATTTATTCAGAAGCCTATTATTGTTGTGAAAGTCTTAAACAAACGTGTTTCTCTTTTGGGAGCTGTTAAGCAAGCTTCATCGATGATTTTAGATGAGGATCAGGTGCCTTTACTCGAACTTATAGCCAAGGCTGAAGGGTTTGATTATTATGCAGACCGCAGTCAGGTGAAATTAGTTAGAGAGAAAGATGGACTTGCTAAGGCATATATTATTGATCTCACACAGATGGAGACCTATGAGCAAAGCAATATTCTTATTCGTCCAGGTGATGTCGTTTACGTTCCCAATAAAAATGGGAAGGCCTTTGACAAAAAATCGAATAGAATGCTCCCTTTCTTTGGGGTAATTTCAAGTCTTGCAGTATTCATTTCAGTATTAAAATAGCTATGAACGAGATTGATAATATAAAACGATTATTGATACCTTCTATAAAAGGGATTCCAATTATAATTGGATTAACTCTTATCGCCATTTTGCTGGCAACTAAGGTGATCATTTATTCCGTTCCTATGTATCAGAGCTTTGCTTTATTAAGGCTTGATGACAAATCTACAGGGCTTTCGGGTACAAATCTGTATAAAGATTTTGATGTGTTTTTCACCCCTCAAAAAATTGCTGCTGAGGTCGAAGTATTAAAGTCTGGACAATTGATTTTACGCGTTGTAGATCAACTTAATTATAACGTAACTTATTATCGCAAGGGACGTGTTAAGAGAACGGAGCTTTTCGCCGATTTACCATTTGAGCTCGAGTTCAAGCACATTTCTTCACAATATCTCGATAAGGAATTTATCCTTGTTATTAAAGATTCAACTTCATTCAAACTAGCTTACACATTACAGAGTTCATTAATTTGGGTTGCTGGTCAGTTTTCTCAGGAAATTGATGAAGGTATTTTTAACTTGAAACTGAAATTACTCCCTTTTTCTGATGGAAAGAAGCAAAGTATATTGAGAGGGGAATATGTCTTTATTTATAACTCGAAGCAAAAGCAAATGGAGCTTATCAAGTCGAACCTATTTGTGAAAGCAGTTGATAAAGATGTGGCTGTAATTCGAATAGGATATAAATCGGAAGTAGCTGAAAAGGCTTCTGAGGTAGTTAATACTGTAGCCAAAACTTATATAGAGAACTATATTGATATTCGAACAGATGCTGCAGATAAGACTGGCTCTTTTATTGAAGATCGTTTGGATCTTGTATCTGAGAAACTGGTAAAGTCTGAGCGAGCACTTGAAGTTTATCGATCTAAAAATAAGATTGTTAATATACGCCAACAAACCGAGACTGGTTTGCGTGAGGCTTCTCAAGTACGTGTACAATACAATAATATTGTTATGCAAGTAACGGCTCTCGATTCCTTAAATCAATATATTAATAGGGGTAAGCCTAATTTTCTAAACCTGGCACCTCAGGTAGCTTTTGCCGATTTACTTTTTACTGAATTGATTAAAAAAATGAAAACCTTTCAGGGAGAACGTCGTGAGTTGTTAATAAAATATACGGCTGAAAATGAGAAAGTAAAAGTTGTAGAGGCAAAAATTGAAGACTTGATTGTTTATATGAAAGAAAGCATAAAGAAGACTAAACAAGATATGTCAACCCGTAAAAATGAGTTGAAGCTGTTTTTAGATAAGCTCGATAATCAGTTTGATCAATTGCCGGCGAATGAAAAACAGATGATTATTCTTGAACGTGAATTTCGATTAAATCAGGAAATGTATAATTTTCTAACTCAGAAACATTTGGAAGCTTCTATTGTTAAAGCAGCGACTATTTCTTTTCACCAAGTACTTGAATATGGTGTTCCTAATTATACAGCAATATCGCCCAATAAGAAATTGATTCTGTTTGTTTCAGGTTTATTAGGTATTCTGCTTTCTCTTGCTTTTATCTATCTCAGAGAATTCTTGAGTGGTAAGATAAATTCTAGAGGCCAACTTGAAAAATTAACAAGCTTACCAATTATTGGTGTGATTCCTAGAATTCACCCTAAAAGAGGGATTCATATAGATTCTACGAAATTTGCAGGTTTGGCATCTGAATTCGAAGTGAGAAATTATTTGGATAAGAGATGTACTTTTTTAATTGGTTCATCTTTGCCAGGAGAAGGAAAATCATACGTCGCTCAGCACTTAGCTCAAGCATTTCATCTCAAAGGGAAATCTGTATGTTTATTAGATTTTAATGCTTTTAATCAAGAATTCGGCAATAAGCAAAAAGCTAGCTGGCTAGAAGATTTAAAAGAAGGTAGACTTATAAGTAAAGCTTCAATTGTAAAAGGCGAAAATGGGATTGATATTTTACCTAATTCATCTGATTTATCGATGTTAGACAGGGAGACAATAAATGCCTTAATAAAGCAATTAAAGTTGAGTTATGATATTTTGATTTTTGATTCTGCAGCAACTGTACTAGGTTCTGAATCCTTACTGTTATATACTTTGGTTGATCATGTTATCTATTTGTATAGAGCTAAATTTACTGGGATTAAATATGCTCAGCAAGCCGAAATATTAGCCGAAGAGTATGGCTGGAAAAACATTCACCTTTTATTAAATGGGGTGCATCCTGCAACTAATTTCTCAGGATACTATACAGGAAGTAGATATTCCTACGAATACAATAAAGGAAATTTATTGGATAAGATAAGACACTATTTAAAAATCTATTTATGATGTTTTTTCTACAAAAAATACTAGGAGGGAAGGAAGATAAACTACTTGTCTTATTTGATCAAGGGATAGTTAGTGGATCTAACTTTGTTATCGGTATTCTGATAGCTCGCTTCTTAGGTATCGAACAGTTTGGCGTTTATGGTTTCATTATCCTAATCTTTTTGTTCTGTTTGGGATTACAGCAGGCTTTTTTTGTGATGCCCTTGTATTCACTTGGACCAACTTATTCATCTGATTCCAGACCAAATTATTTAAACAGCCTTCTAGTTATACAAGCTACTTCTACTCTGTTTTTTTCATTGATTTGTTTCCTTGCATTAACGTTTATTCCAATTAGTATCAGTCCTAAAATTCAAGAACTAAGTGGGATAATTGCTATTACAGTCATATTAATACTCCTTCAAGATTTTTTAAGACGCTTGTTTTTGTTTCAAGGCTGTTTTAAAAACTTGATTCTAATGGATATAATCGCCTATGCCTTTCAAATAGTTTTACTAAGCCTATTGTATTTATTAGATGAGTTTAGTCTGGAGAACTGCATAAAGACGATATGCTTTACCATGCTGATATCAGTTATATATGGCTTTTCAAAGGTTCGAAAATTTAGTTTTCGATTTGCGGTAATTAAGGAAACATTAACTAAGCATTGGATGTTTTCGAAGTGGTTACTAGCTCGTGCGATTCTAACGTATTCATCAGGTAATTTTTTCATTATTGCTTCTGGTGTAATTCTTGGTCCTGTAGCTATAGGTGCAGTTAAAATGGGACAGAATTTGCATGGAATAATGAATGTCGTTTTTCTAGCAATTGAAAATCATGTGCCTATTGTTTCTGCAAATCTATTTCAGAAAAAAGGGCGAATTGCCTTATACGATTATTTAAAGCAAATGACGATAAAAAGTCTCTTGCTTTGTTTTGGACTAGGCGTGACTATCGTCGTTTTCTCAAGTTGGTTAATTCTAAACTTGTATGGAGCTGATTATATGAGTTATGCCTATGTTCTAGTTTGGTTTGCCATAATTAATCTCTTGGTTTGTATTTCGATGCCTTTACGATTTGCCTTACGAACTTTTGAAAAAACAAAATCGCTATTTGTTGCAACAGCATTATCGGCCTTGTTTGGTTTTTTATTTGCTTATCCCTTAATCGAAACCTTCCAAATGAATGGTCTATTGTTCGGTTTAATAATGAGTCAGTTTATTATGATTTTCTATTTGGTTTACTCTGTTTTTAAATCGGGGAAACAAGCTCTATTAAGAGCCTAAAATAAGATCGATCTATAAAAATTAACGCTATGAAAACAATTGTACATATAATATTAGGAAAAGCGAATCCAAATCGCATGAATGGGGTAAACAAGGTTGTTTATCAGCTTGCAAATGCACAATGTGAAATTGGTGAAACTGTAGAAGTTTGGGGCATTACCAAAGATTCCCAAAGTTCATCTAATTATTTGCGAAATTTTCATTTAAGGCTCTTCAAAAAACAAAGAAATTCGTTTAAGCTTGATCCTTATTTGATTGAAGCAATAAATAGTTCTGAGCAGACCACAAGCTTTCATCTTCATGGTGGCTTCTTACCCGAAATGTATGCCTTAAGTCAAAGCCTAAATCTAAGACAAAAGGCTTATATTTTTACGCCTCACGGTTCTTACAATCTGCTTGCTCTTCGTAAAAGTTATTTCCTTAAAAAAATCTATTTACATCTTTTTGAAAAAGGCTTACTAAAAAAAGCGAAGTATGTTCATATTATTGGACAAAGTGAAGCTGATTCTATGGATGCTTTACACTTGGAAGCAAAACGAATATTGATTCCTAATGGTCAAGTTTTGGAACAAACATCTGTTCTTGAAAATAGATTAAAATCTTCAGAAATCAATTTTGGTTTTATGGGTCGATTTACGATTTATACAAAAGGTTTAGATCTTTTATTAAAGGGATTCCAATTGTATAAATTTAAATATAGTGGCTCAGGTCAACTCAAATTGATTGGTTCTGGAGGAGAGGAGGATAAGATGAGAAAAATAGTCGAAAAGTTAAATTTAACTGACCAGGTTGTTTTTGTGGGAGCAAAATATGGTGACGAGAAGAAGGCTTCTCTCCGAGATCTGACTGCATTTTTCCATCCTTCGAGAAATGAAGGTATGCCAGGTGCAGTATTGGAAGCTTCGGCTTTAGGTGTGCCTTGTGTTGTGAGTAAGGCAACCAATTTATTTGATTATGTAGTTGATTACAATGCGGGGTTTGGTTTAAGAGATAATTCTCCGGAGTTTATCGCAAATGCGATGGTAAAGTTAGAATTACGTAAAAAATCTGGCAGTATTTCTGTTATGACTGATAATGCACAACGAATGATAGCGGAAGAATTCGATTGGCAGGTTATTGCAAAACGTTTTTCCAAAGAAGCGTTTGCAAACTAAAAGGAATGATCATCGTATTGATGGTCATTTTAACCAGATTTTTTTCAGAGAAAAGCATATTGGACTCAAGAATAATTGGCAGAGGAGTATAACTATTCAAAAT
>JADGEF010000071.1 GCA_016744515.1 Marinifilaceae bacterium | reverse complement strand
CTGATCATGGCTATCTGCTTGATTGTCTTGTTAAAAAAATCTAAATGCAACAATATGGTAGCATGTAATGTTCAAAATTGGTGGAAAATTCTATCTTTGCATGATACAAAAATTGTAGAGTCCCATATACTTATGAAAAAATTCCTTTTGTTGATCGTGCTTCTTTCTACGCTTTTAGCTGGATGTAGCGAATATCAAAAACTTCTGAAGAGTAACGATACTACTCTAAAATACAAGAAAGCAATTGTATATTATAACGAAGAGCAATATGTAAAAGCAGCAACGCTTTTCGAAGTACTTACACCTGTTTTTCGAGGAACGAGTAAAGCCGAAACGGTGGCTTATTATATGGCCTATTGTAATTATGGAATGGGTGATTATATCACAGGTGGATACTATTTCCGTAACTTCATTAAGAATTTTCCAGATAGCCCGTATGCTGAAGAGTGTTTGTACATGAGTGCTTACTGTTATTATAAAGATTCTCCAAAACCTCGTTTGGATCAAACATCAACTCAAGATGCCATCGATGCGCTACAATTATATATCAATCGTTATCCAAATTCATCTCGAATTGAGGAAGGAAATAAGTTGATTGATGAATTGCAAGATAAATTGGTTTATAAATCTTACTTAAGTGCTCGTAACTATTTTGATAGAACACATTACCCTTCAGCAATTATTGCGCTAGAAAATGCAATAAATGATTATCCAGGTTCATCTTACCGTGAGGAATTGATGTTTATGCTTTTGGAATCTCGCTACAAGTATGCTGAGAAGTCGGTTGATGAAAAGCAAAATGAGCGATATAATTTGGCAAAAGAAGAATATTTTGCCTTTGTTGATGAGTATCCAAAAAGTAAGTTTCAGAAGGATACTGAACGTATGATCAATGAGATTGAAGCTTATTTTGGAAAAGATAAATCTGCAAAAGAAGATAATTAGTTATAAATTAGATGAAAACTATTAAAAATTTGTATTTTTGCAAGCTGAACTAAAAATAAACCAATAGATAATAATTCTTTGACAGTATGGATTACAAAAAAACGAATGCAGCAGGTTCAACTATTACACGTAACGTTACAGAGTTGAGCAGAGAAGTAGGAAATGCTTACGAATCAGTGATGATTATGGCAAAGCGTTCTAATCAGATTGCTGTAGAGCTTAAAATAGAACTGAATAAGAAACTTCAAGAATTCGCATCTTTTACCGATAATTTGGAGGAAGTTTTCGAGAACCGTGAGCAGATTGAGATTTCAAAGTATTATGAGCGTTTACCAAAACCAACTTTAATTGCGGTTGAAGAATTCATTAATGGTGACGTATACTATAGGAATCCTGCTAATGAAATAAAAACAAATAAGTAAAATTTTGCTTTAATATTTAAGTTCCCTCGAAACAGGGAACTTTTTTAGTTTTACAATCGATGTTAAAAGACAAGAGGATAATACTAGGGATTACAGCAAGCATTGCTGCATACAAGGCTGCTACTTTGGTACGTTTATTTGTAAAAGAGGGGGCTGAAGTTAAAGTTATAATGACACCATTGGCTAAAGAGTTTATTTCTCCAGTAACAATGGCTACACTTTCGAAAAACACTGTTTTAAGTGATTTTTTTAAGCATGATGATGGTCAATGGAATAGTCATGTAGATTTGGGTTTATGGGCAGATGTATTATTAGTTGCTCCAACTACGGCCAATACAATGGCTAAGATGGCTCATGGTATCTGTGATAATTTATTATTGACAACTTATTTGTCAGCAAAATGTCCTGTTGTTCATACTCCAGCAATGGACTTAGATATGTTTAAGCATCCTGCTACACTTCGTAATATGGATATTCTTAAATCTTATGGCGATAGTTTTATAGAACCATCAAGTGGTGAGCTTGCTAGTGGTTTATATGGAAAAGGTCGTATGGAAGATCCTGAAATAATTGTAGCGAAGCTGAAAGAGTTTTTCGCATCAAAAAAAAAAGACTAATTGACAAAAAGGTCATGGTAACAACAGGGCCGACTTATGAAAAGATTGACCCTGTTCGTTTTATTGGTAATTTCTCCTCAGGAAAAATGGGTTTTTCAATTGCTGAAAAGTTAGCCGAAGAAGGTGCTCTAGTCACTCTTATATCAGGACCATCTGCATGTCAAACTAATCATCCCAATATAAATAGAATTGATGTTGTTTCTGCACAAGAAATGTACGACGCCTCATTTGATCATTTTCCAAATAACGACGGTGCTATAATGACTGCTGCCGTTGCCGATTTTACTCCTTTAAATCCTGTTGATACTAAAGTGAAGCGTGAGAAATCGAATTATACAATTGAATTAACGCCTACACAAGATATTGCTGCTTCACTAGGGCAGATTAAGACTGAAAAACAATTTTTAGTTGGATTTGCTCTCGAGACTAATGATGAAGAACAGAATGCTCAACTGAAACTAGAGAAAAAAAATCTAGATCTAATTGTTTTAAATTCATTGAATGATTCAGGAGCAGGCTTTCAGCATGACACTAATAAAATCACAATCTTCACTCGTGATGGTCAAATCAAAAAGTTTGAATTGAAACCAAAAATGCAAGTCGCAAAAGATATTATTGATGTGATAATTTTGAATCAGAATTATTAATAAGTCATTTATCTTTTAAACAATAATTGAATATTTCTTTAGTTAGTTTATTAGGCTTGACTGCTCATTTGTTTTGATTAACTTTAGTCTTAATTTTTGAAAATTCAGATATGCGTAAATTATTTTTTTTACTTATTGTTATACTCTCAGCACCGAGTGTGCATTCACAAGAACTTCGATGTAATATTCAAGTTGTGAGTCAGCAAATTCAGGGAACCAATAAGCAAGTATTTAGAACGATGCAAACGGCTATTTATGAATTTGTAAATAATAGAAGTTGGACAAATCATATTTACGATCAGGATGAAAAGATTGAGTGTAATATCATGATAAATTTGACAAACCAAATATCATCTGATGAATTTAAAGGCACAATGCAGATTCAAGTACGTCGTCCTGTTTTTAATTCATCCTTTAATACGGTTTTATTGAATTTTAAAGATAATAATATTCAGTTTAAGTATGCTGAATATCAAGCTTTGGATTATAATGAATCTAATACCCCAACAAGTTTAACGGCTCTTTTAGCTTATTATGCCAATATTATTGTTGGTCTCGATTACGATTCGTTTGCCATGGAAGGTGGAACACCTTATTTTACAAAGGCAGAAGCTATTGTGAATAAGATGCAAAATTCTAGGTACCCAGGATGGAAATCTTTTGAAAGTAAGAGCAATAGGTACTGGTTGGTTGAGAATATTTTGAATAACTCTTACCGTCCTGTTCGTGAGTGTATTTATCGTTATCACAGATTAGGATTGGATAAAATGTCTGATAAATTAACCGAAGGTCGTTCTGAGATTGCTGAATCTTTAAGACTATTACAGAAAGCCCATCGCGCTAAACCTGGTTCTTTTATTCTTCAAATATTTTTTGATGCTAAAGCCGATGAATTGGTTAAGATTTTTACAGAATCGTTTAACGATGAAAAAAAACGTGCCTATAATATTTTAAGTGATATCGATCCGGCCAATTTGAATAAGTATAAGAAGATACTTAAGTAAGCATTCTGTAGATTTCATAATTACGGTTAAACTTCTATTCTAAATATAATATGCTTCAATCCTTAGCTATACAAAATTATACCTTAATCAATCAAATAGAGATTGATTTTAAAAACGGTTTTTCTATAATAACTGGAGAAACGGGTTCAGGGAAATCTATACTGTTGGGTGCATTAGGCTTAGTTTTAGGTCAACGACCAGATACGAACATTCTTAAAGATAAAGATCGAAGATGTGTGATAGAGGCTAACTTCAATATTACGAAGTATCATTTGCAAAAGTTCTTTACAGATGCAGAAATGGAATACGAAGAGGAAACAATCTTGCGACGCGAGATATTGCCTAATGGAAAAACACGTGCATTTGTAAATGATTCGCCTGTAAATATTAAACTCTTAAAGGAGCTTGGATGTAAATTGATTGATATTCATTCTCAGAATCAGAATTTGTCACTAGGCGATCCTGAATATCAAATGGGAATTGTTGATACTTATGCACAACATTCTTCTTTACTAGAAGATTATCAAGTTCAATTTGAAGCGTATCAGAATATTAAAAGAGACCTGAAAAACCAAGAAGAAATTGCACGTAAAGAAAAATCTGATTTGGATTATTATCAGTTTCAATTACAGCAATTACTTGATGCCAATTTAATCGAAGGTGAACAGGTTGAGATGGAGTCGGAATTAAAAACACTTAATCATGCCGAGGAAATAAAGACGAATTTATTTAAAGCCTCAAATTTGCTTAACGAAGGTGATGTTGCAATTATATCTTTATTGAAAGAGGCGCGCACCTCTATCAGTCAAGTAAAGGATGTGTTTGCAGAGGGGGAGGAGTTTTATAAGAGATTTGATAGTTCATGTATAGAGTTGCAAGATTTAGCTTCTGAACTTGAAAGAAGTTATGAGGCAATGGAGTTTGATCCTTCGAAAATTAATTTTCTGAATGAGAAACTTGATGCTATTTATGGTCTTCAGCAGAAGCACCGTGTTGATTCTGTTGAGGGGTTGATTAGGATAAGGGAAGATTTGGATGACAAGGTGCAGAAGATTTCTTCGAGTGATGACAGAATTGAAGAATTAAAATTGCAATTGCAAAAGCAGGAATCAAAATTGGCTAAAGCCTCTGGAAAGCTTAGTAAAAGTAGGAGGTCTGTGATTCCTGAAATTGAAAAATCTTTGGAGTCTCAGTTGATTCAATTAGGCATGCCTCACGCTAATATTAATTTTGAACAAACTATTACTGAAGAATATCTGTATTTAGGACAAGATTTAATTAGAATTCTATTCTCTGCAAATAAAAATGGACAGCTTGAGGAGATCTCAAAAGTTGCTTCTGGAGGAGAAGTTTCTCGTTTAATGTTGAGCATTAAGTCATTAATCTCAGCTTCTACAGCTTTGCCATCTATTGTTTTTGATGAAATAGACACAGGTGTCTCTGGAGAAATTGCTGATAAGATGGGAATTGTTATGAGAAGAATGGCTGAAAATATTCAGGTAATAAGCATTACTCACTTACCTCAGATTGCAAGTAAAGGAAGTTATCATTATAAGGTTTATAAAGCTGATGATGAGTTAGAAACCTACTCTAATATCGTTCTTTTAGATAAGGAGAGTCGAATAGAGGAGTTGGCCAAGATGCTTAGTGGATCAGATATGACTCAAGCAGCAATGGAAAACGCTAAAGTCCTGTTAGCAAAATAGATAGGTTTTCTTATTTTACATTAGAGAATTTATTCAGTCTTAATAAGTGTTCTTTTGTTGATTTAATCTAAATAATATTGGTTAAATTTGTATCTGATAAAATTGAAAAATTCAAATTATGTCTTATAATTTATTAAAAGGAAAAAAAGGAATCATTTTTGGTGCCTTAAACGAAATGTCAATTGCATGGAAAGTTGCAGAATTGGCAGTTGCTGAAGGAGCTGAGATTATTTTAACCAATACGCTCGTTTCCATTCGTATGGGAAATATCGATGAGCTTGCAAAAAAATGTAATGCGCCAGTAATTGCAGCTGATGCAACCAATCCAGGAGATTTAGAGGAACTTTATACAAAATCAATGGAGCATTTTGGTGGTCCTGTAGACTTTATTCTTCATTCTATTGGTATGTCGCCAAATGTTCGTAAAGGAAATTCATACGATGAGTTGAACTACGAATACCTTAAGAAAACTCTAGATGTTTCAGCTATCTCTTTTCACAAAGTGATTCAGAAGGCTAAGGAAATGGATATTGTTGCAGAATGGGGATCTATTGTTGCATTGACATACGCTGCGGCACAAAGAACTATGTATGAATATAACGATATGGCTGATGCAAAAGCAATGTTGGAATCTATAGCACGTAGTTTCGGTTACATTTATGGTCGCGAAAAAAGAGTTCGTGTGAATACTGTCTCTCAGTCGCCAACAATGACAACTGCTGGTAGTGGTGTTAAAGGTTTTGATAAACTTATCGATTTCTCTGAGCGTATGTCTCCTCTAGGAAACGCAGATGCTCAAGAATGTGCTAACTACTGTATTACTCTTTTCTCAGATTTAACTAGAAAAGTCACTATGCAGAATTTATTCCATGATGGAGGATTTTCAAACATGGGAATGAGTTACAGAGCTATGCAGCAATATAACAAAAGTTTTAATGAAAAATGTGATTGTAAATAGTCTTATCATTTAACTTACAATTTTAAAAGCTTCCTCATTCGGGAAGCTTTTTTTATTCTTATAATTTAGTTTTTATGAATTTAAATATTTCATTTTAGATCATGGATTCAAACTTATGGTTTTACTCTAGTATCTAGCTTGTGTATTCCTGTTATAAAATTTTTATAATCATCTTAGAAATTGTACATTTGTGTCTGATTTTTTGGGAGGACTCAACTTGAAAATCATTGTTAAATTGTCCATTATTAATAGATAGGGAATTCTTGATTATATCCTATTGAGTGTATTGATAATAATCGTATGAAAAAGCGATTGTTTTATGGAGTATTTAGCTATAAAAGAATTGATTAGGTTCATGTAAAATAAATTAATGACCACCAAAACAACGAATATACACCCAGTTTTCGACCGAATTATCGGTAGAAATGAGAAGGAGATATCTTTAAATCAAAAGGCTCGAGTTATTTGGATGACTGGACTTTCAGGATCTGGAAAAACTACAATTGCAATTGGATTAGAAAAAGAACTTCAGAAAAGAGGATTTTTAACTCAAATTCTTGATGGAGATAATATTCGCACGGGCATTAATAAAAATCTTGGTTTTTCGGAAGAAGATAGAACTGAGAATATCAGACGAATTGCTGAAGTTTCAAAGCTATTTATTAATTGTGGAATCATAACTATTAATTGCTTTGTGAGTCCAACTTTGGGAATTAGAGAACAAGCAAAGGAGATAATTGGTGAATCTGATTTTAGAGAAATTTATGTGAATGCATCGTATGCGGAATGTGAGAAAAGAGATGTGAAAGGTTTGTATAAAAAAGCTCGTAAAGGTGAAATTAAAAACTTTACGGGTTTAGATGCACCATTTGAAGCTCCTGAAAATGCTTTTTTAGAAATTAAAACGGCTGAAATGTCGATCGAAGAATCTGTGAATTGTTTGGTAAATAAAATTTTATCAGATATAACACAGACTTAATTTTAGAATAATTAAAAAACAATATACTGCTGATCGTGTTTGGTCACAGAAGAGTAAATAAATTTTTTCGAATGAATGAATACAATATAAATCACTTAAGAGAACTGGAAGCTGAATCGATTTATGTGATTCGTGAAGTTGCAGCTCAATTCGAGAATCCTGTAATGTTATTTTCGGGAGGAAAGGATTCTATTATCATGTT
This sequence comes from Marinifilaceae bacterium, assembly GCA_016744515.1. GTDB lineage: Bacteria > Bacteroidota > Bacteroidia > Bacteroidales > Marinifilaceae > Ancylomarina. Next base: position 13,310 of record JADGEF010000071.1, on the reverse strand, counting down.
TCATTTAGCAAGAAAAGCTTTTGCACCTGCAAAGGTTCCTTTTGCTTTAATGCATGTTGATACAGGCCACAATTTCCCAGAGACGATCGAATTTCGTGATAGATTGATGAAAGAGACAGGTACTCGTATTATTATACGTTACGTTCAAGATTCTATAGATCAAGGGAAAGCTATTGAGGAAACAGGTTTTGATGCAAGTAGAAATAAACTTCAAACTGTAACCCTACTTGATGGACTTGAAGAATTGCAAGTAGATTGTGCTATGGGGGGTGGTCGTCGTGACGAAGAGAAAGCCAGAGCAAAAGAGCGTTTTTTCTCTCATCGTGATGAGTTTGGACAATGGGATCCTAAAAATCAGAGACCTGAACTTTGGAACCTTTTCAATGGTAAAAAGAATATGGGTGAGCACTTCAGAGTTTTTCCTATTTCGAACTGGACTGAGATGGATGTGTGGCAATATATTTATCTAGAAAATATCGATATTCCTAATATCTACTTCTCTCATGAGCGCGATGTTTTCTTACGTCATGGTAATTTGTTATCAGCTTCTGATTTTATTCCTATGCGCGATACTGAAAAAATAGAAAAAAGAATCGTTCGTTTTAGAACTATTGGTGATGCGACTTGTACAGGTGCTATTGAGTCAGAAGCAAATACTCTTGAAGATATTATTGAAGAAGTAGCTGCTACAAGAACTACAGAGCGTGGCACACGTCATGATGATAAACGTTCGGAAGCTGCAATGGAAGATCGTAAAAAAGAAGGGTACTTTTAAAATAATTATTAACTATCAATTATTAATTATTAGTGTTTAATGCTAAATGATTTCTGATCATTAATCATTAAACAATTATCATTAAAGAAAAGATATGTCAGATAAAACATCAGGATATTTAGATATGGAGCTTTTACGTTTCACTACTGCCGGTAGTGTCGATGACGGTAAAAGTACCCTAATTGGTCGTTTGTTATACGATAGTAAAGCCATTTTTGAAGATCAAATGGAGGCTATTGAGATTTCTAGTAAGAAGCGCGGTGATACTGAGGTGGATCTTGCTTTACTTACCGATGGTTTAAGAGCTGAGCGTGAGCAGGGAATTACTATTGATGTAGCTTACCGTTATTTTGCAACTCCAAAACGTAAGTTTATTATTGCTGATACACCAGGTCATATTCAGTATACACGAAATATGGTTACAGGAGCTTCTACAGCTAACTGTGCTCTTATTTTGGTTGATGCGCGTCATGGTGTAATTGAGCAAACTTTACGTCATTCATATATTGCTAACTTATTGCAAATTCCTCACCTTATTGTTTGTATCAATAAGATGGACTTAATGAGTTACGCTGAAGAGACATACGAAAGTATTAAAAACGAATATCAGAAAGTTGCTGATAAATTGAATATTAAAGATGTTCGATTTATTCCTATTTCAGCTAAATTTGGAGACAATGTGGTAGATGCTTCTGAAAACATGGATTGGTATAAGGGTGAGACTTTATTGAATCTATTGGAAAATATTGAAATTCTTGATGATAGAAATCATGAAGATGCTCGTTTCCCTGTGCAATATGTTATTCGTCCTCAGAGCGATGAGTATCATGATTATCGTGGATTCGCTGGTCGTGTGGCTAGTGGTGTTTTTAAACCAGGAGATAAGGTTAAGGTATTGCCTTCAGGGAAGGAAACTACAATTAAAGCGATCGATACTCTAAATGGTGAGTTAGATATAGCTTTTACGCCTCAATCTGTAACTTTAAGATTAAGTGATGAGATTGACACATCGCGTGGAGACATGATTGTAGCTGCTGATAATGTTCCTCATATGGAGCAAGAATTTGATGCTATGGTTTGTTGGATGAATGAGCGTACGATGATAGCAGGAGGAAAGTATACCATTAAGCACACTTCAAACGAAACGCGTTGTATAGTTCGTAATGTGAATTTCAAGGTTGATGTAAATACCTTGGAAGAAATGACAGACGATAAAACTATTGGTTTAAATGATATCGCATGTTTGAAATTGAAAACAGCGAAGCCTTTATTCTTCGATTCATATAAGAAAAACCGTAATACAGGTAGTTTTATTTTAATTGATGAAGCAACTAATGAAACTGTTGCTGCAGGTATGATTAGATAAATCTAGTTTAGATATAGAATAAAAAAAGCTCCCATTGGGAGCTTTTTTTGTTACATGAAATTCTGTTCTAATTAAAATTTGAATCCGAAAGTTAATCTCATTTGGTGATTCTTATCTTCAAGCTTTACAAGATCCGAAGTAATTGTATTTCCATTTCCAAAATCTGCATCATAGTACAAGTATGATTCATCTCTATCTGAATAACTATAAGCTGCATCAAAAAAGAAATTACCTTGACGAATTCCGAAACCTGTAGAGTAAATATTGTACGATTCATCTATTGAGCTTGCTTTGTATGGGTTTCCAAAGTTTGCAAACCCACCACGTAAGCTAAGTGCCGATGATACTCGGTATTCTAAACCAGCTCTTAAATTACCCACACTTTCGTATGATGATTTAATGATATCATTGGTTGTTGTAAATTCATCGGGATAATCGTTATCTTTAAATTTAGCATTTGAGTAATCTACAAACTCATAATCCACGCTAATAATCATTTTTTTTGCAAGAACAACAGCACCACTTAAAGTAGCTTTCATTGGTGTACGATAGTTGTATTCATATGTGGATAATAAGGATTCGGCTTTATAATTTGAATGACCATCTATTGCAGTCTTAAAATGTGAAGCTATTTCGTTTTGAAACTCATCTTCCATTGAGAAGAATGTTGGTGTGTGTAACGAAGCTCCTAGTCGGATGTTTTGGTTTGGTTTGTAAATCATACCGATCTTAAAATTAGCTCCAATGCCTGATGTTTTGACATACTCTTCAAGATAATAATTATTAAAATCGGAATTGCTGAAAGAGCTTTCTGTAAAACGAGCTGTTGATTTGTATGATATATTTTGAATTCCAAGAGAAGCGCCTATATAAAATTTGTGAGCATAGTTGGCTCCAAATGCTATATTGAATTCACTCATATGTCCTTTTTCCTCAATAGATTTGCGTTGATTCAACCGTTCAGTAGGTGGTATAGGCAATTCATAAATTGTAGGATCATCATCACTAGGGTTCAAAAGATATGTTTCATATGCTAGATATTCTACTGTAGGATATTTAGCTTTCAATTGATTTTTTGAGAATCCATCTGCATTAGCTTTAAAAATATCGAGCATTGAAGAAGGTGAGTTATCTACTTTCGAAAGAGATGATTTCCTGAAATTATTAAGGCGATTATAACCAATACCAAAGTTGAAATTTTGCCAGCCACCATTAGACTTCATTCTTGGCCTAATTGTACCGACATAACCAATGTTGCTAATACCAAAAGTGAATTTTTCATCATCTAAATTACCGCTAGTGCTCTTTCTCATTTCCATTGTTGGTGTAAATGTGAACTCTGAGCTTTGATAGACGCCAAGTCCAGCTGGATTGATTCCTATACTTGAGAAATCTCCCCCAAGTGCTCCAAATGCTCCACCCATAGCCATCGAACGTGCTGTTCCAGTATAATGTTGCTGAGAGTAACGAAGAGCGTCATCTGCGGTTTGTGCGTATACTATTCCTGTGAATATTGTAAGGAATAATAATGTGATATATCTTTTCATAGTCATGTGTATTTATAGTAGGTTAAGAAAATAGTGTTAATCAATATCCAGAATTAAGTAACAATTTATCTTCGTCTAGTAGTACCTCCGCTTGAACGTCTACTACCACTCGATGATCTTGATGAAGATCCTGAAGAGCGAATAGTTCCAGATGAACGTGATGAAGATGATCTTGAAGGTCTATACGAGCTTGAAGAACGTGATGAAGATGATCTTGAAGGTCTGTATGAGCTTGAAGAACTTCTAGAGCTTCTTGTTGAACTCTTTCTATATGTTGGAGTACTTCTAACCTTACTGTACTTTGATGATCTAGTACCTGTACTTCTTATATTTGTTGAACGTCTAGTTCCTGATTTATTATAGGATGGACGTGAGTTGCTACGAGGTTTAGTATAGTTGCTAGGTCTACGTTTTACTGTAGTTCCGCTTCTAGTTCCTCTATAAGTTGAACGATTTTGTGTTCCGTAACGCGTCGTTGTTCCTTTATAGTTCGAACGTCTAGCCGTTCCAGTAGTATTTACTCTTCTAGTTGTTGTTCCCGCTCTATTGCTATAAGAACTTCTACTGTTTCTATTTCCATATCGCTGTGCTGCAGTACTTCTTCTAACAGCATCTTTCACTGTAGCTGCCGAACGACGAGTTGTTGTTCCTGATTTAGTATAGCCAGCAGAACGATTAATGCGATTAGTTGTTCCAGATTTATAGCCAGCAGAACGATTAACACGACTTGTTGTTCCTCTAGTTTTGTTTATTGCACTTCTATTGGTGTATGCTCTACTGGTTCCTGCTTTAGATCCCATAGTTGTTCTACGTCCATAATAATTTCTAGATTGCTTAGCATGTCCATAATAATTGTGATGGTTGTGTCCATAGTATGGGTGGCCATAACCGTAATGAGAATAGTAGTTATTGTACGGATATCCCCATCCAAAACTGCCACCCCAGTAGAAATCATCATAGAAGCCATGTCCTATTCCAAAACCAAACCCAAAGCTTGATCCATAGTAAGGATAATTATAGGCAAAATGTCTACCGTAACGAACAGATGAGAATCTGAATGAATTGTAATAATTGAAGTTTGTCCAAGTTGGTGTCCACCAAACTTTATCTCCGTCGATATAAACATTCCAATCAGGATCGCCAGCTAACCACATAGCTAGGTTGTAACCACTGTTATCGTAGTAGCCAAATCCTTGTGGATACCATTGTCTTAATCTTTCAATTTCTTCAAGGTCTGAATCGGTACCATTAAATTCTCCAATGAAATACCCTTGTTCATCATTATAGTAAGTTGTATCGATTGTTTCAATTGTATCACTAGCAAGCATCTCACGATATTGCTCTTGAATTTGTTTAAAATCTCTATCATCACTAAAAGTTGCTTTGGTAGCAGATTTTGTTTTCTGTTTGATTACAGGCTCTTTTGTTTCTGGCTTGGTCGTATAGACTGCCATTTCCTTATCGATTAAAGATTCTTCTCCAGGAACGTAATAGATGTCATCCTGAAATGCTGTTGTTCCCACATAAGATGGAGAACAAGCCGTTGCTATTAGCAAGGGAACGATTAATAATTTGTAGTAATTTCTCATCTGGATATGATTTTATAGGTTTAGGCTAGATATTATTTATTTTGATTGAAAATTATTCAACCTAGTAAGTTTCATGTCTATCCTCAATAATGATTATCAAATAATATTTTATACTTTTGTAGCCAAAATTTAAAAGCCTTAAGTCTTATTTCTGAAATCAGTAAAAAGATTTATTCAGAACTTTTAAGTAATTGTTAGATAGCAAATATTATACCAAAACAATATAAAATGGCAAAAGTTTTAACCAGTAGAAGCGAAAATTATTCGCAATGGTATAACGACTTAGTAATTAAGGCAGATCTAGCAGAAAATTCTGCGGTTCGAGGTTGTATGGTGATTAAACCATATGGCTATGCTATTTGGGAGAAAATGCAAGCAGTACTTGATGGAAAGTTTAAAGAAACAGGACATGAGAATGCTTATTTCCCTCTATTAATTCCCAAGTCATTTCTAAGTAAGGAAGCTGATCACGTAGAAGGATTCGCAAAAGAATGTGCAGTTGTAACGCATTATCGTTTAATGAACGATCCCAATGGTAAAGGCGTTATTGTTGATCCTGATGCACGTTTGGAAGAAGAATTAATTATTCGTCCAACATCGGAGACAATTATTTGGAGTACCTATAAGAACTGGATTCAATCATATAGAGATTTGCCTATTTTAGTGAACCAGTGGGCCAATGTAATGCGTTGGGAAATGCGCACACGCTTATTCCTTCGTACTGCTGAATTCCTATGGCAAGAAGGTCATACTGCTCATGCAACAGAACAAGAAGCTTTGGTTGAAACGGAGCAAATGATTAATATTTATGCCGATTTTGTTCAGAATTGGATGGCTGTTCCTGTTTTAATAGGAAGTAAAACCGAGTCAGAACGTTTTGCAGGTGCAAAAGATACTTATTGTATTGAAGCTTTAATGCAGGATGGAAAAGCTCTTCAGGCTGGAACATCTCATTTCTTAGGTCAGAATTTTGCTAAAGCATTTGACGTTAAGTTTACAAATAAAGAAGGAAAAGAAGATTTTGTTTGGGCAACATCTTGGGGTGTATCTACTCGTTTGATGGGCGCTTTAGTAATGGCTCATTCTGATGATCATGGTTTGGTGTTACCTCCTAAATTGGCTCCAATTCAGGTTGTGATAGTACCTATATATCGTAAGGAAGAAGAGTTGACAAAGCTTGCAGAGGTAATTGATCCTCTTGTTGCAAAGCTTAAAGCTAAAGGTATTTCTGTTAAGTTTGATGATAGTGATAACCGTAAGCCAGGATGGAAATTTGCTCAGTACGAATTAAAAGGTGTACCATTGCGTTTAGCTATGGGAGCTCGCGATCTTGAGAACGGTACTGTTGAATTAGCTCGTCGAGATGTTTTGACTAAAGAAACTGTAGCTGTTGAAGGTGTTGAGGATATGATAGAAAATCTTCTTGAAGAAATTCAGAATAGTATTTTCCAGAAAGCACTTGATTTTAGAACTGAGAAAACAACTAAGGTTGATTCTTACGATGAATTCAAAGAGTTGTTGGAAACTAAAACTGGATTTTTCTTAGCTCATTGGGATGGAACTGCCGAAACTGAAGAGAAAATTAAAAATGAAACAAAAGCAACCATTCGTTGTATTCCTTTCGATAATGAGAAGGAAGAAGGCGTTTGTATGGTTACAGGAAAGCCATCAAAAGAACGTGTTGTTTTTGCTAAATCATACTAAAGTCTAGATTCATTTGGACTTTAAAATTTCGCTATTTAACGAAATTTAAACTATAAATAACCGTCTCCGATTCTTCGGAGACGGTTTTTTTTACCTTTATCAGATGAACATGAAGAAAGGTTTTAAATCCAAAATAACCCTAAGCACTATACAATGAATATACTCAACACAAAATCAGCCATATTACAAACAATACGCGAAAAATCTATTCTAAAGCAGTTAGTATATAAGAATACTGCTGATGCTTTTTTAGAATTAAAGAAGGTTCTAGAAAATTTAGTAAATGAGTATAATTTGGAGCTAACAGATCAAGCTGATGCCTTAAGGCTTGAATATGAGGATAGAGGAGCTTCTGAAGTTCAAATTAGAGTTGCTTCTGATATTCTTGTATTTAGTATGTATTCAAATGTGTTTCAATTTGATCGTGATCATCCTGTATGGCAAAAAGACTATGTGAAAAAGAATCCGAATAATGCCTATTCTGGTATTATTAATATTTATAATTTCTTATCGGATTCGTTTAAATACAAGCGCTCAGATGATTTAGGATATTTGGTGGCACGAATTTTTATAAATAAGGAAAACCATTATATCGTCGAAGGAAAGCGCCAAATGGGTTTGCTTGAGAATGATTTATCTCAGTCGATAAGCGATGAGGATAGTTTGAGAAAGATTGTGGAAACGGCTATTAATTATTCGTTGAATTTTGATTTGTTGGTTCCTCCTTACGATGATGTTAAGATTTTGGCTGTAGCCGATATTGATGAGAAAATTCAGAATGCAAAAATTAAGACTGGTAAGCGTTTAGGTTTTCAGTTTAAGTCTGATGACGTTTAAATAGTACAAGAGTAATAATAGTAATAAGATACCTATATAAAATGACTGCAGTAGTAGATAAATTTATAAAATACGTTCAGTTCGATACTGAATCTGATACGGAAACTGGCTTGACGCCTAGTACACCTGGACAAATGGTTTTGGCTCAGGAGTTGGTGAAGGAGTTAGAAGAAATGGGCATGAGTAATGTTTCTCTTGACGAGAATGGTTATGTTATGGCTGTTCTTCCTTCGAATATCGACAAGAAAGTTGCAACTGTTGGGTTTGTGGCACATATGGATACAAGTCCTGATTTTACGGGGAAGCATGTAAGACCTCAGTTTGTTGAGAATTACAATGGGGAAGATATTGTTCTTAATAAGGAGCAGAATATTGTAATGAAAGTGACCGATTTCCCAGATTTAAAAATGTATAAGGGACAGACTTTAATCACTACTGATGGAACAACACTTTTAGGGGCTGATGATAAGGCGGGTGTTGCTGAAATTATGACAGCAATGGAGTATCTGCTTAATCATCCTGAAATTAAGCATGGCCCAGTTCATATTGGTTTTACACCTGATGAGGAAATTGGACAAGGTGCCGATTTTTTTAATGTAGAAAAGTTTGGAGCTGATTTTGCATATACGCTTGATGGAGGCGAAATAGGGGAGTTACAGTTCGAGAATTTTAATGCTGCCTATGCCGAAGTTCTGTTTAAAGGACGTAATGTTCATCCAGGAATGGCTAAAGATAAGATGATTAATTCGATGCAGATTATGCAAGAATTTACAGCGCAGTTGCCAAAAGATGAAGTGCCAGAGAAAACAGAGAATTATGAAGGATTCTATCATCTTTTGGGAATGGAAGGTTCTGTTGAGAATTCTAAATTGCAATATATTATTCGTGACTTTGACATGGACGGCTACAATGTACGTAAAGATAAATTCGAAACGATTTGTAAAGACCTTGGGGTAAGGTATGGTGAAGAAAATGTGATACTTCAGATGAAGGATCAATATTTTAACATGCGTGAAAAAGTTGAACCTGTTAAGTATATTGTTGATATTGCCGAACAAGCCATGAAAGATGTGGGTGTTATGCCTATGATTGTGCCTATTCGTGGTGGTACCGATGGGAGTCGTTTGTCGTATATGGGTTTACCTTGTCCTAATATATTTGCTGGAGGGCATAATTTTCATGGTCGATTCGAATATGTTCCAGTTGACTCTATGCAGAAGGCTGTAGATGTTATTCTAAAAGTAGTTGATTTGATTGCTAAGAAATAGCTCTGATAATACGGATATTGAAGAGTGGTACACATTGGTTCGCGTGTCGTATTTTCATCAGCGATATTAAAAAGAAATATTCTTATTGGGGTTCTTAACACTGTTTGTTTAGAGTGGGAATATATAAATAGTAAAAAAAACAGCCATATTTTATATGGCTGTTTTTTAGCTTAATAAGTTTTTATTTAACTATGATTATCAATAAAATGATATTATTGCACTGCTGGGCTTATTTTAGTGATAATAAGTGTTTTGCAAATAAAACGGTTGGTTGTTAAAATCTATTTATTGAATTAAATATCTAATATTTTAATCATCGTTCTTCTATTGGCTTGATGTTCTGCCGTATTACATTTTATACTATTAGAGCATTGGTTTACAAGTTTTGTTTCACCATATCCTTTTGCAATAATTCTTTTTGACGATATGCCTTTCATTATAATATATTTAACAGCTGCTTTAGCTCTTCGGTTCGATAAGGCTAAATTGTATGCATCGCGACCTCGGGAATCGGTGTGTGAGCTTAATTCAATTTTTAGATTTGGATTATTATTCATAATCAATACAAGTTTATCCAATACAATTTTAGCATCAGGACGAATACTTGACTTATCAAAGTCATAATAAATATCTTCTAAAACAAATGATTCTCCTATGTTAATATTCAAATGAGGAGTTTGATATATAGGGACAAAATACGCTGCTTTATCAGCCAATTCAGTCTCATTAAGAGTAGATAATCCATCAGTAAATCCAGCTTTAATAGATTTAATTTGATAAGAGTTTAGTTTAGTTAGCTTAAACGTAAATTTACCACTACTATCTGTTGTTAATTCATTTATTATATTTTCGTCTTTATCTACTAAGCTAACAGTTGAATTGCCAATAATATTATTTGTTTCTGAATTATAAACGATTCCAGTGATCAATCTCTCCATAATGATAAAATGATAAATGTCGTCAAAACTTTCACCCTTCTGACGATTGGAAGCAAAGTAGCCTTTCCCATTTTTTAATATCAACCCAAAATCATCTTTAGGGGTGTTAATAGGATACCCAACGTTTACAGGTATACTTTCTTTATTATCTAAATCAATAGAAAATAAATCTAATCCACCTAAACCAGCATGCCCCTTCGAAGCAAAATAGAGAGTGTTGTCTTTTGTTATAAAAGGAAACATTTCATTCTCAGGTGTGTTAATTTTGTTGCCTAGATTTTTAGGTTTACTCCATCCATTTTTTTCTCTATGCGAAACATATAGGTCAGTACCTCCAATTCCACCAGGGCGATTAGATATAAAATATAAATCGTTGCCATTGGCAGAAAGAGCAGGGTGACCAGTTGAGTAATCTTTTAAATTAAAAGGGAGTAACTTTGGTTTTGACCAACTATTTTTTTCCTTTTTACAGTGATATAATTTTATATTTACAACTCCATCTTTATTTCTTTTTGCTCTTTTACCTTCAGAAACATAGTTTCGAGTTAAAAACATTTCGTTAGCCTTAGCATTAAAACAAACAGGACCATCATGAAATTTAGTTGATAATTCATGTGAGAATAGAGAGGGAGATATGACATCACCATCGTCATTTATACTAGCATTGTATAATCTTAAATAATCTTGATCGTTCCATTTATAATTTCGTTTAATTAAAGTCATTTTTCTTTTTGCAGAAGAAAACACAAGCTGATCTTTATAAAAGCTTGCACCAAAATCAGAGAATTCAGAGTTAGATTGAACTGGGAAAATTTTATATCGAAGAGAATCCTGATATAAACTGGAGATATATGCTTGAGATAATCGATCCAGTTTTTCCAATCTGTTTTTGTCTTGATTCCCATAATATTTAGACATCCAAATTCGGGCTTTATCATATTTTTGATTGCTTTGTAGAGCCTTAGAATAATTATAAAAATCCTCTTTTTTAGCAGTTGGGTGATTTATTACTTTAGCATACCATTCTTCAGCTTTTTCTGAATTATTAATCATTTTATATGATTTAGCTAAATTTCTGGCAAGCTCATAGTTTGAGCTATCTTTTGACCAAATTTTCTCATATAATTTAATAGCTTCTTTATAAGCAAATAAATCAAAATGCTTATTCGCACGCTTTAATGTTTGTGCACCAATTGAGGTGTACATGAAAGATGCTACAATAAAAATGAATAAGAATACTGTATTTTTCATATGAATATAGTTTAGATATTAAAACATGATCTTAAGATGATTGTCTTAATACTGAATCGTTTTATGAGCTTAATAATTAAGATTAAAAATATCTAGGTGTCATGACTTTCTTTTTATTAAATTGGAAATCAAAAGCAATCATTATCTCATGGGTCCCGTTGTTATAGCGTCGAAGTTCAGATTTTGTCAGGTCAAACGAATAGCCTACACGAATTTGGTTTGTTAATTGATAATTAACCATAAAACTCATGGAATCATCGATTCTATATGCTGCTCCTAACCAAAGTATATCGTTAAAAATGAAATTACCTGACAAATCAATTGAAATAGGAGCATTTAATACAATCTTAGATAAAATGGTTGGTTTAAATTTTATATTGTCATTTAAATCGAATAAGGCACCGGTAGTAATAAAATAATGTCGTTCGCTATAACCTAAGCTTTTTGTTTTATTGCCATCATTTCTATATTTTTTTCGCAGCATTCGAGGTATTGAAATTCCCAAAAAGAATTTGGGAGTATAATAATAAAGACCACAACCGAAGTTAAGGCTAAAATTTTCATTATAATTTCTTGAAAAAGAATCATCGTTATTATTATTCAATTTCAAATTCATTAAATTTAGTTGAATCATATCAAATCCACCTTTTAAGCCTAAAGCAAGAATCCCTTTCTGATTGATTTTTATATGATGTGATATATCCATATAGAAACTATTCTGTTTTAAAGGGCCTAATTTATCATTCACATAAGAAAACCCAGCTCCAAAATTGTTATTAGTTATTGGAGCACTCAATGTTAAAACTCTGGTTTCTGGAGCACCAGCAAAGCCAACCCATTGTTTTCGAGCTAAAAATATAGCACTTAACATATCCGCACTTCCTGCATATGCAGGATTTATGGTTAAAGGGTTATGCATATATTGTGTATATCCAGGGTCTTGCTGGGCTTTTAATTGTGTTCCAAATAAAAGAATTATAAGGAATCCAATATATTTTATTAGACCTATATTTTTTTTGCTCATGTTATTTTTTAATAGTTGATATATATATAGCCTTTAAATACTTTGTCTCCGTTTCCTAGGTCAATGATGTAATAATAGGTTCCTTCGGGAAGTCTTTTCGAACCAATAGTTAATCTGTTATTTGTTTTTGTATTCCAATTGTTTTGGTACCCTTTTGTAGAGTAAATTTTGGATCCCCAACGATTGAATATCATAATTGTATTATTAGGGAAGTTTAATATTCCTTCGATCTCAAAGAAATCATTAACACCATCGCCATTAGGAGAAAAGCCTTCAGGAATAGAAATGTACTCTCTGCAATTATCATAGTAATCTACATAATTCTCAATCCCATCATTATCACAATCATCAACTCCTTCATCACTATCAGTACGACCATCGTTATCGCTATCTAGATCTTTATAGTCAGGAATTCCATCATTATCAGTATCAATAGGAAGATCATTACAAGGATCTAAGATTTGAGCTTCTTTTTTATCCAGAATACCATCATTATCACTATCTAAATCAAGATAGTTAGGTATCGAATCATTATCAGTGTCATCAGTAAGTCCCTCAATAGCATCAGGGATTGTATCGTCATCACTATCACTTACTTCTATATTGATAGTCACAGTTGCATCATCACATAATCCATCATCATCACAAATGCGGTATGAAAATACATCTGTTAGGCAATATTGACCTAATTCAACTGTATAAGAAATTGTTCCATCTTCGTTAAGATTCACTTTCCCGAATAAAGGTTCAGATATAATACTTACGGATAAGATATCTCCATCTTCATCTATATCATTATTTAATGCATTTATTATAATTGTATTATTGTCTGTAGTATTAATTAGATCATCTTCTGCTATAGGAGAATTATTTTCAATGACATCAGTTACAGTCACGATCCATACTTCCGAGTCAGAGTTGTTATCTGCATCAGTCGCTGTAATCTCTAAGGCATAAGTATTTTTGGTATCAGCATCTACAGGTGTTTCAAAATCCCTAGCGATCATGCTC
>JADGEF010000005.1:43740-86080 GCA_016744515.1 Marinifilaceae bacterium | reverse complement strand
AGAAAATCCATTTTTTATTTATCTTTCATACAATGCACCACATATTCCTCTTGAAGAACGTGCACCCAGAAAATATCAGCGATTTAATACGGGTAATGCTGAAGTGGATAATTATTACGCTACACTTGCTGCTGTTGATGATGGTGTAGGTAAGATTATGAGTAAGCTAGAAGAACTAAAGTTGGATGACAATACCATTATTCTTTTTGTAAGTGATAATGGGGCAGTGGTAGATTCGCCTTTGCCATTAAATGGAGCTTTTAAAGGGAATAAAGGACTGATGTTTCAAGGGGGAATTCATGTGCCAATGTTTGCTTGGTACCCAGCAAAATATAAGAAAGGATTAGTTGTTAAAGATAATGTGTCTGCGATGGATTTATTACCAACAGTATTGACAGAAGCAGGTATTAAAATACCAAATAATCTTGATGGAATTGATTTGTCGGCAATATTGAAAGGTGAAAAAAGTTCTTCAAATGATAGACAATTGTTTTGGGCAGGAACACAAGCCTATCATTGGAGTGACATCAACTTAGGTTTTTGGAACGATTATACTGCCTACGTACAAGGAAGTAAAATTAAGACTCAGTTTCCTAAAAGTGAATATAAAGAATATGTATCCGATCCGGCAGGAACAGTTTTAGAAGGGGACTATATGATGCATTACTATCCTGTAGGGAATTATTACGAATTATATAATATTAAACAGGATCCTGGAGAATCAAAGAATTTAGCTTCTGAGTTTCCTGATAAAGTAAAAAGTATGAAGTCTGCTTTTGATAAATGGATTTTGACTATGGATAAACCTGTGGAGTGGAAAAAGGAAACATGGGTGAAATTATTACCAAAAGCATAATTGGTGAACTAAAATATTAAAACTAATCTAAATAAGATTTTAAGACAATTGTATGATGAATAATATAAGTAACACTTTACTTCTTGGTGCGAGTGCATTGTTATTACAATCATGTGGTGGAGCAGTTGAAAAAAAAGAAATTAAAAAGAATAAACCCAATGTCTTGTTCATATCGGTAGATGATTTGAATGATTGGACAGGAATGTCTAAAGGACATCCAGATGTGAAAACACCAAATCTCGATCGTTTAGCCAAACGTGGAGTGTATTTTACAAATGCTCATGCCGCAGTTGCGGTTTGTACACCTTCGCGTTTATCTGTTTTGTCTTCTTTAGATCCAACAACTACAGGGTGTTATACAAATAAAAGTGGAACTCCCAATCAGAAAATTTGGAATGATGTGACTCTGTTACCTGCTTATTTCCGTCAAAATGGTTATAGAACTATGGGATGTGGAAAAATTGAAGGACATGCTTGTTGGGCCATCGAAGATGATTTTGAGAATCAGAAATTATGGGATGAACGTCGTCCAAGGTCTTATGCTCTTACTGAGAAATTACTAAAAATTGATGGAAATGGCTATGGAGCACCAGATTTTTATCCATTCCCAATGGGAGGTTCAGGTATTGCAAATTATAACAAGGCACATGGAACTAAATTACCAGGATATTCATTGTGTGCAGGTCCAATTGATCGAGAATATCTGCCTGAAGGTAAAATGCCAGACGAGATTAATGTAGAATGGGCTATAGAACGAATGCAGGAAAATTATAAAAAGCCTTTCATGCTTGGCGTTGGGTTTTTAAGACCCCATGTTCCGTATACTGCACCACGTGAGTTTTTTAATATGTATCCCTTGGATAAAATTGAAATACCTGAAACTATTAAAAATGAATTTGAAGATATTCCTATGTATGGGAAGGCTATTGCTGCAGGAATTCTTCATACAAGTGAAGAGACCATTATAAATAAAATTAGTAATACTTACAGAAAGGAATTGGTACAAGGTTATTTGGCTTCTATTTCTTTTATGGATGCTCAGCTAGGTCGATTACTAGATGCTCTTGATAATAGTAAGTATGCGAATAATACAATTATTGTTCTTTGGTCGGATCATGGACAGTGTTTAGGAGAGAAAAGAAATTGGCGTAAGAGTAATATTTGGAATGAGGCCACTTTGGCTCCAATGCTTTGGGTTGTTCCAGGAGTAACTCCTAACGGAAAAGTTAATCATAATGCTGTAAGTTTATTGGATGTTTATCCAACTTTAACCGAATTATGTGGTTTTGATAGAAATGAACAACAGGATGGTGAGAGTATCTTGTCATTATTAACAAATATCGATACAAAAAGGAAGAATCCTGTTATTAGTACTTGGACATATGGATCTCATTCTGTTCGTCGTGATCAATGGAGATATATTCGTTACAATGATGGGACAGAAGAGTTATACGATGAGGTGAAGGATTTTGGGGAGCATGTCAATTTAGCAAAAGATCCTCAATATAAAGAAGTGATTACTGAATTGAAAAAGCATCTACCAAAAGATAAATACGAACCAACAGAAAAAAATAAAGAGTTTCATATGATTAATGACCGAGTGAAGCGTTGGACAAATGATCCGAAATCAATGCCTGAATATTTAAGATAGATTTTTAACTCATACTTACTGTAATGATATGTTGTTGGGGCAATATATGAGTATATTTACAAACGAAAAGTTGTGATGTGTTATTGAAAAGGGTAATTGAGTATGAAGAATAAACAACTAATGTCTGTTTTGGTAAAACCATCAGGTCCGGATTGTAATTTGAATTGCACCTACTGTTTTTATTTGGAAAAAGCAGGATTGTACCAACAGAAAAAGGTACATCGTATGGATGAGGAAACACTTGAGGTTTTGATTCGACAGGTTATGGAGCAATCTGGACCCGAAGTGTCTTTTGGATGGCAAGGTGGAGAACCCACTCTGATGGGATTGGATTTCTTTAAGAAAGTGATTGAGCTACAGCAGAAGTATGGTAATGGGAAGTTGGTTGGTAATGGTTTACAAACTAATGGTCTACTTTTAAATGAGGAGTGGGCTGATTTTCTGAAAGAATACAACTGGTTGGTAGGTATTTCATTGGATGGTCCCCAACATATTCACGACCATTACCGATTAACTTCGGCTGGTAAACCCACATGGGAAATAGTGTCTCGTAATGCAAAAATGTTATTGGATAGAGGTGTATCCACTAATGTTTTGACTTGCTTAACAGATTATTCGGCTGATTATATCGAGGAAATTTATAATTACCACAAAGCGTTAGGTTTCGACTTTATGCAGTTTATTCCAATAGTTGAAACAGATAAGGAGAATCCAAGACAAGCAGCTTCCTTTTCGCTTTCACCAGAAAAGTATGGCGAAGTGCTTTGCAAACTTTGGGATTTATGGACAGGTGATTTTAAAGATGGGATACCGACAACATCGGTTCGACATTTCGATTCCGTTTTTCATACCTATGTAGGGATACCTGCACCAGAATGTACACTTCAAAAGGAGTGTGGTGTTTATACCGTTGTGGAGCACAATGGAGATGTTTATTCTTGCGACTTCTTTGTGGAACCTAAATGGAAACTGGGTAATATAATGAAAGGCAAACTGATTAATATGCTGAACTCGAAAAAGCAACATCAGTTTGGATGTATTAAGGCTAATTTACCTCGTAAATGTAAAATTTGCCCTTATCTAAAGCACTGTTTCGGCGGTTGTACTAAAGATAGGGTTAAGGATCCTAAATTTAATGGGATGCCACGTTTTTGTGCTTCATACAAGATGTTTTTTGCACATGCTCACACCCAATTGCAGGAGATGGGTAAAAACTGGATTGCCCAGCAAATACAAATGCAGGAACAGGCAGAAGCTCAACAAAGTGGCGGAACCTATAATGCCTTTAATGATTTTATGAAATAATTGTGGGATTTTTTTTAAAAAGATATCTCATAATTATGTGCTGTGTGTAGTAATAATATCATGACAATGAAATCTTATTCTCTAGTCTATTAGGCTGAGTTCTAATAATTATTGTATATGGAATAAAAAATGGTATTTAGGATGGGTTTGTACATTTTACACTTTTTTTTGTTTAAATTTAGATGGAGTTAAACCTTTTTTTTCTTTAAAAACAGTACTGAAATATCGAGGAGAAGAGAAGCCAACTTCGGTAGAAATCTCAGTGACGTTTTTTGTGGTATGCAGTAGTAGTTTTGTGGCTTTCTCTATCCGTAATTGATTGACATATTCCATTGTACTAATACCTGTTAACGATTTTACCTTATTTGATATTGAAGCCCTACTCATAACCATTTTCTCAGTAATGAATTTTAAATCTAAATCGGAATTATCCAGATTTTTAGCAATCAGTGAGTTAAATTTTGTTATAAAGACTTCATCGATATTACTTATTGTTATCTCTTCAGGAGCTATCATAGAAGGGCTACTGCCCTTAAATCTTGTTTTAATATTTTCTCTGTTTTGTAATTGGGTATTAATAATTGCCAATAAGAAATCTACTTCAAAAGGTTTGGGTATGTATGCATTTGCTCCCAATTTATACCCTTGAAGTGTATTTTTAGCATCATTATATGCAGTTAGTAGCACGACAGGGATATGGCTAATATTGATATCATTTTTTATCGTTTGACAAAGCTTAAACCCATTCATGCGAGGCATCATTATATCACTCACAATAATGTCAGGGTAGTATTGACGGGTTATTTCCAATGCTTCAACACCGTCTTTTGCAGTATAAATGTGTTTAAAATAGCTCTTCAAATTATCTTTTATAAACTTTCGAAGTTCAGCATTATCTTCGGCAATCAAGATAGAATATGCTTGTGTATTCACATTATTACTTTCTTTGCAATCGATCTCATAGGGGATTTCTTCAATCTGTTTTAATTGTTCAATATCACTAATTATTCCCGTATTTGGTAGTTGAAAATAAAATGTTGTCCCTTGTCCGTCACTATTCTGGTAGGCATTAATTATACCACCATGTAATTCAATAAGCATTTTAGCATAGGAAAGTCCTATTCCACTTCCATGTATATTATGAGATCCTTGATAGAATCTTGTGAATAACTTCTTTATATCCGCATGCTCCAGCCCGATCCCCTGATCATTAACTGAGATACGTGTGAAATTATTAAATTTCTGTGTAGACAATACGACTTCTGTGTTTTCTTTGGAAAACTTCAATGCATTCATTAATAAATTTGATAGAACAATATTACACTTAACTTCATCAAAAGGAATTTCCATAATAGAAGCATCAAGATCCAGCGTTAAGCTTATATTTTTTTCTTTAAATTCGGCAACAAAATTACTGGCTTTTGAACGTATCCATTCATTCAGCATGAAGGGACGAAGAAGAACCGTTTCTTTATTCATTTCAACCTTTCGAATATCAATTAGCGTATTGATAATGTTCTTCATTTGATTCACTTGTTTAAAGATTCCTGCTAATTTCTGTTTGTTAATAACATTGTTGTTATCACTTGAAAGGATTCGTTGAAGCGGGGCATAAATTAAAGTGAGAGGGGTACGTAATTCATGACTTAAGTTAATAAAAAAGCGTATTTTATCTTCATCTGATTTATGTTTGATTTTGTTTATAGCACGTAACTGCTTTTGTTTTCTTTTTTTTGAGAGATAGATGGAAAGAGATAAAACTATTATAATTAGTAGTAAAAGACAGGAAATAAAAAAGGATTTGGTTCTCCACCATTGTGGTGTTACAATAACATTTAGCAATTCAATAGACTCTGTCCATTCTCCATTTTTTGATTTGTATGAAACAAGAATGTCATATTGACCATTGAGGAGAGAATAGATGGATATTGAATGATCATATGATTCAATGTAATTTGGATTAAGACCTCTGATTTTATAACGGAAAATATTTTTCTGAAAAATATCATCATCTTTAACAATCATTTTTATTTGAAGTGAAGTAAAATTATAGGGAATAGTTATGGTGTGATTGATTGAATCGAAATTAGTTACAATGGTTTTACCATTTAACATTAACTCCATAACCTCTATAGAATTGGTTGAGGGAGGAGGAAAGAGGATATTTTTATCTATTTTACAAAGCCCAGTTACACCGCCTATATAAACATTGCCTGATTTTGAAACAATAGATGCATAAGGAACGTATTCATTAGGTTTTACATCATTGGATTCACCTAGGATTCTAAAAAGATCTTGATCTAATACGTAAGAAAAAATCATATTTTGCGCTCCAATCCATAACCATCCACGCTTATCAAAAGCTATAGATGTGATTTCGGAAAAAAGATTAGTAGGTATTTTTTTTACAGTATTATTTTGTATATCCAGACAGGTAAGGCCAGTATTACTTCCAATCCAGAATCTCCCTTGCATATCCATGCATGCATCATTAATGATATCTGGAGTATTTATTGAATAAAGTGGTTTAATTTTATTCGTTCTACGGTCGAGTTCAAGGAGTTCAACGTGGGTGATAAAGTAGGTTTTGTTACTATCGGCTGATATGTAAATAGGAGAAGAATATCGATAATCTTTATTTTTAGAGGCTAGTATCGTAATTTTTTTTTCATTTATATCATATAAATATATATGATCCCCATTTATCAGAACTTTGTTTTTTGAATAATCACAAAGATTTACATCAAACCCAGCCATGTAATTTTCCTTATTATTTATAATAGTAAGAGGAGTAGACTTTCCTGATTTCTTATTGAAGATGAATGCTCCTTTTGAGAAGATTGATATAAGTAGTTCGTCTTTTTTGAAATGAATTATTGACGATATTTTTTCATCTTTAAAAGTGGTATAATGTTTAAATGTATCTGTTGATGGATTAAAGAGGTTAATTCCACCACCATCTGTTCCTATCCAGATTTTCTCATTCACATCTTCAAGCATGCATAAAACGGTTTGGTTGCTTAAACCATAAGGGTTCCCAAATGGTACGTTTTGGTATATTTTTGTAGAAGTTTTTGTTACTCCAATCAATCCAGCTCTAATGGTTCCAATCCACATGTTATTGTTAGGATCATTATACAAGCAGAGAATGGAGTTTCCAGGAAAAGAATTTACATCATCTGGAACATGTTTTATAGATCTAAAAGAATAATCATTTAGAGAAAGAATATTTATTCCTCCTCCATCTGTTGCAATCCATAATTTACCATTTTGCTCTTCAAAATCAAGAACAAAATCATTGGTCAGTTGAGAGTTTTTTGTTGAGAAATGATGTAAGAGTTGCCAGTCGTGTGAGTAACAATAAATACCTTTATTATATTCTGAAATCCATATCTGTTGAGAAGAATCAACAAATATACTGGTATATTGAACACCAGTAAGAAAATCTATTTTTTTAATTTCATTATTATCAATATTGATCGTGTATATACCTTTCCAGCGACTATTCGCAATTATGGTATTCTTATTAAGATAGGCAAGTTCACTAAAATAAGCGTCGGTATTATTTTTATTTTTGATCTGAATTGGATTTAGTTTTTTGTTTTTATAGGAATATTTGTAAAAAACAGCACCTGGTGTTGAAAATAATATACCATCATCCATTAATAAAAATGAGGATGTATAAAATGGTTTGTTGTTATAGTAAATTCGTTTAAAGTTTTTTTCAAATCTGTTATATTGGACGAGACCTCGGGTTGTTGCTACCCATAAGTTAAGTTCTGCATCTTCAGTAATGAATAAAATATCATTTGAAGGTAACGAAAGAGAATCTAGCTGATTGTGTTTGAAATTATTCAACTCATACCTGTCGTAATAGTTTAATCCTCCGTGAGTGCCAATCCATATAAATCCTTTATAATCTTTAAATACACATTTAACGCGTGACTTTAATAAGCCATCCTGAATCGAAATTTGCTTAAAACTATAATTAGGATTTCCTTCAACTGTATGATGAATGAGATGTAATATCACAATTGCTATTATAAATCGTACATGTTTGAATTCTATATGCATAATCTGATGATTAAAGCTCAATTAAGAATTATTGTGTATTTCGGTGATGTTGTACCACTAAAAGAAGAATGATTTCTGGTTTAAATTTATAAATTATTTTGCATAGTTTTGAGCTTATTTTTTCTCATCAATTCACCCGAATTCGATTTTATAAGAAGAGGGAACTAATTGATCAAGAATTGCATCAGCAATAGTACTTTTCTAATTAATTTTGTGCCAATATTTCACGGGTATTTGAGTTGCAATAATGATTTAGGTTTTATTGTATTTATTTTATGCAATATCCTCTAGTTCAGTTTATATTCGATGTGATTTTGTTTCAGTTTTCAGAACAAACTACCATCGTTCCATAGGCTTCCATACGATATTTAATAGAGGTAAGTAGATATTGGATCATCGTAACAGTTGTTTGTGCAATTTGTACATCAAAATAGGTTAATAGACATTTCCCTATGCCAAATAATTATTTAATTTCTTAAAAAAATACTTCTATAAGTCCAGCGTATGTTGTAGATTTTTATCATTTTCACAAAACTAAGGTTTAAATTAGTACAGATTATAGTGTGCCATTTCCTGTTAATTACTTCGTTTTGATTGGAATATTAGAACTTCTAATCCCTTAATTTCTATTTTGTATTTGTGGTCGTTAAAATTTATTTTTCTACAATGTTTCGGCTTTAATCTTCTAGCTGTCAATTTCTTTATCGTAATTAATTTCGTCACTGATAAGTATTTTTAGTATAGTATTTATACATGCCTATGATTTGTACATTTGGATTAATTGACTTCAATTTATTGATGACACTTAAAGAAGTAAATCAACTGTCTGTGCATTAATATATATGGATCAACTTGAATCCTACGTTTGTTAATACGCTTAAATATTTGAATTATTATATTGGTTTTCTTGCTATTGAGTTTACAAAATCACTTATAAGCTTTGCTTGTTTTACATCGGATTATGGACTGTTGGTGTTTATGTTTTTTAGCGGTTAATCCTTGTTTCAGTTTCGAATTTTTGTTCTCTCGATGAAAATTGAAATCTAATGGAATAAAAATACCTCCATTCCAATACCCTGCTACTAAAAGCCTAAGATATATTGTTGTGTTACATGATTAAAATCTTAGAAATTCTTTCAATTGTGTTTCTTGTCTTGGGAATATTTGCATCATCGAAGATAAGATATATACCTTTCTGGTCGGAAACAGTAAAGTCCTGATTTAATTGAAGATATTGCTTTGCGAATGCAAATAAAAGTTTATATTAATTGACTTTTGATTAGATAAAATTCGATAGTAGGCATTTTTACCACAATTACGAACTTCCAATTCTCTACTTTTTATGAAGGTCTATGAATAGTTTGTAAGCTCATATGGGCTTACGTAAGACGCTTAGCAGTTTGTCGGACTTAGTCATTAAATCTTTTGAGATTTCCATATTCATGAATACAATTCTTTCTTAATTTCAAATAGTTGAAACGTAACGAGTTTAAAGGTGATTGTTTTACCATTCTCGGCATTTTCTCATTTATTAAGATTAACTGTTTTAGTAAGGTGTTGTTTCTAAGTATTTAAGGCAGTGAATTTCGGAGTGAGTTTTATTCGGTAAAAGCCTTGTTTTTGCACGAATTAGCAGATTTTAGACTTCTTTTTACAAAAATCTGACATAGTTCTAATTGTTCTATATTTACTTTATAGGCATAGAAAATAATAGGCTGTGAATTTACTTGTGATCTATGCTAATCGTTAATAAATAACTTGAATTTATGAAAAAACCGAAAGCTTTATGCATTTGCTTTCTTTTAATGATTTCACTAATTACTCCACCCTTGTTTGCACAAACAAAGACTGGCAGTAATTTGGTGATAGGGAAGGTTGTTGATTCCTCTAATGAAGGTATTCCTGGTGTTAATATAATAATAAAAGGCACATTTACTGGGGCTATTACTGATGTTGGTGGTAATTATTCAATCTATGTTAAAAGTGAGAAAGCTACGCTCCAATTTTCTTTTCTTGGGTACGTTAGTCAAGAAGTTATAGTTGGAAACAAGAAAACAATTAATGTTGTATTAAAAGAAGACATGCAGACATTAGATGATGTGGTAATTGTAGGCTATGGTACGAAAACTAAAGCTACCCTTACAGGAGCTCTTTCTGTAATAGGGAATGAAAAATTATTACAGTCACCTTCTTCGAATGTTACACAGGCTTTAGCAGGAGCTTTACCTGGTGTGGCTACGGTTCAATCTGGGGGACAGCCAGGACGAGATGCAGCCCGTATTTATATTCGTGGGAATGGAACATTAAGCAATGGAGGGGCTTCTCCATTAGTTTTAGTTGATGGTGTTGAAAGAGATTTTACTGATTTGGATCCTAATGAAATTGAGAATGTTTCTATATTAAAGGATGCTTCGTCAACGGCTGTATTTGGTGTTCGGGGCGCTAATGGTGTGATTCTGGTAACTACCCGCCGCGGAACCATTGGGAAGCCAAAGATTACAGTGTCTACTTCTTTTGGATTACAACAACCAATTTCACTAAGACCGCAAGCAGGAAGTTATGACTATGCACGTATGTGGAATATGCGCGCCGATAATGATGGTTCTACAAAAAAGTTTACTAGAGAACAAATAGAGGCTTTTCGGACTCATTCCGATCCAATTATGGCTCCAGATATTAATTGGCAAAAATACATGTTCAATAAATATTTTTTACAGAATAAAAACAA
Organism: Marinifilaceae bacterium; assembly: GCA_016744515.1. Classification (GTDB taxonomy): domain Bacteria; phylum Bacteroidota; class Bacteroidia; order Bacteroidales; family Marinifilaceae; genus Ancylomarina. The sequence goes on along the minus strand of JADGEF010000005.1, from coordinate 75,466 downwards.
TGTTAATATTTCTGGAGGTAGCGATAAATTAAAGTATTTTGTTTCAGTAGGGTATATGTATCAAAATGGATTGATGAAAAAATTTGATGAATTACCATATGATAACAATTATCGTTATGATCGATATAACTACAGGGCAAATATTGATGCATCATTATCGAAAACTACTAAAGTAAAGTTAAATATTGGGGGGAATATTGGTAAAATAAGGGAGCCAATTCCTGTTGAGAATGTAGGTTATATATGGAATGTGGCTACTGTGTGGTCTGTGCCTTTTGCTGGTCCTGGAATTATTAATGGAAAACGCACTTTACTGTCAAGCAGCTTGTCTCCTTCAGGAGATTTGGTGAGAGATGGTCTGTTTTCTTTTTATGGGTATGGTTATAAACAATCTTACAAGACTAAGTTAAATATTGATATAGATTTAATTCAGAAATTAGATTTTGTTACGAAAGGACTTACTGTTGGTATAAAAGCATCAAATGATTACACATATCATTTACAAAAGAAAAGAGAAATCAATATCTATAATCCGATTGAATATCAAACAGCTTATTATGCGTCTCAACTATCAGATCCGTCTCTGCCTATGAATGACCCTACTTTTGATAAAACGGTTATTTATGTTCCTTCTGGAATTGATAAACCATTGCGCTATAGTGAGAGTTATAGTGGATATACTCGAAATTGGTATGCTGAGGCTCGTTTGAATTATGACCGTACTTTTGGAGATCATAAGCTAACCGGATTGGTATTATATAATCAGTCACGCAAATATTATCCGAAACCTTATCGTTTTATGCCGCGAGGATATGTGGGGGTAGTAGGACGAGCTACCTACGGATATAAGAGTAAGTATTTGTTAGATGTGAATGTTGGATACAATGGATCTGAAAATTTTGCTCCTGGGAAGAAGCGATTCGGATGGTTTCCGTCGGTTTCAGGAGCTTGGATAGCCTCTGAGGAAGATTTTATAAGTAAACTGAATTTTGTGGGTTATCTGAAATTGAGGGCATCGTGGGGACGCGTGGGTAGCGATGCTACCAATAGTCGTTTTTTATACATGCCAGGTATCTGGAATAATTCTGGAAGTTATAGTTTTGGAGTGAATAATCCTATTGGGTCACCTGCAAGCACATTGGGTGTTCCAGGCAATGAGGACGTTACATGGGAAACTGCTGACAAACAAAATTATGGTATTGATGTGAGTTTTTTGAATGACCGTTTGTCGTTGAATGCTGACTATTTTACAGAGAAGAGAAAAGGTATTCTGATTTCGCCAAATTCTATACCTTCTATTAGTGCAACTTCGTTACCAAAAATGAATTTAGGTAAAGTTGAGAATAAAGGATTCGAAATTGTATTGGGATGGAAAGATCAAATTAGTGAAAATTTAGATTACAATATTAGCTTTAATGTATCTCATGCTAAAAACAAGATTATTTTTATGGATGAGCTTCCCAATGAATTTGATTATATGAACCGAACGGGTGGTTCTACAGACCGTTATGGGAATATGCACCAATTTGAACGATTGTATCAATATGATGATTTTAGTCAGGATGGTTCAGGGAAATATATACTAAAATCAGACTTACCGCAGCCATATATAGATGTACAGCCAGGTGATGCTATGTTTAGTGATTTGAGTAAGGATGGTATCGTAGATGCAAACGATCGTATGGTAACTGGTTATTCCAACCGACCTGAATATGTATTTGGTATTAATGGAGGTTTTCAATATAAAGCATTTGGATTTAACATGCAATGGTCTGGAGCCACTCATGTAGCTAAAATGTTGGAATCGGATCATCGTGTACCTTTTACTAATGCTAATCGAGGACTTTTGAAAGCTTTTGTAGATGAGAGTTGGACTCCAAAAAATCAGTTTAATTCTACTATGCCACGTCTTTCAAAGAATATGGAGGCTTGGAATCAAGCTGCATCTACATTATGGTTAAAGGACGCATCTTATCTAAGGTTGAAAACAGTGAATCTTTCTTATAAATTAAAAGATAAGAAAATACTTTCTGATATAGGAATTGAATCAATGAATATCACTTTAAGCGGGTATAATTTATTGACTTTAACAAGCCTTAAACTTGTAGATCCTGAAGGTATCACGAATAATTCTGGACAATATCCACTGGTTAAAGTATATAGTTTGGGTGTTACTGTTAATTTTTAATCCAAGAAAATAATAATCATTAAAAAATAATGATAAATATGAAAAATATTGTATTTATATCACTAACAGCTATTGTTGTTTGGGTGGCTACTTCGTGTTCCGAATTAACTTTTGGGGACGAATTCTTGGGCGATCAACCAGAAAGCTCAGGAGCAACACTGGACACGATGTTTTCATCAGCAGTAAATGCAGATAGAGTATTGTCTCAGGCATATAGAAATTTATCTTTCGGTTCAAAATCTGGTCGATCATCAGATATTATTACGGATTTAGCTATTAATTGTCAGGGTAATCCTTATTACACTGGAGCTATTAATACTACGAGCAGTAGCTCAGAATTGTTATATTCGGTAGGAGGTGAGTCTGATTGGAAAGCAATTCGTTATGCCTGGTTATATATGGAAAACTTGAATCGAGTGCCAAATATGACAGAAATTGAGAAAGCAGAGAGGATTGCTGAGGCGAAAATGATTATTGCTATATCCTATTCTGGAATACTCCGTCATATAGGGGGAGCACCAATAATTCAAAAATCTATAAGTGTAACAGATAATATGAATTTTCCGCGTGCAACTTTTGCTGAAACTGTAGAATATATCGTTAACATATTAGATGAAGCTAGTCCTTATTTAAAATGGAAGCAGTTAGATGATGACGATGGACGAATGACTAAGGCTGGTGCGTTAGGTTTGAAACTTAGAGTGCTGCTTTTTGCTGCGAGCCCAACATTTAATTCATCAACACCTTGGCATAATGAGGCTGATGAATATACTCGTTATGTAGAAGGGGATACAAAAGAAAGATGGAATAGGGCTAGGAAAGCAGGTGAAGAGTTTATGCAAGAGCTTGAAGCAAAGGGTCAATATAAGTTAATTCAGCCAATAGATGAAACACATGAGGCAAAACGTCTTGCTTTTCGGAAGGCTTATTATGAAAGAGGTGGAACAGAAATATTGATTTCAACCCGAAAAGGGTTTAGTACAGGTGTTTATCCCAATGGTTCAAGGTATTATTGGGGACCTACGCTGAATTATGTGAATATGTTTCCGTGGGCTGATGGTTCGGATTTTCCATCTAATTTTGATTGGGCTAATCCTTCACAAGCACCTTTCTTTGATGAAAATCATGTTCCTACGCGCGACCCTCGTTTATATGAAACAGCCGCATTACCAGGTGGAAACTATTATAATGGAACGTTGGCTCCATTGTATTTTGGACATCCTGACTATCGTAAGGGAGCAAGTACTGGTTTTTCGACGATGAAATTTATTTTACCTTCTGGTGAAGATCGTGCTGGTAAGGGAACTCAGTTCCCATACTTACGATTACCAGAGGTATTGCTAAGTTATGCGGAAGCAATAAATGAATCAGAAGGAGGTCCAAATAAAAAGGCTTATGATTGTATCAATTTAATCAGAGCGCGTGTTGGCCTGGCCGATCTTCCTAATGGATTAACTAAAATTCAATTTCGTGAAGCTGTATTAAAAGAGAGGGCTTTAGAGTTTGGATTTGAAGATGTACGCTGGTATGACCTGATACGTTGGGGAAGAGCAGATGATTTCAAAAAGAAATTGAATATATTATTAAGTTATGTTACGGCTATTGATGATGGAATACCTATTTCGTTTCGTTACGAAGTAGTCGGTTGGTTGCCAGAGCGTCACTGGAATGCGAATTGGGATACTAAATGGTATTTGTCTCCTATTCCTCAAAGGGAAATAAGCAAGAATTATGGTTGGACTCAGAACCCAGGATGGTAAAATCATGATGGATGTAATTATGAAGAATATAATCATACAGGGGGAGGAAAAACCAACCAATCTTGATAGTTTCGATTCCTATAGGAATCAGGATCAAGTGACAGTACTAATTAAATATTAAACATATGAAAAAAATATATTTGCTAATAGTTGGGGTATGGCTATTGTCTATTATGTCGATAGCCCAAAAGCCTATAGTTGGTGAAGTTGCTAATTTAATGCTATTGGATATAGACACTCTTATTACAGTGGGGGTTGATAAATTGGAGCAATCTCCTGAAATAGATATCAAAAAAGCACTGTACAATAAAATAGCGGGACTGAATGTTTCTCAAGGAAGAGGGCGATCGTCCGATAATTATGCTAGACTTAGTTTCCATGGTCATGCACCTTTGATTTTGGTTGATGGCTTTCCTCGGGATTTAAACTCTGTTACAATGTCTGAGATTGAATCGGTTACTCTTCTGAAAGACGCAGCTACCTTAGCTTTGTATGGAGTGAGAGGAGCTAATGGAGTGGTTAATATTATCACGAAACGAGGAACAGATAGCGATATGAAAATTTCTGCAAGCTATCAATTTGGGCTTAATACTCAATTTAGATCACCAGATTTTGCTAACTCTTATACTTATGCAAGCAGTGTGAATGATGCATTAAAGCTGGATGGATTAGAGGCAAAATATTCAAACAAGGAATTGTATGCTTTTGCATCTGGACAGTATCCTTATGCTTATCCCAATGTGGATTGGCAAAAAGAGGTGTATAAAGATTTTGGTACAAATCATCAATTAAATACGACTTTTAATGGAGGTGGTGATAAATTCAGATATTATGTTGCGGCGGTTTATTCATATGATAAAGCAATGTATAAGCATACTGATGATGACCCTCGTTACTCAACTACTCCTTTTGATGTGAGGTTGAATTTGCGTACTAATATTGATGCAGATATTACAAAAACTACATTGATGCAGGTCGGACTGATGGCTAGGATGCAGGAGGTTAATGGATCAAATGGATATATTCCTCACTCCGTTTATTACACTCCATCAGCAGCTTTTCCTGTAAAAACAGAGGCAGGAATTTTTGGAGGAAATAATGTGTATGGAGGAAATAATCCCGTAGCATTGGCAGGTAGTAGGGGACATAGAAAACACATTTATAATACTTTGTATGCAGATTTAAGAATTCAACAGGATTTATCAGAACTGTTGGAAGGACTTAATGCTGAGGTTGCCCTTTCTTTTGATAATCAAGGTGGTTTGATGGAAGAATCTCAAAAATCTTATCGTTATAGCGATTTGCAATCGTCTATTCTAGATGATGGAACAGTTAAAATAGATCCAATTATATACGGAAAAGATTCTGAGATTATAAATCATAAAGATCGTTTTAGAAGTTTGCACATGCGTACTAATTTAAAGGCTAAAGTAGGATATAGTCAGACATTTAATGATCATCAGGTGGGTGGATCTGTTATTTTCGATTTTCAATCTGATCAGAACAATGGTCGAAATAATACTTTTGAGCGTCAGTCTTTGATTGCAAATGCTCAATATTCGTATCTGAACCGTTATTTTGTTAACGCTGTGGTTAGTTATTCGGGAACAAATGTATTGCCAGATAACCAAAAGTTTAATACCTATCCAGCTATATCGGCATCATGGTTGATTTCTAATGAAGACTTTATAAACTATTCTGCCATCAATGTGCTTAAATTGAGAGCTTCCTATGGTTTATCAGGTTGGGATGGGAACACTAGGCATGAACTCTTCCGACAGAGTTATCAATATGCAAGTTCTTATATTTTTGGATTAGCATCTAGTGCTTCTGGTTGGAGTGAAGGAGGATTGCCTGTTAAAAATTTGATGATAGAAAAATCAAAAAGGGCAACAGTAGGTATTGATATGAAAATGTTCAACAACAGATTTGATCTGTCGGTGGAGGGCTTTTATGAACGTCGTAGCAATAGATTGGTTGATGTTTCAAATTCTGTATCGGGAGTTATTGGAATTGGTGTTGCCCAATTAAATGCTGGTATAAACCAATACAAGGGCATCGATATTTCTGTTGGATGGAAGGATGAGATAGGAGATTTTACTTATGGGGCATCTGGAATTTTTTCGTTACTAAGAACCGAAATAATAGAGAATAAAGAGCCTTTTCAGCAGTATGAATATCGTTATCGTAAGGGAAATCGTTTAGGACAGAGCTATGGTCTTGAAGCAATTGGGTTTTTCAATGATCAAATTGACATAAATAATAGCGCAGTTCAGACTTTTGGTGATGTACGTCCGGGAGATGTGAAATACAAAGATCAGAATGGTGATAATAAGATTGATAATGATGATGTAGTAAAAATGTTTCAGACTTTTTCTCCGGAAATATATTACGGTTTCAATCTAAATGTTTCCTATAAAAATATCAGTCTTAGTGCAGATTTTCAGGGAGTGGCAAGACGTACAATATCTTTACTAGAAAGTCCTCTTTATTATCCATTAATTGGTAATTCTACAATTTCAAATACTTTTCTGAATAGAGAAACTACCTGGAGTGAGGAAAATAATATGGATGCTACTATGCCTCGTTTAACAACAACCTCTAATGATAATAATTACAGACATAGTTCATTGTGGTATAGAGATGGATCTTTCTTGAAATTACGTAACCTTCAATTGGCCTATGATTTACCAAAGTCGATCATGAAATTTGCAGACTTATCTCTTTACCTTAGAGGAACAAACTTGTTCTCGATAGATAAAATTGATTTTGCCGATCCAGAACAGTTAGGAGCTAGTTATCCAGTTGTTAGAAGTTATTGGGCGGGTGTAAAGTTTAATTTTTAGTAAAATTCTAGTTATGAAAATTATAAATAAATTATTAGTTCTGGTGTGCGTCATGTTTTTGTGGTGTGGGTGCAGTGATCTGGAATTTGATGAAACAAATAATCTTCTGGAAAAAGAGGATGTCTATAAATATTTTAACAGGACAACGAGTATGTTGAATCATTTATATTCGTTCATTCCTCAGGATTTTGGTAAGATTAATTTAGCAATGCTTGCTTGTTCAACAGATGATGCTGAATTCGCAAATGCATATAGTAATGTTCAGGATTTTAATAATGGCTCATGGTCGGCATTAAATACTATTGATGATAAGTGGAGAGCGTTTTATACAGGCATTCGTGCTGCTAACAGCTTTATTGTTGAGATTGAGACTGTGGATTTTTCACGATATAAATATGATCAGGGATATAGTTTGATGATGAAAAAATTGCCCTATTATATTTATCAGGCACGTTTATTACGAGCTTATTATTTCTTTGAATTAGCTCGGCGCTACGGGGATATTCCTATGCCCTTAAAAGTACTAACAGCTGAGGAGGCAAATACAATTAATAAAACGAAATTTGCTGAAGTAATTAATTTTGTGGTGAATGAATGCGAGGAGGTAGCTCCTAACTTACCAGTAACATATAAAGAATTATCTCAAGAATATGGGCGTGTTACAAAAGGTTTCGCTATGGCTTTAAAGACAAAAGCATTATTATATATGGCTAGTGAAATGCATAATCCAACATCGAATGCGGACAAGTGGAAACAAACTGCTCAAGCTGCCTATAATTTAATTGATTCTGCAGAAATTCGTGGATGGTATCAGTTGGAAGGGATATTTACAGCTCTAAATAATTATGAGTCGAAAGAAAACATATTATCTCGTCAGAATTGGAATAGTAATCGTTTTGAAATGATAAACTTTCCCGTTCGATTGACTGATGGGAAAAGTCGAAATACTGGAGTTTGTCCATCTCAAAATTTAGTAGATGCTTTTGAAACCATTAATGGTTACTCTGTAACACTAAAAGCAAACGGTTGGGATTGTACTGATCCTGAATTCGATAAAAATGATCCTTATAATAAACGTGATCCTCGATTTTCGAAGACAGTTATTGCCGATGGAATGACTTTTAAAGGCATTGAGATTGAGTCTTATAAAGGAGGAAGGGAAGGTGGTTCTGTAGCACAAGGAGGTACAGCTACTGGTTATTTTCTTCGGAAGTATATTCAGGAAACTACTGATTTCGATCCTAATAAACTTGTAATAAATTTGCATACATGGGTAATATATCGATATGCAGAAGCATTATTGACATATGCAGAATCAATGATCGAAGCTTTTGGTGATCCAGATTATACCGATGGTACTTATACTCGTTCTGCTCGTTGGGCTTTAAATCAAGTTCGTCAAAATGCTGGAATGCCTGAAGTTACACTTTCAGAGAAGTCTGAATTCCTAGCTAAAGTGAGAAATGAATGGCGTGTGGAATTTGCTTTTGAAGATCATCGTTTTTGGGATATACGTCGTTGGCAAATAGGCAGCGAAACACAGACTGAATTATATGGGGTAGGTATTGAAAAGCTAGATGATGGCACAAAGCAATATCAAAAAGAATTGTACGAAAGTCGTTTTTGGAGTGATAAAATGTATTTATATCCAATTTCTCAGTCTGAGATATTTACAAATAGTAATCTTCAGCCACAGAATCCTGGATGGTAGTTAGAATAATGAAAATAGACATAAAAATTAAATAATTAACGATATGAAAATAATATTAAATAAATGCGTATCTGTTGCTTTATTATCCATAGTTGCGGTCGTTTTATCGTTGAGTTTCACTTCATGTGAAAAATATGGAATTGATTCTCAGCAGGCAATGAAATCCAAATTGGGAATAACTGCTCAATCTTCTTATACTGTATCATCCACTGGTCCACGTGAAATTAAGTTTACAGTAACTTCGAATACGTTATGGACGATTACTAGTGATCAATCTTGGTGTGCTCCAAGTCCTACAAGTAGTACAGTGAGTGCTTTGATTAGTGAAATTACTGTTGTTTTAGAAGATAATGAGAAGCTTGAATCCCGTTCTGCCTTATTAACTATTCAGGGAGAAGGCGTAGAGAAACAGGAAATTACCATTATTCAGAGTTCAAAAGGGATACTTGAAGTTGCTATGTTTGAGACGGATGTTCGTTTTAAAAATGTGAGTGAAGGTCGTAAGTTTACGGTTAAGTCTACTAAAGACTGGACGGTCATTTCTGATAAAGCATGGTTAACGTTTAATGTGTCTTCAGTTGAGGGAAGTAATAAAGTGAATGAAGTTATTGCTGAGGTGGAAGAAAATAATGCTAATATAAGAAGGGCTACGATTACAATTAATAATGGTCTGGAAGAAAAAACTTATGAGGTCGTGCAGGATGGTAATCAGTTGGAAATCCTAAATATGGATGATTCTAAATATAATTATGCTGGTGATATTAAGGTTTATCAATTGCAGGCAAATATAGCATGGGTGGCAGAAACAATGCCAGGAAGCGAATGGATAAATATTACTTCGGCTACTTCTGGAGATGGAAATGGAGAGTTAGTTGTAGAAATAAATGCTAATCCAATATTTATTGAACGTCGCGGACAAGTACGTGTTAAACCAAAAAAACCAGTACAGGGATTGGAGGATGTGATTATAGATGTAGTTCAGGATGTAGCCTTCAGCATAAATAAGGGTACCATCACTTTTACTGAAGAGGGAGCAGCTGTTATTGCAACACCTAATAGCAGACTTGTTTCGAAACTACCATTTGGGTTGGGTATTCATACCTGGAAGTTTACTTCAGTAAATATTCCTGATGGTTCAGCAGGCTATTTCGACATTAATGGTTGGCCAGATGTTAGTCCATCAACAGCAAATTATCATATCTGGCTAAGAAATGCAAATCCAAAAATAATATGGGGTGGAGGATTTAAGTGGAATTGGGCTAATAATAAACTTGAGTTGGGTACCAGAGTATTAAATGATTTGAAAACCTTAACACTAAAACTGGAACCGGATACTGAAGATGCGGATAAATTGATATACAGCCTATATTTTAATGGTGATTTGATTCGAGAACAGAGTTTAACCAATGTATATGCTAATCCAGCAGAAGAAGGTGTGAAACTTTATTTTGGATTATTGGGAGGAGGAGAAGGAGAATTAATTATTGAGTCGTTTACTTCTACTCCATTAGAGTAAGCTATGGAATATTTGTCAAAAATCTGTATCGCTTTCTATTGTGTATTGAGGAATGATTAGTGAAACTCTTTAATGTTCTTTATTTTGTGAATAGAAAGATAGAAACAGGTTTTTGATAAATATATAGATGAATAGAATATATGATTCAATTAAAAATAAAAAAAATGAAAAGAATATTATATAGAAATGCCCATCGCCTTCTGCTCGGGATATTCTCATTTGTGTTAACATTTGGTTTTTATTCTTGCGATAATGATGATAAAGAGAAGTTTACTATTGTAGATTTGAGATATAATCCACAGGATTCTTATATGCTAACAGCAAGTTCACCGGAGGGAATATCTTTTCAGGTGAAATCGAATCATCCTTGGGAAGTGTTTGGTAATGCCGATTGGTATACTATATCTCCATCAACTGGTGTACAAGATAAGATCTTTGATGTTGAGATTGATGCAACAGAGAATAAGATGCTGGATGATCGAATAGATACTATCACGATTAAGAGTGATTATTGGATTGGAAAGCAGTTTTCAATTTTGCAGAAAGGGATAGCTAGGTTGGAAGTAAATCACGGAAATGATACGACGTTTAATAGTGGAGTTGATCAGAAATCCTTTGCAGTAATATCTAATCAGGATTGGTCTTGTGAAGTGACTGATGGAAGTGACTGGTTGAGTATTATTTCTGGTTCCACTGGAAATATTGACGGGGATGTAACAGTCGAAACCATTGAGAACAAGGGAGAGTTGCGAAATGGAATAGTGACAGTGTTTGATCGACATCATATTTCAGTAGCTGCTGTAAAATATATCCAAAAAGGGGTGTTACTTATTCCTGCAAAAGAAGAATTCAGAGAAGATTATAAGGAGCATGAGGTTATTCTCGAAGTAGAATCTAATACTAGTTGGATAATTGAAAAATCAGAATATGATGTATGGTATGAAATTACTACTGGAACTTCCTATAATGGAAATACTACGGTGAAAATTCATATGGATGTTAATAGTGGTGTTTCTCTGCGAAAATCAGAAATCAAATTGAAGACTGTAAGTGATGATGAAAGCGTATCTCCTGTAGTGAAAAGCGTAATTCTAAAACAGGCTCCAATGCCACAGCCTGATCATATTGAAATGGATAAAGGTTTTCTTGGAGCAGTTGTAGCTAATGGCTCTATTAAATTTGAAAATGGTGATATGATTTGTGAAGGAGGGAAAAATAGAGTTAATATCTGGTTGAACAAATTGGGAACACATACCTTCCGGATTAAAGAAATGGATTTAGGTTCTTCTCCAGTTTGGTATACGATTAATGGTTGGGGGCATAAAGAGATGAGATACCATATCAATACAACGGCTGGAGAAACAGCTCTTAGTATGACCGAAGCTTTAGGAGGAGAGTTGATAGGTGATAATGTGCCGCTTGATATAACTCAACCACATAATTTGAGTATTACAATCTCAGATGAAGGTGGTAACTATAGGTATGACTTTGCTTTAGATGGTGAACATATTGCTTATAGTAATACTACTATAGCTTCCGACACTAAACTATTGCTTTATTTAGGAAGCAATAATGGAAATTGTGTTTGGGATTGGTATGAATACTATCCTTTGGTGGATTGGGATAATTAAAGTTTACTTATAAGAAGAGGGTGTCTGAAGAAATAATTTCTCAGACATCTCTTTTTATCTGGATGGAGTAATAATAATTTATAATTGAAAGGTTTTTAGTAAGTTATGTTAGTAAACTGTGATTTAATACAGTTTTATATTATAATTAATCAGGCATATACAAGACAGGGATCTTCGAAGATGAGCTTCTGATCTGAATTTTTTGTTTGTTATTGAAGTTAAAAATTTATTATTATGGAACGAATCAATACCATAAGTATGAAAAAACAAATATATTTTTTTGTTACAATAGTGATGGTTGTAGTTATGTTTGGGTGTAGTAACTCAAATGATTCTGAAATAGTTGATCCCGAACTTGACTCAATTTCTTTGACTGTAGGTATCAATACATATAAGGTTATAACTGACAAAAATGAACATACTGCAATTATAGGAGGTATTGAACGTGGTTCTGAAATTACAGCGGTATCGTATGTGCTTTCAAAGGGAGCAACCATTTCTCCAGATCCTAAGACTCTCATCGGCCAATGGAAAAAGGAGGAGCAGTTTACCATTACATCTCCTAATGGAGAAAATATTGTATATACAGTTATCTTATCACAATTTACTGAAGACACCCAAGATGTAGAAAATGGGGTCGTTATTGCCTATATGCCTGGGAGTGATTGGGAATTTGATGCGAAGTTTAAAGATATTAAATGGGAGTATCTCACCCATGTTAATGTATCTTTTCTTTATGTAACAGAAGATGGAGAACTTTTAGATTATAAAGTAAAAGATAATTTGGAGGAAATTAGAAATACCGCACACAAAAATAATGTAAAAGTACTGATCTCATTGATTAGCTCGCATAATGAAGGTTTTGCAGAAGCAATAAAAAATGAACAGACTCGATCCAAACTAGTTGATAATGTAATTAAGTATGTTCGTGACAATCAGTTAGATGGTTTTGATATCGATTATGAAATATATGATAGGAGGGGACCTGATTTACTTGCTTTTGCAAAAGAGTTAAATAAAAAAAAGGACAAAGAAATGTTGCAAACTTGTGCAGTTGTTCGTTTTGGTCTTGATACTTATACTATAGAGTGGCAAAACTACTTTGATTTGATTAATGTAATGAATTATTCCTATACTGGTGGTTGGGGAAAGGAAGGACAGCACTCCCCCTATGACAAAACAGTACAAGCGATGGAAGGTTGGATGTCTGAATTAGAAACACCTGCGTCTAAACTTGTTTTTGGTTTGCCTTTTTTTGGATTCTCCTGGGATGATGAAGTTCCTGGACTTGACAAGGTAAGAGCAATTCGTTTTCACCAAATAGTGAGTTATTATTCCGATGAAAATGTGATTAATAACGATCAGATAGGGCGTACATACTATAATGGTCATCCAACGATCAGGAAAAAATGTATTTATGCCAAGGAGAAAGGTATGGCAGGAGTAATGATCTGGCAAATTTTTCAAGATTCGTTTGAGGAAGAGTATAGCTTATTAAATGTAATTGGCGAAGTATACTTTCCTGAAGAGTAACTATATTGATTAATAATATTGTATTTTTATTGCTATTCAAAAGATGGTATAATTAAAAGCAATGTAAATGGATTTTATCTCAAAAAAAATAATTGGTGATGGGCTGATTCTTTAAAACTGAAGACGGAACACGTATGAAAAATGTAATTTACATTTATTTATATCTACTCACAAAATGTTTTCAGTAAAAGAAATCCAACGTCAATTAGGACATAAGCGATATCAACTCATTTGGCATATGATGTATAAACTACGTAATATAATGGGTAAAGAGATAATATTTATGAATTATGTGGCGAGGTGGAACTTGAAGACGGATTTTACACTACACCAATTTCCAAAGAAGAAAAAAATGCACTGCTAAAACTAGGTTAGATTCCTCGAGGATTATTTACTCATCGTTATCTCATCGATAATCTGTTTGATCGGCTACTGGTAGCTTGTGTTACTTCAGAAAATGAGCTTAAGTATTAATCGGGATAACCATTTAATAATAAAAAGGAAATGATAGAATTTATAAAAATGAATAAAAAAATTAAACTAAACTTACGTAATTATCTCATGAGGGGGAAATTATTGAATTTTGTGATTTTGACTCTAATAGTGCAGGGGTGGGGAACTATTGCCTGTGATGATAATTTAAATGAGAAGGAAGTTATCTATCTTGTAGCAACAACTTCTGCAAATAATGTAGTTGCTGAGGCTGGTAATATTTCTGTTGAATTAACTGCAAATATCGATTGGGAGGCAAGTTGTAGTCTGGAGGGTGTTTCATTTACTCCTACTAATGGATTTGGAGCGGACAAAGTACAAAACGTAACTATCGCATATCCTGAGAATTCCTCTGAAGAAGAACGGAGATTTGAACTGGTGTTCAAAGGCAAAACACCTAATGAAAATTTCGTTGAAAAAATAAGAATAACTCAAGATGAGAAACATCAGAATACGAATTGGAGCTTAGTGTTCAATGAAGAGTTTGAAGGGGATGCTTATAACTCTGATTATTGGACAAGCTATCAGAAATCAGGATCTTCTGCATGGAACAAATATGTTTTTCCTAATGATCCTTTTTTGGCAGAAGTAACTGGTGGTGCTTTGCATATGAAGGCACGATGGAATAATGAAACTGATTTGCCTGAAACTGGAGCGATACGAACAATTGATAAGTTTAGCTTTAAATATGGAAAACTTGAGGTTAAGGCCAAATTTCCAAGCTCAGGTCCTGGGGGCTGGCCAGCTATTTGGCTTATGCCACAGAATCCTTTGTTTCAAGGTTGGCCAGATTGTGGTGAAATTGATGTTATGGAGCGTTTGAATGATGATAGTTTTGTTTATCAGGTTATTCATCAGGCAGACAGTCCAGGAGTCGAACTCAAACCTGCACCTAGTGTAAAACCAACTATTGACAAGACAGGATATAATACTTTTGGAATTATTAAGTCAAAGAACAAAATTGAGTTTTTTGTAAACGGAAAAAATACCTATACCTATACAAAAGATAGTAATAACGATAATATGTGGCCGTTTGAGACAGATTTTTATTTGATTCTTAATTATGCATGTGCTGATAAAGGTACATCAGGGAATAACTTTTGGCCTGGGAAAGTTACACACACAGATAATTTTCCTTATGACATGACGATTGATTATGTTAAGGTTTGGGAGCTGAGTAAATGATCTAATCTTAAATAGTGTAAGAGAATACTTATTTAAGATAAACCAGCTCATAAGTTATTGTATTTTGTTGAAAATCAATACTTCGTTAAGTTTTAGGCAGCGATTAAACCAATTTTATTGAGCTGCCTGATTCTTTCTTTTTCTTAGTGTTTGGGTTTCCCAAACTCAATTAAAAAGGCTCTATGTCGAAGTACAGCGGGTAGTCATTTTGGCTCTATGTTGTTTTAGGTGGGTAAGTGATAAATGCTATTTGTGGATATGAATAATTCAGAACAAATATTTACAATTGCTTTGGGCTTAGAAGATCCATGGTCAATAAAAGAAATCATATTCGATCGAGATAATTCTCAATTAGATATTTATTTAAAATTAGTAACTATTCAGTATGCTAATAGTTGGCAAGTTGGCACAACTTCTCCCAAGGGTTTATCCCTTGTTTAATAGCTGTATCAATACATGAACTTAGAGTTGCATAGTTCTGTGCCCCCTTAAAAGATTTAAAGAATCCACTAACTTTCTGTTTTACTTTGACATTCCGAATAGCTCTCTCCGAAGCATTATTATCAGGGGTATTGCTGTGTTTGAAAGAAAATTGAAGAGAAAATCTTTGTACCTAATCATTCGATTCGTAAAAGCTATTATTTCTTTTCATTTAGGATTAATCTTCAGCTTAAGGAGCTTATCCAATTTCAAGAATATTTGGTCAAATTCTTTTTTAGGAACTTGTTTGTATCTCTTTGCTAATTTTAAAGATTCCAGTATTAAGTCATTAAATTTCATTGTCCACGTTTGCATTGGATACTTCTGTGTTAAGCTAATGAGTTCACGTTGCAAATGTGCTGTACAGATTTGATGATGCTTTGGAGGCGCTACTATTGTGACTATCATTTCTATATTTTAGGGACGTGATCTCCTCTTTTAACTCTTGATTCTCATTTTTTAATACACAAATCTCATTCTCGTGTTTATTGCACAAGTTGCGGACTTCTTCAATCGAACGAAGAAGTTCTGAAATACTATGTTTTGAGATTCTTCTAAGGAAAAACTTTTGATATAAAGATCCTATCTTTTAAAGTAATCTAGCAATATTTCATAGTGAACTTATTAAGAATTTTGATGCGAAGGGCTATACTTATGAACAATTGATGTGAAAATTTATGCTTTTGAGATTTGAGACTGAATAGTTACATATTGATCTTAAATAAGCATAAGAATAGGGGGGCACCTTAGTTTTTTTGTATATTCGTAAATTGTAGTAGCTCTGTAAGGCTGCATATTCAGCTTTTTGCGCTTAATTCGTTCATTTGAAGCTTTTAAGAAGCTCTATACATAAATTCTATCATATGCTCAGTTTTGATGCCATCGTTGTATCAATTGTTTTAATTTTTATTGTCTTGTCCTTCTACAAGGAATGGGTTGGTCCTGCTTTCACTTTTTTGATTGGTGTTGTCGTTTTAGGGATTTTTGGGGTTTTAACGCCAGCTGAAATTATGGGTGGTTTTGCCAACGATCAGGTTATGGTTATTCTTATGCTGCTCCTAATTGGTGATATCATACGAGATTTAGGGATTGTTGAAAATCTCTTCGACAAGGTTTTTCAGCGAGCAAAAACCTACCGCCAGTTTATGGCTAGAATGATGTTTTTAGTTGGTGGATTCTCTGCTTTTTTAAATAATACACCCTTGGTTGCTGTTATGATGCCTTATGTGCACTCATGGAGTAAACGAAATAATATATCACCTTCAAAACTTTTAATCCCCCTATCATATTCTGCTATTTTAGGTGGTTGTATTACTTTGATTGGTACATCGACCAACTTGATAGTAAATGGTATGGTTATAGATCAAAATATTATTCCGGGCTTGGAATCTTTGGATATGTTTGATTTTGCCTATGTAGGTATTCCTATGATGTTTATTGGGTCAGCTTACATTTTACTTGTGGGAAAAAAGCTATTGCCTGATAATGCAGATACCTTAGATAAATTCTCTGAGAATTCACGTCAGTATATTGTTGAGGCTCATGTTCGTCCTAGTTCTGATTTGAATGGAAAATCAATTGGTGAGGCTAATTTGCGTAACCTTCAGGGCTTATACCTGTTTCAAATCAAAAGAAACAACATCAAGCTTGCGGCTGTTTCTTCCGAATTTATATTAGAAGAAGGAGATCGTCTATTTTTTGCAGGTGCTACTGAAACTATTGCTGATTTGATTCTTACCAATTCGGGTTTAACCCTGCCTACGGTTGGTATGCTGAGTCATAAAAAACAACTAGAGGTTGTCGAGATTGTTGTTTCGCACAACTCGACTTTGATATCAAAGACCGTAAAAGAAGCTAATTTCCGAGGAAATTATGATGCTGCAATAATCGCTATTCATCGAAATGGTGAGCGTATGGCAGGTAAAATTGGTGATGTAAAAGTACGTGCAGGTGATGTGCTTCTTCTTTTGGGCGGAGACGATTTTACAGCTAGAACGCAGCGTGTTCAGGACTTCTACTTTATTTCGAAGGTAAAGGAATTCCGTAAGCAGGAGAATTATAAAATTGGATTACTATTGGGAGGAACTATTTTGGCTGTGATTTTATCAGCATTAAAAATTGTGCCTCTATTCATGACATTAATCGTCATGATTATTGTGATTCTTGCCCTTAAGATTACGAATCCAAAGGATATTGCAGCTAGTATTGACTTCAATTTGGCAATGATTATTGCACTCTCTTTGGCCTTTGGTACTGCTATGATTAAATCGGGTCTTGCCGAGTTAATTGCTGATCTTTTGATTACTGTATTTATGCCTTTAGGACGAGTCGGGATTCTCTTTGGAATCTATTTAATCACAACGATATTGGCTGCCTATGTAACCAATAAAGCTGCTGTTGCCATTATTTTCCCAATCTCACTGAGTATGGCTTTAAGTTTACACCTCAATCCAGAGCCTTTTGTGTTGATTGTAGCCTTTGCTGCAGCTGCCAATTTTATGACACCTATTGGTTATCAAACTAATTTGATGGTTTATGGTCCAGGATCTTATAAGTTCGGGGATTTCTTTAAGATTGGCTTCCCATTAACAATCATTTATATGGTGGTTTGTGTATCGATACTTTCCTATATCCATTTTTACTAGAAATGAATTGAGTTATTTTTGTCGTTTTACAGTTTACTATTTAGGATCATCTAATCTGAATTAAATGAAATTAGAATATAGAAAAGAGCTTTTATCTACAGCCATTGAGGCTTGTATAAAAGCGGGAAAAGAGATATTAGATGTCTATCAGTTGGATGATTTTAATGTGCAACTGAAATCGGATGATAGTCCCTTGACCATTGCAGATCAAAGAGCACACAATGCTATTGTTTCGGTTTTGGATCAATTTGATATTCCCATATTGAGTGAAGAGGGGACACACTTGCCTTACGAAGAGCGTAAGGAATGGACGGCGTGTTGGATTGTTGATCCACTTGATGGCACCAAAGAATTTATCAAGCGTAACGATGAATTTACAGTGAATGTTGCTTTGGTAATTGAAGGTAAGGCTGTGGCTGGTGTTATTTATGTGCCAGTATTCAAACAACTTTATTTTGCGGACGAATTGTTAGGTTCTTTCCGTTGCGATGAAATTACTGAGAATGCTAAACTTGAAGAATTGATATTAGTATCAAAGAAATTGCCGATTAAGCAAGATAGAACTGGTGTTCGTGTTGTTGGTTCGCGTTCTCATATGAACGATGAAACGCGCTTGTTTATAGAATCACTAAAGGATAATGGGAATGAGGTTGAAATCGTTTCGAAAGGAAGCTCATTAAAACTCTGCCTTATTGCAGAAGGATCAGCCGATGTTTATCCGCGTTATGCGCCAACTATGGAGTGGGATATTGCTGCTGGCCATGCTATCGTTTCAGCTTCAGGAGCAAAAATATTTCACCTAAATATGCAGGAAGAATTAACGTATAATAAGGCAGATTTATTGAATCCTTGGTTTATGTGTAAACGATAAGGCTTTATTTATTTTTACATAGTGAACTAGTGTTAAGTTAATTGATTATTGACGGATACAGTCTCTTCAATTTTATTCTTGACTCCTTAGTAGTAAATTACCAGTTTATTTTACTCCCATTATGTATTTCTGTGATTTTGCCATGCTTCTACCTCTTCTTTAATTTTTTCAATTGCAGATATATGCCTGTTTAAGCATTGTCCAGTTAATATATGGAGTTCTATACTCTGCCATATTCAGCCAACGTCCGTGCTTGGGTGTGAAAATAAATGTGCCCCCTTAAAAGATTTAAAGAAGCTATTCAAAAACTGAATTCTTCTATAAATTAATTTATAGTCATACCAATTTGACTCTAACTTTTTTATTTATAACACGTTGAAAACTGAATTCTTAAATTAAGCTAAATTCTCTTAGCTAATGTGAATCTCATGATTGTTTTATAAACTTTGTTTCTTATTTTTGTTAATGATCTTATCAAACACCAAAACTCTGAAAAATAATTAGTTAATGAGATATTTCATCCAAAAACTTATCATTCTTTTATTCCTATCTGGAGCTATAATAGATACTCAAGCACAAACTAACGAAGTTATTCGTTCTAACGAAAAAGTTGTTGTTGCTGGTAAGTTTTACTATTTGCATGTAGTAAGAGAAAAACAAACCATGTTTTCGATATGTAAGGCTTATGGTGCTGACATAGAAGAAGTCATGAAAATAAATCGCAAGAGAACTTACAGCTTGGATCTAAATGAAATTCTTAGAATTCCGTTTGTACAAACTACTCAAGTTAACACGAGTACTCAAGTCAGAACGAAAGAGGTATCAAACTATTTCTACCATGTCATTCAAAAGGGAAATACACTTTACTCCTTGTCAAAACAATTCAATCAAAGTATTGAAAATATAAAAGCTGATAATCCTGAAATTGGTAAAAATGGCAAGCTGACTGTTGGAACAGTAATTAAGATTCAGAAAAAAAACAACACTCAACTAGCCGATAAGAAACAAAACACCTACAAGGTAAAGGCTAGTGATTCAGAATCTGACATTCTTCTTAAATTCAACATTAAACGTAGAGTATTCCGTAGGCTGAACCCACATGTTCGATCATTTAGAAACATTAGATCGGGAACTATTGTGAATTTGCCTAAAAATGTAAAACCAATAGAATCTACTGAAGAACTAACTGATGAGTCTATTGATGAGATTGAACATGTAACAGATTACAATCAAATTTTTAAAGATTATACTAGAGATACAACGGTTCAATCAAAAATAAACATTGCTCTGTTCTTGCCTCTTTATGCAGCTTTAAGCGATTCTTTAAACTGGGAATATACGTATCAAGATACGATTCAAATCATGACTCGTAAGGAGCCTGAAACAGTCTACCCTAAGTCAAGAGATTTCATTAGATTATACCAAGGTGTACTTTTAGCTGTTGAAGATCTTAAAGAACAAGGTTTAGAAATAAATCTACACGTATTTGATACAGAAAAAAATCAATCAACCGTTCGTAAGATATTAGAAAACCTAGAAACTCAGAAACTAGATTTGATTTTAGGCCCTGTTTACTCTAAGCCATTTGAATTGGTTGCTGAATATGCTCAAGCAAATCAGATTCCTATCATATCACCTTTATCTTCGAAAAATAAACAACTCCACAATAACCCTTTTGTTTTTCAATTAAACACTTCAATTCAATCTTTGTGTGATAACATTTTTAATCACCTCATGTCTGACAAGGAGAATAAGAATATTGTGATTGTTCATAGCAAAAACTATAAGGAATTAGAGGAATACAAGTTAGTTTCGGATATTGAACAACAATTGTTTGAAGATGGCAGATACTGGAAATATCCTAATCTTAACTACAGTAAAATCTCTTTTGAAGATTATGGGAACCTTGGTTTGGAATACCTTTTAAGTAAAACTCAAGAGAATATCATTGTCATTCCGTCATCAAAGGCAGCAGTAGTTGAAAGCTTTTTGACAAACCTTAGAATATTAAGCAAGTCATATCCTATAAAATTAATAGGCTTTCCTTCATGGCAACGTTATAGCAGTATGGATCCGAGTAATCTATTCGAATTAAACACACAAATTCTCTCTCCATATTTTATCGATTACAAATCGGAAAATGTTAGTCAATTTGTAGATCGTTTTAGATACGAGTTCAGTTGTGAACCTAATGACTATTCATTTAGAGCTTACGATTTCACGCTTTATTTTTCTACTGCAATAAAACGTTACGGACGTCAATTCTTCGATCACTTAAGTGAAATTAATGATATTGAACTTCTTCAATCTAATTTTAATATAGAAAGTGTTAGTGCTTGGGGAGGATTTGAAAACAGAGGTCTTCATATGATAAATTACACTAAAGATTTTGAAGTGAAAGCTCAAAAATTTGAGCCGATAATTGAAGTTCATCAGGATATTGAACCTTTTCTCCTTGAGTATTAATCGTCCTGAGGGTTGTTCAGTTTTAAAGCAAATAAAAGAAGGATGATAACTAAAACAGCACCTGTTAGACCTGCAAGTTGGTAACTACCTGTTAATGTATATATTCGGCTAAAGAAAAGGGGAGCCAAAGCTGAGCCAAATACCATAAGCGACATAGCCAATCCACTAATAGCACCTAAGTGATCACTACCGAAAAAGCGAGGCCATGTAATGGCAGCTAGTACCGAGAATAGTCCTCCCATAACACCATTTCCAATAATCAGAACGTAGTAACCGCTCCAATGCGAAAGGAAGGATAAACCTATGCATGAAAGCAAGCAGCCAATCAGGTAAATAATCAGAATTTTCTTAAGTGCCATATAGTCGCTAATCACGTTTCCTGTAAGTGCAGCAACAATAGATATTAGCGAAGCAGGAATGAAAATACTAAGAGCTTTTTGTTCGCTATAGCCTGATATTTCGAATATAGAAACCACATTGAAAGTAAAGCCTGTAATAAAGAAGGCACTAAAGGCAATGGCTAGTGCGTAAACCCAAAAGACAGGTGTCTTCTTTGCTTCTTTTAGTGTAAACTGTTTGTTGCTATCCTTAAAGGCTTTCTTCTTTTTTTCTTCAATTACTTTTCCATCTGGAATAAGTCCACATTCTTCGGGGTTATCGCGGAAAAAGATGTAGGCGAAAATGATAAAAGCGACAATGATGCTTGCCATAATCAGATAAGCTGCGCTCCAATCGGTACTATGAATTAGCCCCGCAACAAAAAGAGGTGCTACTGCAAAACCGAAAGATTGAATGGCTGAGGAGATACTATTGGCTAGTCCACGGTTTTTGTTGAACCATTTCATAAGCATATTCCTCGAAGCTAAAGTCAGTACGCCTTGTCCAGAAAATCGAAGGATAAAGAATAAGGCTGAAACCAAGACAAAACTGACCGCTGAGAATGAGATATTCGTCCATGAAGAAATGCTGTTAGCCATTTGATCGCTTATGGAGAAGAGTAGTAAGGTAAACGCTAAAACACAAGCCGCAAGAATTGCTGTGAATCTAGCTCCAAACTTGTCGTATACTTTTCCTGCTTTTGTCAAAAATAATGAACTTATAGCCGTTCCTATCAAATAGGCTGAACTTAGTGCATCTCTAGATAGCTGCAAAGAATCAATCAAATAATCGGTGAAAACCGATACCCCAATGGTTTGCCCTGGAATGGAACAGATGATTCCTATTGTGGCAGCGACCATAGCCATCCATCCGTAAAAAATTGGGAATTTGGATGGGGCAAATGGGCTATTGGGCTTTCTCTTTATCGGCATATAGTAGAATTTTGCACAAAGGAAGTCAAATATGCCGAGAGTAAAGGAGCTTGTAAGAAAAAAAACTAGGGGAAACGCCTAGATATTAAACTTGATTTTTAATCCTGTTTCTTTATGTTGCTTCCCGTCGAAACTCCAAACAACTTCCAAATCAAGAAGAAGGAAGATTTGACTTAAGCCATAGCCTACTTCCCAGTAATTCTTTTTCCCTTCGTGAGTCAGATAATTGACAAACACCTTTTCTTGTATAGCCAAGGAATTGTTTAAAATAGGTAGACGTTTTAATAAGAAACGATCGGAGGTATATTGTATATGAGCCTCAGCATAATCGTTATTGGTAGCATGTTGGTAGTAATTTAACAAACGAAATGTGTTTATGTCAGTGCCAAGCATAAAGACTGGTTTGTTGGTTGCAAATTGTCTATAGTCAGCAAAGAATGTTTGCTTCTTCGATAGAAAAGAACCAGTTTTTAGACTATAGGCTAATCGGTCGTTGAAACCCATATTGAATTCTTGCTTTACTGATGCTTCTAAGAATGAAAAATTGGTTTCAGAATGGAAAACATTATTTATGCCTTGTTTGTATAGAAGACTAAATGTTGGTTGAGAATGGAAGTTGACCATACGTTTCACGCCTTTTTTTACGGTATACCTGTGGTGAGGAGTATAATCTAATTGAGCAATAAATGTCATTGCTTTATTATTACGAATAAGATTAGTATTTATTCCCACTGGTATGTTTGAGCTATATTCATTGTCCTTTGGACCTGTAAAGTATTCGGAGCTGTTATTGTAAAGTTGTTTTCTGTTGGCATATTCTAATTCGGTGTAGAGGTTTAAGCCATTTGCCAGATCGGTCTCGTGCCAAATGCTGACATAGTTCTTATCGTACAGTTTCATATGATTATCCTTATAAAATAAGGAAGTGGCCATATTGAGGAGTGGTTTGATACCTGAATCGTCATTGAAGTCAATGGCTTTACTTCCTGCTTCAAAGCCTAGCCATGCTCTTTTCATACCATTGTAGCGGTAAGTGCTTCCAATAGTATAATCGAGATGTTCACGCGAGAAAGCATAAGTTAAATTGGATGTCATCTCAAAATAATGTCCTAGCGTATCACTCTTTGTATATGAAAATGGTGCATCAAAAGTAAAACCTTGCACTGTGTTGTATGATATTTTTTCTAGACTTAATAAGCCTGGAATAAAAAGGGTGGAATTTTCTTCTTTGTAGCGATATTTTTTAGCGAAAAGTAAGTGGTTAAATTTAAATTCTCTGTTATATCTGCGTACCGAATCTTTATATTCGGGCGTGTTTTTAAGCTTTACGATGGAATCTTTTTGTACAAAACTTATTTTCTCATCCGAAGAAAGTGGGATAGGGCGCATCTCGTCCCAATATAAAGAATCTTTGGTCTCGGCATTTTTAGCCATTTTCACCTTTTCTATCTTAATCTCTAGAGGCTCTCTAACTTTCTCTTTTTTGTTTTTCGAATTCTCTTTTTCCATCAATCGATAAAGCTTTCGCATATCGGCGTTTTTCATATCTGGTTTTTCGAGGAGGGTCTGAATCTCCGCCTTGCGTTTTATCTCCTTAGCCGATAACACTTTTGATTTTTCGGTATTGCTTAGTTTAGCAATGTCTTTAGTTTCTTGTCTTTTTGCCAAATCTTGTCGTTTGAGGTAATCGTGATCTAAATCAGGATTTAATGTTACTTCATAATCTTTGATTGAAGCCACATACATGCCTTCAAAACCAAACCCCATGCCTTTAAATTTGATTTTGTAGTCCAGACTGACTGGCATCCAGACATCTTTACTAACTGGTGCGTATATTTGATGCATGTGAACATGAGTCATGGGTAGTTTTAGTTTCAAATCTGCAGAATGAATGTTCCAAAAAGTTTCAGCGATATTGATATAGCCTCTGAAAAGATCTTTCCCCTTTCTTTTAGGTATCACTTTTATTTGGTTGATTGTTCTGTCTTGATCTTCAAATACAGATACCAATTGAAATTTGTATACGGTGAAAGCGGCTTTATCTAAAGGAGAAATGAATCCATTTTCGCGTGTGTTGTAAAGGTTTAGAGAGATGAACTGCATTGGATTTACCTGCTCGTCTAAACCTGAAGATCGTATAGAAATGACCTCTTCTTCAATTTTATTTGGGAGTTGGAAATGAATTTTTGATATATTTTCTGTGACGGATATTTTGCCTTCAGTAATATCTTCTTTTGCCAGTTTCTTTTTGAACAAGCGCGGCACACTGGTGATTTTACCCGAACCTTTCAGGTAGACTTTATTGGTGTACTCACTAATTTGTTTGGTGTAGTAATCGCCCATGGCAATAGCTTTTCGCATGACGAAATAGGCTGGATCTTCTCCACTTGCTAATACTGTTACTTCTTTCAGTTGATAGGTTTGTGGGGCAAGGGCAACATCCATTTCCATATCGTTTTGTCCCATGGTAATTTTCACTTCCTTGGTTTTGTAGCCCATGTAGCGATAATGAAGTTGCCATTTGCCCTTGGGAAGATCTAAATGATATTGTCCATCTATATTCGATGTGGTTCCAGTAACTAATTCCTTAATGAAAATATTAGCAAAGGGAATTGGTTTGCCATTAAGATCGGATATGGTTCCTCTTAATTGTTGAGAATAGCTTACTGAAGAAATCAAGCAGAATAGGAGGATGAAAATGTTTCTTGTCATAATTTGATTTTTGGTTTCCAATAAGTGTAACGAATTAGGTCATGATATTGTTACACTTGTTTTTTAATTAGTCATGTTTATTTATTAAGGTGTTAGTAAAGATATTATTTTAAAATGTTAAATTAGATATAAAAAACATAAAAAAGCCACAATCTCAAACTTGAAATTGTGGCAAATTAGTAGCTTGTTTTAGTCTCAGTGACTTTCTAAGCTTCTTGTTTTCTTGCATTCAAATATCGTAATATGAACCAGAATATTCCTGCGATTGAGAATAATATGGCACCTGTTATAGGAGCAATCATATTAACTCTTATGCCACCTGCAACTACTGCTGGAGAAATACTAGGGGAAGATTGAATGAAACTAAGAGCTTGAGAGAGACCTATGCCTTGCCAAAGGGCACCAATGAAAAAACTAAGACTACCTAAGAATAAAATGGCATCTAGATGTCGTTTAGTTACAAAACCAACTTTTAGAAACTTGATTAAAGTTAATAGTGACCATACAATAGCAGTTAGTCCTGTAAGCATTACAACTGTCATTCCTACGATACCACCTTCGAATAAAAAGATAAACATGTTTTAATAGTTTAGGTTAAACAAAAATACAATTCAAACCTATAGTATGTCGTTTTCTTTTCAAATTTATTGCGTTTAACTGTTAGGGAGTTAAGCTGAACGACATATAAATAAGGCTAAGTCGTTCTTTATATCAAGCCAATCGTGTTTATTAGTGAGTTGGTTTCTTGGAAGTGTATTTTAAGCTTCTGTTTTCTTGATGTTTGTATGTGAGATATGTAAGAGGAGTTTTTGATTGAGTAATGATGCTCATTTGTCGTTGAGCTTATAATTCGGTTTGTTTATCGTATATCATAAATAAAAGGTTCTAGCTTCAAGCTAAATTATCTATTTTCGTATCTACTATGATAAAGATATCAAATTTGCTAAATAGGAATCTTGCAAACTGGAGAAGAACAGTCCTGTCTCTGTTGACTTGGTCTATGGCTTTATTGTTCATTTCGGTTTTCTTTGACCTATATAGCCAAGATTATTATAATGCTTTAATCTTTTGTCTTTGTTTTGTTCCTCTTGCTTACGTTTGTACACGTGTTCTGAACAACTTTCTAATTCCCCGATATTTATTAACTAAGCGCTATTTCAGGTTTTGGTTGTATCTATTTTACTTGTTCTGTTTATCTCTGAGCATTGAAACCATGATTATTGCTGGCCTCTATATTTTAGTGTGGAACTATTCTCTTGTAGGAATCGATCCTGCGACCATGGATGTTCGCTTTTTACTCGTCGGCTTATACTTTGTAATTTTGGTTGGGGTTGCCTATCGCCAACTTCAAAGAAGTCTAAAAGAACAACGATTAAGAGAACAGCAGGATAAGATAAAGGTAGAGACTGAGTTGCGTTTAAAAGAAGCTGAACTGAGTTTGCTAAAAGCCCAAGTTAATCCTCATTTCCTATTCAATTCCTTAAATAGTATATATGGTTTGAGTCTCGAAAAATCGGAAGAAACACCGCGAATGATCATGCTTTTGTCCGAAACCCTAGATTACACCCTTTATGGTTGTAATACAGAATTTGTACCTATCAGCAAGGAAATTGAATTAGTCGAGAATTATGCTGCAATTCAGAAAGGTCGTTTTGGTGATGCGATTGATTTGGATATAAATTTAGATAAAGGAAAGTTAATGAATGAGATGATAGCTCCTTTACTTTTTTTGCCTTTGGTAGAGAACGCTTTTAAGCATACTGAAAGAAAGGATAATGCAGCAAGTACAATATCAATCAATTTAGATTTAGAGGACGACTTTCGTTTTAGGATAAAAAATCCTATTAAATATGCAGAAGAAAATAAAGGGAATGGAGGAATTGGTTTAGAGAATCTTCGAAAGCGTTTGGAATTAATCTATCCTGAGAAACATGATTTGACTATTAAAAAGGATGAAGGGTATTTTGAAGTTCAATTAAGATTGATGATACTAAAAAGTGAATTATGCAAAAAATAAAATGCCTCCTGCTAGATGACGAGCCTATTGCTATTCGTATAATTGAAAGGCATTTGGAAAACTTCCCAGAAATGGAAGTTGTTGGTCGTTTTAATTCTGCTCCGTCAGCTATGAGTTTTATTAGAGAGAATGAGGTTGATCTGATCTTCTCTGATATTGAAATGCCTCAAATGAATGGATTGCAGTTTTTGAAATCATTGGCGAAAGCACCTGCTTTTATTTTCACGACAGCCTATAGAAACTATGCTGTTGAGGCTTTTGATTTAGATGTAGTGGATTATTTAATGAAACCTATATCCCTTGAAAGAATGGCGCGTTCTATCAACCGTTATCATGATAGACTGACTGCCGATGCAGGTGTTGTTTCAGCTCCAAGTGAAGAAATAATCAACTTGAAGGTTGATAAAAAGATTGTGCGTTTAGCCTTGGATAAAATCGATTATTTTGAAAGTTTTGGCGATTATGCCATCTGCCGACATGAAGGAGGGAAGCTTGTCACCCGCGAAACACTTGCACATTTACAAGAACTTCTACCATCTAATCGATTTATTCGTATACATCGTCAGTTTATCGTTCCAATAGCTAAAATTGAGTCCATTTCTGGAAACACAGTTTACCTTAAAGATAAGGAATTACCAGTAGGTCGTTCCTATCGAAATAACTTGAAGCTAAAGATGAATTTGTAGATGAAATTTAAAATGTCTGGAGGTTGAAAAGTTGTTGATTAGATAAGTTGACCTTTTGATTCTTAGATCTTTAAATTTTTCTTAACCCAATCTAAAATGTCTTGATAACGATATCGTTCAAGTTTACCGAAACCATGCATACTCTTGGCTTTAACAGTTGTAAATTTTGGTGTGTAAATTCCACATAAGAATTTCGTAATCAATTCTGGACTTTCACTACCTTTCAAGCTATCGATTAGTTTTTGAGTTAGCTCTTCAAAATTGTAATTTTCTATATTAGGGAGAGAATCTGTTTGAGCTACTTTTATTGCGCCTGTTGAACAAACAGAGCAATGTCCACAATTGTCCATCGGTAAGTCTTCACCAAAATAAGATGCTAGGCGTGTGCTTAAACAGCTTTTAGATTCAAACAATGAAATCATATTTTCGATTCGCTTAACTTCCGCACTTTCCTTTGATTTGAACTTGTCGAAAAGCTCTTTTGCTAACTTGGCAGTATCGAAGTTCGGATTTTTTATTGAGAAAACATCTGCCATTTGAGATGCTTCTAATACCAACCATCCTTGTTCGTTAAAATATTCAAGAGCCGCAATTATACGCTGACGATCAAGCCTAGGATTTTGTTTGATATTATCGAAATCGACAGTCCACCATTTTATTGCTTTATTACAGGTGTTAAAGACTTCTTGTAGAAATTCTTTACGTTCACCCTTGAATTTATTTATAATCGTTTTCTCATCAATATTTAGAGCAAAGCGATAGCTTGCAAAATAGGAGTTAAGAGGCTTGAGGATACCCATTATTTCAAGATAAACTAATAAAGTTTTAATAGGCAGCATTCGTATGTTACAAAGAGGAGGGAGATTAAAAAGCCTTACATCCCATATTTCTCCAGCAGATTTAATAATGTCTAGTAATTTTTTAATTCCCTCATATTCTGGCGTGTCACCGTATACAAAGTTTTCGAGAATATTCACATTATCGCGATTAGCCAATACAACACAGTTGGCTGGCTGGTTATCTCTTCCTGCACGACCAATTTCTTGAGAATAGTTTTCTATAGATTTAGGTAAGTCGTAATGAATGACGTTGCGAATATTGCTTTTATCAATTCCCATACCAAAGGCAATTGTTGCGACCACACAATTAATCTCACTTTTCATGAAACGATTTTGAATGGTCTCTCTCATCTCATTTTTTAAGCCTGCATGATAGGCAGTTGCAGCAATTCCCTTCGAGCTTAAGAAATTTGCCACATTTTCAGCTGTTTTTTGTAGTGTCACGTATATGATACTTGCTTCTTCTTGTTTTTCAGAAAGCATGTCAGCTAAAATCTGATTCTTATCAACTTGTCTCACCGGTAGAACCTGTAAATTCAGGTTGGAGCGATAGAAGCCCGTTACATTTACATTTTCTTTTGAGATATTGAATTTCTTGCACATATCCTCAATAACTCTTGGCGTGGCAGTAGCCGTTAATAACAGGCTTTGCTCTATGTTGAATTCCTTCTGATAGGCTGGAAGCTTTAGGTAGTCTGGACGGAAATTATGTCCCCATTCTGAAATACAGTGAGCTTCGTCAACTACAAGCAATGAGATTGGAATTTCTTTTAAGAATCGACGAAATCGTTCATTCTTAAATCGTTCAACAGATATCATCAATATTTTATGCTTGTTTCCCTTGATGCCTTTCATTACTTCGACTTCTTCTTCTCTAGAGAGGCTAGAATCAATTCGAACAGCAGAAATGTTTTTAGAATGAAGAAAATCAAGTTGATCTTGAATTAAAGCTAATAGGGGAGAAACAACTAAAGTTAAATTGGGTAGTGTTAAAGCAGGTAACTGATAACACAAAGATTTGCCCGATCCGGTAGGGAAAATGGCAATAGCAGATTCTCTATTGGTAATTTTTGTAATCACTTCTTCTTGACCTTTACCGAAAGATTTAAAGCCAAATTGTTCTTTTAGAAGTTGTTGTAGCATTTTTAGTTGCTTAGATTTATGATTGAAAAGAGAAGCCTGTTTAGTCACGAATTTAGTAAAAAATTGATTGCCTTTATTATGTTTTTTGAGTTTATAAATTTCGTCTTGGTTGTGTAAGTTATAAGTGTTGATTTAAGTGAGTTTTTATTAGATAATTATGAATAGAGTTGATTGTATAGATGAACTGAATGGCTTGATAGGGATTAATAATTTGTTAAAAGGATCTTGAATTTGGGCAATCAATAAGCATTAGATACATTTGTGTGAAAATAGCGTGAATATGCTATTTGAAGATTTTATTCTGACCGAAGAGAGGCAATTACTGAATGACAAAAAAAATAATAAGTAAAATTAAAGAGCAATTAGGTCTATCGAAAGTTGGGAAAGATTTATTTAAGTTGGCATTACCTATCATTGGTGCTCATCTTTTACATACTGCATATAATCTAACCGACATGATTTGGGTTGGAGAGATAGGTAGTTATGCTGTAGCTGCTGTCGGATCTGCAGGATTTTTCATTAGTCTTGGTTGGGCTTTAGCGTCTATTATTACTGTAGGGGTGAATGTTAAGATATCTCATTCTATTGGTGCAAATAATGATGAGGCAGCTGGTCGTTATGCAATTTCAGGTCTTTGGGGCATTGGTCTTCTTTCAGTGATATTTACTTCAGTTCTTCTATTCTGGACTGATGACTTTATTGCATTCTTTGAAATGAAAGATGTTGTGGTAAATGAAATGGCGACTTCATACCTATTCATTGCATCTTGTGGAGGTGTTTTGAACTTCACCAACCTCTTTTTTATTGCTATTTTCAATGCCCACGGTAAAACTAAAACATCACTTAAAGCGAGTTTAGTAGGTACATCATTAAATATTTTACTCGATCCTATTTTCATCTTTGTTCTTGATTTAGGGGTTGATGGAGCTGCTTATGCAACGATTATAGCTCGAAGCATTTCTTTGACTTACTTCGTGTTTGCTTTTCAGAAATGCTCATCTATTAAATTTAAAGGTTATTTGCCACATCTAGATAAGGTTAAATCTTTTGTTAAAGTAGGATTTCCAGCTGCTTTTCAGCGTATCTCATTCTCTCTGATATATATAGTGATGGCTCGTATTATTGCTGAATGGGGACCAACTGCTATTGCTGTTCAAAAAATTGGTGTTCAGATAGAAGCTTTTACGTTTATGATTGTTGCTGGTGTAATGCAGGCTACAACTATTACAGTAGGTAGGTATTATGGAGCTAAAGAAATGCACATGATTCCAAAGGTTTTTCGTTCTGCTTGGCAAATTGCTTTTGGAGTAGGTTTGGTAACAACTTTATTGTTTGTCTTACTTCCTGAAACGCTGTTCTCTGTGTTCGTACCTGAACTGGAAAGTATCCAGATGGGTAAGGATTATCTCTATATATTGGCTATTTCACAGTTATTTATGTGTATGGAGATTGTTGCTGCCGCTGTTTTTCATGGGGTTGGTAAAACATCAGTTCCAGCAATAGTAAGCGTTGTTTTCACCAGTTTGAGAATTCCAGTTGCCTATGTTCTAGGTTTCTGTACTTTCCTTGGTTTAAATGGAGTTTGGTGGAGTATTAGTACAACAAGCATTGTTAAAGGAGTACTGTTGTTTTTCATTTTAAAAGCTTATTTTAGGAAGAATAATTTGAAATTTGAAAAGCTGTTTGTTTTCAGAA
>JADGEF010000005.1:0-43640 GCA_016744515.1 Marinifilaceae bacterium | reverse complement strand
GTACAACAAGCATTGTTAAAGGAGTACTGTTGTTTTTCATTTTAAAAGCTTATTTTAGGAAGAATAATTTGAAATTTGAAAAGCTGTTTGTTTTCAGAAGGAGATGAGCATCTTATTTATATAATGACCATTGAATGATTGTTTAATTTAGACGCATGTCTTTACGATCTTTCAAAAAATAGAATACTGACGATTAAAAGAAATTAAATGAAAACTATTCATAACAGCCTATTCGAATTACTAGAACATAAGAGTATTCGTAGCAGTATTTGCGATGGATTATTCGGTATAGAAAAAGAAAATGTTCGTGTAGATAAGAATGGTCGCATGGCGACTACACCGCATCCAGGTATATTAGGAGACAAGTTTAAACACCCCTAT
The DNA here is from genome assembly GCA_016744515.1 of Marinifilaceae bacterium. Taxonomy (GTDB): domain Bacteria; phylum Bacteroidota; class Bacteroidia; order Bacteroidales; family Marinifilaceae; genus Ancylomarina. Next base: position 43,259 of record JADGEF010000005.1, on the reverse strand, counting down.
ATTACTACGGACTTTTCTGAGTCTCAAGTAGAGATGATTACGCCACCTCTTGATAGTGTTGATAAGGTTCATGGTTTTTTGGAAACACTGCATGATGTTGTTACTCAAAATATTGGCGATGAATTGTTGTGGCCTCAATCATTACCTCCATTATTGCCTAATGAAGAAGATATTCCCATAGCGCAGTTTGGTGATAAGGGAGTTAGTAAAGAAAAGTACCGCGAAGTTTTAGCTAAGCGATATGGTCGTGAAAGGCAAATGTTGACAGGCATCCATTATAATTTCTCTTTGTCAGATCGACTGGAAAGGAAATTGATTAAGATCTGTTGTCCTGATGGAAATACAGAATCATTTAGAGAAGAGTTATATCTTAAGATGCTGAGAAACTTTATGCGATATCGATGGTTTTTGGTATGGTTGTTTGGTTCGAGCCCCGTTTCTGATCCCTCATTTAAAATGAAGAATCTAAAAACAGGTGAAAAGAAACAAGTCGTTTGTGGTCATGCTGTATCTATAAGAACTAGCTCTGGTGGTTATAGAAATGAAGAGGAATATTTTGTTGATTTTAATAGCCTGAATGTTTTTAACGAATCTATTTCTAAATTGGTTAATAACGGTCAGTTAACGACTCATGATGAACTCTATTTACCAATTCGACTTAAGTTTGATACGGATGAGAGAATTTCTCATGTTGAGGTGCGTCTATTGGATTTAGATCCTTATGAAAAGGCTGGAATATCCAAGGATAGATTACATATGGTTCATCTATTCATGTTGTATTGTTTGTTTCAGAATGAATCTGATGTTTATGATGAGAAGCAACAAGAAATTGCAGCAAATAATCAAGATTTAGTTGCTTGCTATGGTTTAAAACCAGACCTAAAATTATCAAATTTTGAAGGCGAAGATATTTTAGCCAAGGATTTTGGGAAGGAAATTTATTCTGAGATTCAAAATTTCCTGAATGTTGCTAAGTTGGATAAGGAAGAACAATATATTTCTGCAATGAAGCACTGTGAAGCACTTATGGATGGCTCAGAAGTGCGCACCTCCTTAAGAATAAGAGAAGATATATTGAAAGAGGGTTTCATAGGCTTTCATATGAAGCAAGCTCAGAAATATCAATTTGAAAGCGAGCTTAGTAGTTTCCGTTTTCATGGATTTGAGAATTTAGAGCTTTCTACTCAACTTTTGTTGAAAGCAGCTTTACGTCGTGGTGTGGAATTCGAGATTCTTGATCAGAATGAGAATTTTGTACGTTTAAAACAAGGAGATAAAGTAGAATATGTGATGCAGGCTACTCGTACATCCTTAGATAATTATAGTTCAGTTCTAATGATGGAGAATAAGTTGGTAACCAAAATGATTCTAGATGAATTTGGAATTTGTGTACCTGGTGGAATGAATTATCTATTAAAAGAAAAAGCACTGTCAGACTTTGAACTTTTCGAAGACAAAGCAATTGTAATTAAACCGAAGTCGACCAATTTTGGATTAGGCATTAGTATTCTTAAGGAAAACAATAAAGAAGAAGTTTATCAGCGTGCTGTTGAGATTGCATTTGAGCATGATAATAGTATACTGATTGAAGATTTTGTTCCAGGAAGAGAATTCCGCTTTTTTGTAATTGGTGATAAAGTTGTAGGAATTCTTCATCGTGTTCCTGCGAATGTGAAAGGTGATGGTCAATCATCAATTAGAGAGTTAGTAGAAAAGAAAAATCTAGATCCTTTGAGAGGGAAAGGTTATGTAACGCCATTAGAGAAAATTAGTTTAGGTGAAGCAGAAGCCATGTTCTTAGCAGATCAAAATCTGATTTTTGAAAGTGTGCCAAAATTAAATGAAATAGTCTATTTACGTGAAAACTCAAATATAAGTACAGGAGGTGATAGTATCGACTTCACAGATGATATTCACCAATCGTATAAAGATATTGCTGTGGAGGCAACCAAAGCTCTCGATGTTGAGATAACAGGATTGGATATGATGATTTTGGATGTGAAAACACCTGCAACCGAAAAAAATTATTCAATTATCGAAATGAATTTTAATCCTGCTATTCATATTCATTGCTACCCTTATATTGGCGAAAACCGTTATTTAAATGAAAAGGTATTAGACTCGTTAGGGTTTTAGACAAATTGTGAAGAGCTTATTCCTTAAAAATATCGTAATTCATCATTTATAATTCGTAATTATCAGTCACTCTCATTTCGAATTCTACTCAATATTCATTCACAAATTGCTTATTCATAATTCTTCAAAGCATACAGTAGCATATTATTTAACACATATCAATAGAGCAAATATCACTTTCTAATTTCCCATTTTTTGCTATTTTTGTACAGATTCGTTCAGAGCTGACATCTTTCTTGATGCCAATAGGTGCGAGTATCTACCTACAAATATTAACTGTCTTTATACCAGCTAAAACAATTAGAATGAAAAAATTATCGATTTTTACATCACTATTCATGTTGCTCGCAATTTTTACTGCTTCAACAGCCAGCGCATGTACCAATTACCTAGTAACTAGAGGTGCTAGTGCCGATGGTTCTAACATGATTACCTATGCAGCAGACTCACACGTTTTATATGGTGAGCTTTATTTCCGCCCAGCTGCAGATTGGGCAGAAGGCACTATGCTTGATGTTTACGAGTGGGACACTGGAAAGTACTTAGGTCAAATTCCACAGGTTGCACATACATATAATGTCGTTGGAAACATGAACGAATTCCAGTTGGCTATTGGAGAATCTACTTGGGGTGGCGTTAAACAATTAGGCTCACAAGAAGGTGCCCTAATTGACTACGGAAGTTTAATGTATTTGGCACTTCAGCGTTCTAAAACCGCTCGCGAGGCCATAAAAGTAATGACTGAATTAGTTGAAACTTACGGCTACTATAGCTCAGGTGAGTCTTTCTCAATCTCTGATAAAAATGAGGTTTGGATTCTTGAACTAATTGGAAAAGGGAATGGCGAAAAAGGTGCCGTTTGGGTAGCACGCATGATTCCTGATGGTTATGTAAGCGGACACGGGAATCACGCTCGTATTACAACTTTCCCACTGGAAGGCAAAACATCTATCTCTTCTGACAAAATGAATAAGATATTTAATCCTGAAATAACTACTGTTTACGCTAAGGATGTTATCTCTTTTGCAAAAGAAAAAAGTCTTTATCCTAAGGATGGTAAGAACAAAAACTTCAGTTTCTCAGACTCATATGGTCCTGTCGATTTCGGTGGTGCTCGTTATTGCGAAATGCGTGTTTGGACTTTCTTTAATCGCATAAGCAAAGATATGGATAAACACTTCGACTACGCTAAAGGAAACATTAAGCTTGACAAAAAAGGATATGCAACTAACCGTATGCCTCTTTGGATTAAACCAGATCATAAAATTGAACTTTCGGAAGTTCAGGATGCAATGAGAGATCACCTTGAAGGTACTGAACTTGACATGTCGAAAGATGTGGGTGCAGGTCCATTTGGAAACCCTTACCGTTGGAGACCATTAACATGGAAAGTAGACGGTGTAACTTATTGCAACGAACGTACAACAGCAACTCAGCAAACAGGTTTCTCTTTTGTAGCACAGTCTCGTAACTGGTTACCCGATGCAGTAGGTGGAATCAATTGGTTTGGTGTTGACGATGCTGCTTCGACTGTATATTTCCCAATGTATTGCTCGGCAACTCGTGTTCCTGAAACATTTGCTGTTGGTAATGGTAAAATGATGGATTTCACTAACAAGTCTGCTTTTTGGGTATTCAACCAAGTAAGTAATTTTGCTTACACACGTTATTCCGAAATTCACCCTGAGATTAGAAAGAAACAAGTAGAGCTTGAAGCTAAATACCAGAGCTTTACTAAGATTATCGATATGGCTGCCGAAGGCATGTTTAAAGCTGACAAAGCTGCTGCTATCGAATTCTTAACAGACTTTTCTTGTAACCAAGGCGACAAGCTTACAAACGAATGGAGAGACTTCTACGGATACCTATTTGCTAAGTTTATGGATGGTAACATTAAAACTAAGGATGGTAACAAACAGAATCCTACAATGAAGCAACCAGGTTATAGCGACAAGTGGAAAAAGGCTGTTGTAAAAGACACTGGTGATCAACTAAAAGTTAAAGGTGCTACTTCTCATTAATAGAGAACACACCCATTAGAATATAAAAAAAGGAAGCTTCGGCTTCCTTTTTTTTTACCCTATTCTCTACTGCTTTTGACGCATATTTTAATAGTTAACTCAAGTTTCGCACCCACTACTGAGTGCATTTTAGGAATAAAAAAAGAAGCATGCAACCATGGCAAACATTGGTTTTATTGTATCTTTAGGTTACTGCACAACAAGTACAAAACATGCTACTACACGAAGACTTGCACACCTTTAAACAAATACCTCAAATTTGCGTCGATTATGCAATCGACTAATAATATGAAAACTATTCTGAGTCATTTTTCTCACAAAGGATTCTTTAGAAAAATAGACATCAATAGCTATATGTTTTGAAATAAGTAACAGTTTTTTGCTTCTTGAAATTAGAACTTCAGCATAATGATCTAACAGGTTTTTTGAATCAAAAGATAATGGAGTTTAAATTGCTTCCAAATGCAATGATGCATGAGTTGATAAATCAATTACTCCGATTCCACCAACCTCTAAGCCCCATTTAGATCTCCCTGCACATACAGACCAAAAGTAACCAACACCAGATGTTCTTTTTCCCGATTTACCAACGTAATTAGGATCAAAAGCCAAAATTTTATCTGCACTAGCATGCTGGAGATTTAACTCGATATTAAAACTCAAGAAATCGAACTCTTTTTTAAACTGATTTCGAAAATGTTGTTCACCAAAATAACTATATCTACTTAGTTGCAAGAAGTTTATTCAACCTTTTATACTCATAAATAAAAGTAGAATTGTTTGAATGAAATAATATTGCCATTTATTTATCCCAGATATTTTGTCTAGAATAGTTTTTATATGATATTTACTTATGGATTTTCCTTTGAGAATCAGACTTAATAGGTGCTTCGGGATGATGATTAATATGCTGATTCCTAGGGTGTTATTCTGATTTTGATAGCGCCTATTTTTTTTCTCAATACTAGTGCTTTAATTCAAAACTTAACGAACCATTATTAAGAAGACTGGCAACTAGAATAATGATTAAAACTTAATCTCAAATCATATACAATGCAAAGGGATATTAACTTTTGCTTCTTAAATTCAACCACAACCAAAATACACTCAACTAAATGAAAAAATTAGTATTAACTTTTATTGCATGCTCCTTTCTTGCAATAGGTATGGCTCAAACCAACAAAAGAGCTTTAAAACACAGCGATTATGATGGCTGGAAGGATATCAGAAATCAGATAATATCAAATACAGGCGATTGGGTAAGCTACGAAGTAAATCCTCAAAAAGGTGATGGCTACTTATATCTTTATCAAAAATCAACAGAAAAACTTGATTCGTTTCCAAGAGGATATGCTGCTAAATTCTCACCAAATTCAGAGAGTCTAGTTTTCAAAATAAAGGCACAATTCGATACGATTAGACAGGCTAAGTTGAAAAAAGTGAAAGCTAAGAATCTAGCTAAAGATTCATTGGCAATTTTAAACTTAGCTGATAAAAAATTAGAAAAATTCGCCAAGCTTAAATCGTACAGAAGCCCTATTGAAAATGGTGAATGGCTTGCTTTTCTGCTTGAAACAAAAAAGGTAGAAAAAGACAGCACAAAAAATGAAAAGAAACCAAAGAAGAAACAAAAGAGGAAAGATAAACCTGAGGTAGGTGACTTAAATTTCAGAAACCTATTAACCAATGAGATAATCTCCTTCTCAAATGTTAGCGACTACAAACTTTCAAGAAATGGTCAATCGGCTTCATTCATCACTCAAAGCCAAGATAGCATTGGCGAAGCAAGCGTTTCATTTTTCAAATTTGAAGATAAAGCTCCACAGCTTATTTTTAAGAAAAATGGTCTCGTTAAGAAGCTAGATATTTCAGCTACTGGTAACAAATTAGCCTTTATTTTCTCTGCAGATACAAGCAAGCAAAAGTTATTCAACCTACACTATTTTGAAACAAAATTTAAATATTCAAAAGTGATATTAGACACGCTAAATCCTGATATTCCTAATGGATGGGCTTTAAGTGAAAATGGACAAGTTAGCTTTTCAAGAAATGGTGAATATCTATATTTTGGAATCGCACCTAAGCCTGAAAAAGAGAAAAAAGATAGTTTATTGGATGATGAAAAATATAAGCTTGATGTCTGGAGTTGGAAAGATCCACTGCTACAACCAGAACAAAAGGTGAAGCTTAAGAAAGAACTTAAGAGAACTTATCAATCGGTCTATAACACCAAGAAAAAAACCATTAAGCAACTGGCTACTACGAACCGACCAAACCTTAAACTTTTCGATCACGGTAATGCTAAATTAGCTATGGGAAGCTCTTCTTTGCCTTATCAACAAGAAGAATCTTGGAATACCTGGTTTAAAGATTATTATTTGGTAAATGTAAACTCAGGCCAGTCTGAATTAGTACTTAAAAAGAAAAATTCTAGAGTTGCTCTTTCACCTTCTCAAAAATATCTTTATTGGTACGAAACAGCTGATAGTACTTGGAATGTTTATAATGTTTCAAGCAAAAAAACACGTCAGTTGACAAATGATATTCCTTACAATTTCTACTCTGAAACACATGACACTCCGAGTGATCCAAATCCATATGGTGTAATGGGATGGACAAAAGATGATAAGTATATCCTTATTCAGGATAGATATGATATCTGGAAAATTGATCCAAAAGGAAAAGAGAAAACAACAAACCTTACTCAAGGTTTAGGACGAAAGGAAAATATTCGTTTCAACTACATTAAGCTTGATGCAGATGAGAAATTTATCGATTTAAGTCAAGACATATTATTGAAAGCCTTTGGTGAATTCAATAAGAAGTCAGGTTTTTATCAAATAACAAATGGGGTAGCGCCACAAAAGATTCGCTTCGAAGACGTAAGTTACTCTGACCCCATTAAGGCGAAAAATGCGGATCAATTCCTATGGCAACGTGCAACTTTTGTTGATTATCCTAACCTTTGGTTAAGTGATATGAACTTCTCAAAGGAGAAACAAATATCAGACGCAAACCCTCAACAAAAGGATATTCTTTGGGGAAATGTAGAACTTGTTGACTGGATTTCGGGTGATGGTGAGAAGCTTCAAGGTATGCTATATAAACCTGAAAATTTTGATCCTAACAAGAAATACCCAATGCTTGTATATTTCTACGAGCGTGTGAGTGATCGTCTACACAAGCATTACGTACCCCAGCCAAACTGGTCCATTATCAATCCGACTTACTGTGTGAGTAATGATTATCTAATTTTCATGCCAGATATCACCTATCCTAAAGTTGGTCATCCTGGTGAAAGTGCTTACAGTTCAGTTGTTACCGGAACGCTTGCTATGATGGATCGATTCGATTTTATCGATAAAGAAAACGTTGCCTTACAAGGACAAAGTTGGGGAGGTTATCAGATTGCTCATTTGGTGACAAAAACTAACCTTTACAAATGTGCCATGGCTGGTGCTCCCGTAAGTAATATGACTTCGGCTTATGGCGGAATTCGTTGGAAAAGCGGACGAAGTAGAATGTTTCAGTATGAACATACTCAAAGCCGAATTGGTGGAACATTGTGGGAAAAACCTCTTCATTACATAGAGAACTCTCCAATCTTTTCAGTTCCAAAAATTAAGACACCACTTCTTATTATGCACAACGATCATGATGGTGCTGTACCTTGGTATCAAGGAATCGAATTATTTGTTGCAATGAGACGTTTGCAGAAACCATGTTGGATGCTTTCGTATAATAACGAAGCACATAACTTGAAAAGACGTCCTAACCGAATGGACTTATCTATTAGAATGATGCAATTCTTCGATTACTATCTAAAAGGAGAAGCTGCTCCTGCTTGGATGGTTGATGGCATACCTGCCACTAAGAAAGGTAAATATGATGGCTACGAGCTAAAGAAGTAATAACATACGAGTTCGTGAGATATGAGATTTTAGATCTGAGACTGATTTGTAAACAGGTTAAATCAACGATATTGATGAAATATCACAAATTCAATACAAATTTATTATCTAGGCATTACAAAACCTTACCGAACTAAAAAGATAATAGTATATAAAAAGACCTCAAGCAATATGTTTGAGGTCTTTTTTCATATCCTAAATTATATTTCAATTTCTAAGCCATCGTAGGCCATAAAAACATTATCTGGTAGTTCTTTTGATATCTCTTCATGGAAACCAAGCTGATGGCTAAAATGAGTCAGATAAGCTCTTTGGGGTTTCAACTCTTTTATTAACGCCAAAGCTTCTGAAAGCGTAAAGTGAGACAAATGCTTTTCTTTTCTCAAGGCATTCAAAACAAGTACTTTCAAGCCTTTTAACTTTCCCTTCTCTTCTTCCGAAATATGATTAGCGTCGGTAATATAAGCTAAGTTATTTATCCGATAGCCATAAACGGGTAGTTTAAAATGTTTTACACGGATAGGTACGATTTTAGTTCCGTTAATATAGAAGGGCTTATTTTCTACCGTCCATAAGTTCAACTGAGGGATACCTGGGTATCTAAATTCGGCGAATACATAAGCGAATTCCTGCTTTAAAGAAGTTTGAACGCGTTCCTCGGCATAGATATCTACAGCTTTCTTATTTACCCAATTAAATGCACGAACATCATCCAATCCTGCCGTATGATCCTTATGTTCATGAGTGAAAATAATGGCATCCAATTTTTCAACTTTAGCTCGTAACATCTGATATCGAAAATCAGGTCCACTATCTATCACAATAGTTTTATCATCAACTTCAATCATAGCAGAGGTTCTTAAACGCTTATCTCTTCTATCAGTAGATAAACAGACAGGACATTTACATGCTATAATGGGGATTCCTTGAGAGGTTCCTGTACCTAAAAATGTTAGCTTCAAACCGTTTATTTTGATTATTTATTATAACATTAGATGCGATAAATCGCGTCCCGACTTTATCCTTTAAGCTTGACTTTCTTCTTCCTGTATTCCATTCGGAATGATAAATAAAGCAAGTATAATAATACGAATATAGCCATTACTGCTGAAGGGATTGCAGCTTCCTTACCAAATAAAGTTAATGCGGTTACAACTGCAAAACCGGAACTCTTGATTGTAAGCAGTAAATTTTGTGTCATTGCGACTTCTTTACTTATACTCAGTTTTGGAGCAATTTTTTCATAAACAAAACCTAGCCCAAAAATACTTAGAAACAAGACTAAAGCCACTAGAAACAACACTTCAAAATTTGAGAAAAAAACTTGTCTATTTAAACCGACTGCGGTAAATATCAATAAAGCAAAACCCCAGTCTACAATTTTTCCTCTCACCTTTTCAACAGTTGGTTTAATAGGTTCCCAAAGTAGAAATCGGGAAATAATCATAGGAATCAAAACCAGCTTAATCATACTCATAAAAAGCATGCCTGAGTCAACACCACCATCCATATTACTCAATAAACCAACTATGGCTGGTGCCAAGAATATAGAACTGATAAAAGCGCCTAAAACACCAACTATTCCATATTTGATATCACCTTCAAGAATATGAGAAAAGGGTATTACAGCCAATCCAGGCGGTGTTGCAGCTATAACTACAAAGCCTAGGAACAACTCAGGTGTTGGCATTAAAAAGTAAGCCAAACTTATAATAACAGTTCCAAAAACAAGGTAATTGAGAACAGATCCCAATAAAAGTGGTTGAATCATTTTCTTCAAAGGAAATAGAGCTTTAGTACTCAACCCCGTAGTAGAAAAAATCATGACAACTGCTAAAATATAGAAGGTGTATGTCTTTAAAAATTCAGCCCAATCGCCAATAGTTAAGCCTAATATCACGGCAAGAATTAAAACAAAATTTCTATCACATATAATTCGACTAAATAATTTTATCATCATCCGTATTTTTGTAAAACAAAGGTGATACAATTCAATCCCAATTCAAAATGATTCTAAGTAATAAAATTCTTGTGTTTTTCAGATTCTATATTCGGATTATAACAACAAGTTGTTAAATTTAAAAATTAATGAAAATTCTATCCACAATTTTAAATAAGACGACATGAGTTTTTTTAAAGATTTTAGTTTCGGACTTCGCACCTATTCCGAGGCTCTAAATTTCATTTTCAAAAAGAAATTAGCTTGGTTTTTCTTATTCCCCCTTGCCTTTAATATTCTTCTGTTTTGGTTTGGTTGGGATATGGTTAATGAATATTCCGATACTGCAAAGATGTATTTACAGAATCAATTTGAATTGAAGCAAGGTGATTTTTGGGGTTCAGGCTTTCTGAGTACTGTGATGGATACTTTTGTATGGCTCACCTTTAAAATCATGTTTTTCTTACTCTTTGCCTATTTAGGTGGTTATATCATCATTATACTGATGTCACCCGTATTTTCATATCTATCGGAACGAACTGAGAAAATAAAAACAGGTATTGATTACCCGTTTAGCTTTAGACAACTTGTAAAGGATGTGCTTAGGGGTGTTATTATTGCAGTTCGAAATTTCAGTATTGAAGTCATTCTTACATTGCTCATGTTTATTCTAAGCTTCATCCCAATTATTGGATGGTTTGCTGCTATAATACTTTTCTTTATTTCAGCTTATTTTTATGGCTTTTCTTTTATGGATTATGCACTTGAGAGAAAGAAGTTAAATCTTAAGCAGAGCGTTCAGTTCATGAGAGAGAATAAGGGAATTGTGATTGCTAATGGCTTTGTATTTTCACTATGCCTTATTATTCCTTTCTGTGGCGTTTCATTTTCTAGCTTTGCTGCGATTATCTCAGTTGTTGCTGGCACACTTGCCATAAGCGAGATTGGTACAAGAAATTAAGAGTGGCTAATAAAAATCTTTGTCAATAGAATAAAATATTGAAGCAGGAAAATAAGATTCTTAAAAAAGAGAATCAAGAGCTTAAACAGGAGATGGCTTCTTTGAAACATAGAAAGAATAGTGACAATAGCAGTATACCTCCTTCAAGTGATATAGGAAGAGAACGACGTATTAATAGGCGAATAGTAAATGAATTAATGAACATCGTTTTTTTTAAATGTATTCTTAAAATCATTACAAATAGGGGTTTCATATAAGGAGTCAAACAGTTAAATTTACAGAAGTTTAAAATATAAAAATAGAGACAGCGTATTATTTTATAGAATACGATTTACTAATGAGAAAAATGATGATTTTTACGAAGTTTTCAAAAATGGCAGATGTCATTCTTACAGATTATAGATTGGTTTCTATCATTGCCAGATTTGGTGTTGGATTGGGATTCGGGAATAAATCTGTTGGTGAGGTTTGTAATGAGCATAAAGTTGATGTTGATTTTTTTCTTGAAATTGTTAACTCTTATCACAATTCAAATTATTTCCCAGAGAATCAATTAAGGACTTTTCAAGCAGATTTAATAATCGAATATTTATCAAAAACACATGCCTATTATTTAAATTCAAAGATTCCTAAGATCGAATTATGTATTCAGAAAATGGAGCAGGGAACCATAGATGAGAATAGCCGCAATGTCGGTTTGTTAAGGCAGTTTTTTCAAGAATACAAGGTAGAGATAGAGCAACACTTCAATCTGGAAGAGGATAAAGTCTTTCCGTATATATTGTTACTTGAGGAAGTGTTGGTGAATGGAAATTATTCTGATGAGCTAATAGAAAGAATTAAGAAGGAACCTATTGAAATTTATGAACGAAATCATGATAGTTTAGAAATAAAATTGGGTGATTTAAAAAATCTGATTATTCGATTTTTACCTCCCGTGTTGGAGGATTTGAGTGAACAATTACTCATGGAGTTATTTCGAATGGAATCGGATTTAGAAGATCATGCAAGAATAGAGGAGAAAGTTCTTGTTCCTAAGGTGAAATTATTAGAACAAAAAGTATTAGAGATCTGTGGAATATTCTGACAAAAAAACACAATTATTAATTGCATCCGACCAGTATCTTAATAGGCTTGGTATTAAAACGTTACTAAGTGTTGTTGGGGTTGAGTCTGATTTAAAGGAAACCAATAATTTAGAAGAATTAATAGACTTATTAAAAAATGGTAAAGATCCTGATTATTTGATTTTGAGTGATCGTATTTTGTCCTATCCTCAAAAAAAGTGTTTGGAAAATTTAAGAAAACAATGTCCGACTTGTAAGTTGATGGTTATTGGTGGTGAAACAATGTGTCGCTGTGACTGTGAGAAATTCATCTCCTATTCTTGTGATCAGAAAGAGATGTTGGAACAATTTCAAAATTTCTTTCTTGAACCCAAATCACTTGCAATTAATGTTGAGTCGTCAATTTTAAGTGAACGGGAAATAGAGGTTTTAAAAGCAATAGCATTAGGACTGGCAAATAAAGAAATTGCTGATAGACTTTATATTAGCATACATACGGTAATAAGCCACCGAAAAAACATCACAAGTAAATTAGGGATAAAATCAATATCGGGATTAACAGTTTATGCTTTACTTAATAGCTTAATTCATGCCGATGAAGTAAAGTAAATTTATATTTTAGGTTCAGAATTGAACTTATTAACAGGAATAATTAGAAGATAATTATGTTTGAAATTTAATCCTTTTGCCTTTCCGATTATTAAAACTAACGCTCTACCTAGATTTTAGGTAGGGCGTTAGTTTTTTTTAAGTATGCTCTTTTATCGAATTGTTATTTTTATCTCAAAATGATCAATAGAATTGGTAATCTAAGAATTAGCAGTTGTAAAATCATTAATTATAGGGATTGATAAATGATTATCAATTGATTTACTTTAAATGATATTATTGTATTTATATTAAAAGGGAAAAGTGATGAAAATATTAGCAGTATTGGAAGATGAAACAAGTATAAGAGTACAATCGGTTAATGGAATGCTGTTTGTTGAGGAGGATTGGATGAGAAAAATCAAGGAAGAAAGAGAGAAGAAAAATAAATAATTATAATACTTTCTTTTAGTGCAAATTAATGAGTCAACTTGACATGAGAAATCTGATTTATGAGCATTTATTTGACAAAGATAGAGGTGTGGAAAAAGACTGTCGTTTCCTATCTGTGGGACCTGAGGAAATGACCACTGAGTTTTGTATTCTAGCATATACAGGAATGAAACAAAATTGTAAAAACTGTCAGTTTCGTTTCAAATGCACAAAGGGAAGAGAGATTTGCAATGGAAAATTATGTTATAATTCACAGGCTTTTGATAAGATTTTTCTTTATGCAGAAGCTTTTCCTTTAATCAAAAATAAACTCGATGAGGTTTTAAGGGTACTTAAAATTAATGGTGAAATTATAGCTTTGGTAAATAATGGAAACTCTAATAAATCTACAGATAAAGATTTAGGCTTATTTGATACAGATCAATTCATAAAACAGATTAATGACCAAAAGCTTACTATTCAATCCATCTCTACTTTTAAAGGGTTTAAAAAAGGATCATTCTTGCAATTTGTCTTACGCAAGTAATTGAAATAATGCTATTCTTTTTTATACAGAATTATTGACTGCCAGAAATAGGGAATATGCTAAGGCTTTTCATTATTGCTTATTTCAGATATTTTATATTGTAAAATCACAACTTTTAGTTATTGTGTAAATTGTTTAAACGATCTATTTTTGGACATCTATTTAATCTAAATTAAAATAAAATGCAAAACATAGGAATTTTTTATTGGTTCTTTAACAGGAAACACTGAAGCCGCAGCAGAGCAATTACAAAAAGAATTTGGTGCTGATAATGCACGAATATTTGATGTTTCAGATGTAAAAGCAAGTGATCTAGAAGGCTATTCAAATTTGATCTTTGGTTCTTCAACATGGGGGATAGGTGACTTACAAGACGATTTTGAAGGGTTTTTACCTGATTAAGCTCTGAACGTAAATGTTCTGAAATATCTTCTGCACATTCACCTCCACATAAGCTTAAATACAAATAGGATTTGAAAAGGTTACTATAAGCATAAGTTGCTCGATTTCCTCTTGACTTCAGATTTTCATCTATGATCTCGAATATTGACGCATTAGATAAGAATATGATTGACGAAATTAATTCCGCCAAAAGACTTGATATTTTCTTGAGAATAAGTAATTTTCATCTGCGACGATGTTTTTCACCTAAATAGGTGAAAAATTTACAATCGGGCAAGCTCTGTAATAGCTTTTATTACTGAGCTGCCCGATTTTTATCTTATTTTCTTGCGGATATAAGGTAATTCTTTTAATAGGGAATGGAGAGATTTGTCTGATCAATTATAATTGTCATGACCTTCGGAGTTCTCGCAAGCTCGGTAGCGAGGAGGAGGCACGACAACGAAGCAATCTCCTTGCATACAGAATAATAAAAATTAGAGGAGGATCTACTCTTGGCAGATTGCCACAGTCGTAGGCTCCTTCGCAATGACAAGTATTAAATTAAGTTATTCAAAAAGTCGAACAATTCAGAACTGATAAGAGGGTAAAGTAACTACTGACCATTGATACTTCGATTCTTCCCGATAGCTATTGGAAAAGTGTTCATTAGTGGTTGATTATTTTTTAATCCAAGCTTGTATAATTAATTCTCCGATCTGGTTAACTTTAGGCAATAGCTTTGGGAAGTATCCGTTCTTTAGTTTATAATCCGTAAAACCTGTGTCATTTTTGGTTTTATTCTTTTAATGAATATTAATTAGTTTAAATTAGTGACCATTAGTGGTTTGTTTAAGAAGTCAAAAGGTCGAAGAGTCAAATGTCGTATAACTGATATCTCATATTTTGTTTCTTAAATCTGTGAAAATCTGTGTCATCTGTGGTCGTATATTTTTTTTTGGAACAAACCACCTCCCCCTTTTCCGATAAATCGAAACGGGTACTCCTCCTTAAAATAATGAGGAGAAATTGATGTTGGCTCTTGAATTTCCTTTATCCTTGTTTTACTTTAACCTTGTCAAACTTTATCCTTGATATATGAAAATACTCGTTACAGGCTCTACTGGCCAATTGGGATCTGAAATAAAAGTACTCAGTTCTGCCTATCCAGAATTGGAATTTGTATGCCCTAATTCTAAAGAACTTGATATTTGTAATCAGGCTTTATTAAATGATTTTGTAAAAGATCAGGGCTTTCAAGGCATTATAAATTGTGCAGGTTATACAGCTGTTGATAAGGCAGAACAAAATGCCGGAATAGCAGGTCTGGTTAATGCCAAGGCGGTTGGGCATTTGGTAGCTGTGAGCCAACGGTATCAGCTGAAACTGATTCATATTTCTACGGACTATGTCTTTGATGGAACAAGCAATCGACCTTACACAGAAAGAATGCCTGTCTGTCCGCTAGGTGCCTATGGGAAAACGAAGCGTGCTGGAGAAATGGAAATTATGTATTCCCCTTCAAATTCGATCATCATCAGAACCTCCTGGTTGTATTCGACCTTTGGGAACAATTTTGTGAAAACGATGCTGCGTTTGGGAGAAGAGAAAGATTCTTTATCTGTTGTTTATGATCAGATTGGAACACCAACCTATGCCAGAGATTTAGCACAAGTTTGTTTGGATATCATATCTAAGCAGGGTCGTATTGACACAAAAGGGAAGTTGTATCATTATTCTAATGAAGGAGTCACTTCTTGGTACGATTTTGCTCAGGCTATTATGGAGATGGCTAATATAGATTGTAAGTTAAGTCCCATTGAGTCGAAAGATTTTCCAACTGCTGCAAAAAGACCAGCCTATTCTGTCTTGAATAAGGCTAAGATAAAAGCTGACTTTTGTATTGAGATTCCACATTGGCGCGAGTCTTTAGCTGAGTGTATTGAAAAGATCAAAAGTGATTGATTACAAAATTGCTGTCATTGCGAAGCCGAAGTATGAGGCTGTGGCAATCTCTTCGCATACAGGTAAGCTAAAAAAGAAGGAACCGCATTTATTAACAGATTGCGTCAATCGCCTAGGCTCTTTCGCAAAGACAGGTTAATTATGGAATACCGTACTTATCAAGTTTATATTCTCACAAATAAGAATCATACGGTTCTTTATACTGGTGTGACATCAAATTTGAAATTACGTATAGAACAACATAAAATGAAATATAATCCCAGGTCATTCACTGCTTGATATAATGTGGATCTGATGGTGTACTATGAACAGTATTTTGATATTGGAGAAGCTATTGCAAGAGAAAAACAAATAAAAGCAGGATCAAGGCAAAAGAAAATTGATTTGATTAATTCTTTTAATAGGGAATGGAGAGATTTGTTTGATCAATTATAATTGTCATGACCTTCGGAGTTCTCGCAAGCTCGGTAGCGAGGAGGAGGCACGACAACGAAGCAATCTCCTTGCATACAGAATAATAAAAATTAGAGGAGTATCTACTATTGACAGATTGCCACAGTCGCAAGCTCCTTCGCAATGACAGGTTTATTGACGTTTTATACTTTAATCTGTGAAAATTTGTGTAATCTGTGGTTCGACTTTTATTTAATTTTGTATGAGCTGAACTTCGTTTCACACTTCGAATTCGCTCAGTGAGCACTCAGCCTTATTTTTTCACTTTAATCTTTATTTCACATTAACCTTGTCCGACTTTCGACCTTATATAAAAAAAGCCCAATAGTTATAAACCATTGAGTTTTTTTTATATTTTGAAACGAAAAATTATGCCTCTACAGCAACTTTTTCTACTTCAACAATTTTCTCATCAGAATGCCAAAGACCGTGCTTTGTACAGAAAGCAGCAGCAGTCAACTTCATTTTTTTACCAGGAACAATGTAGAAATCTATCTCAGCCTGATTAGGCGTGTTACCAAGAGCACCAGCAGTGAAGTTAGTTTGAGCTAACATGTTTTCACCGTCCCAAAGTTGTACCCAAGCAATAAAGTGATCGAAATCATCTGGATGTGGATAAGCATCACCAACTTTAACCTTTACAGTAAATTTTTCACCTGCCTTTGCATTGTCTTCACAATGAAGGAATGCTGAGTGACGGTCGATGTAATCTTTTTTTCCTTCTCCTGCTATTGTTGTAATATCTTGGTATCTGTTAATCTTCATAATCTTTATTTTAGATGTTAGACTTGAGATTATAGAAATGAGACAAAATAATGTCAATCAACCTCTATTTTTTAAAGTCTGTGTTTTGTAGAATAATAATTTACTGTCAAGCCTTTGTAAATGTTTTGATCTCACATCTCACATCTTAGGTCTGATTTCTTCTTTTTTACTTGTCGCTTAAGTATTCGGATACACTTTCTTGTGTTGCTTCCATCGCTTTTTCACCTTTAATCCAGTTTGCAGGACAAACTTCACCATTCTCTTCAAAATGCTGTAAAGCGTCAACCATACGAATTGCTTCATCTACACTTCTACCTAGTGGTAAGTCGTTAATTACTGAGTGACGAACAATACCTTTTTTGTCGATAAGGAATAAACCACGGTAAGCTACAGGAGCTCCTGTTGAAATCGCATTATCATTCTCATCATAATCGTAGTCTGCGGCTAAAACACCATAGTTCTCGGCAATAGTTTTAGAAAGGTCAGCTACCAATGGGTAAGTTACACCTTTAATACCACCTTTGTTTTTCTCAGTGTTTAACCATGCAAAATGTGAAAATTCAGAGTCAACTGAACAACCAACTACAGCTACATTACGTTTTTCGAATTCAGCAAGTTTATCTTGGAAAGCGATCAGCTCTGTCGGACAAACAAAAGTAAAGTCAAGAGGGTAGAAGAAGAAGACAACTTCTTTTTCACCTACAAATTGTTCTAATGAGAAACCTTCAGTAATTTGATTTCCGTTTAATACTGCGTTAGCTACAAACGCTGGTGCTTTTTTTCCGATTAATGATTGCATTGTATTTAGATTTTAAGATTTATTATTCTTTAATTGTTTACGATTACAAATGTATAGAGGGTGACTCTATTGACCAAATTATATTAATCAATAATCTTTATCTCGATATCGAGAAATTTAATACCTGATATCTATTCTTGTGATAATGAGTTTGACTCAAAATTTGAAGATATTAAGTTAGTGAATCATTCTAGAAACGGAACTTATATTTCCTTATTTATACTTAAATTTGCAAAATCGTTGAAGGGGCTACTATTCTTAAATAGCTTTAGACATAAAGCGATTCTTTCTTGAATATTAATCGTCTTTGAAGATAAATTCCAAACTTTAAACGTCCCATTAATTGGGAAACAAACAACACACAAAACAGTTATGTCAAAACAAAAGTCAACTGACGCATTAAATTACCATTCAGAAGGACGCCCAGGGAAAATTGAAGTTATCCCTACAAAACCTTACAGAACTCAACGTGATCTTTCTTTGGCTTATAGTCCAGGAGTTGCTGAGCCTTGTCTTGAAATTGAGAAAAATACTGAAGACGCATACCGTTATACAGGAAAAGGAAACCTTGTAGCAGTTATTTCTAATGGTACCGCAGTATTAGGTCTTGGAGATATAGGCGCTTTAGCTGGCAAGCCAGTTATGGAGGGAAAGGGCTTATTATTTAAGATTTTCTCAGATATTGATGTCTTCGATATTGAGGTTGACGAAACAGACGTCGAAAAATTTATTCAAACCGTAAAGGCAATTGCACCTACTTTTGGTGGAATTAACCTTGAGGATATTAAAGCACCTGAGTGTTTCGAAATTGAGGAGCGATTGAAAGCAGAATTGGATATTCCAGTGATGCATGATGACCAGCACGGAACGGCTATTATTTCAGCTGCAGGTTTATTAAATGCTCTTGAGATTGGAAATAAGAAAATTGAAGATGTAAAAGTTGTGGTAAATGGTGCTGGAGCAGCGGCTGTTTCTTGTACGAAACTTTATATTTCTTTGGGTGTAAAGCCTGAAAATGTTGTAATGTGTGATAGCCGTGGTGTTATCAATGCAAAGCGTACAGGTTTGAATAAACAGAAAAAACAGTTTATCACTCAAAGAGATTTATCAACTTTAGCTGAAGCAGTAGTTGGGTGTGATGTTTTCTTAGGTCTTTCCGTTGGTGGTGCAATGTCGAAAGAGATGGTAGCTTCTATGGCACCAAATCCTGTTGTATTTGCACTAGCTAATCCTGATCCTGAGATTGGATATGATGATGCTATGTCTGTTCGCGACGACATTATTGGGGCAACTGGTCGTTCAGATTATCCTAATCAGATTAATAACGTATTAGGATTCCCCTATATTTTCCGTGGTGCACTTGATGTTCGTGCAACAGCAATTAACGAGGAGATGAAAATTGCTTCGGTACATGCTATTGCCGAATTAGCAAAAGAACCTGTTCCAGAGTTGGTACATGCTGCATACGATGAAGCAAATATCACTTTCGGTAAGCAATATATTATTCCTAAAGCGATGGATCCTCGTTTGGTTTCTCGTGTAGCTGTAGCGGTTGCTAAGGCTGCTGTTGAGTCAGGTGTTGCTCGTAAAACTGACATGGATTGGGATGTTTATGCTGAAGAATTGAAGATGCGATTGGGAACTGAGAATGAGTTACTACGTACGATCTTCAATAAAGCCAAGAAAGCTCCTAAGCGTGTAGTATTCCCTGAAGCAAACAACTTTAATATTCTTAAGGCTGCTCAAATTGTATTGCACGATGGTATTGCTAAGCCAATTTTGTTGGGTAATATCGAAAATATTAAGCATTTAGTTGAAGAACATGATCTTGATTTAGAAGGTGCTGAAATTATCGATATTCGCTCAGAAGACGAACGGGAAAGAAGAATGCGTTATGCTGATATTCTTTGTCAGAAACTTGGACGTAAAGGTCTAGTTCATAAAGAGGCTGTAGAAAAGATGTTTGATCGCAACTATTTTGGTGCTACTATGGTTGAGGCAGGTGATGCCGATGCATTCATTTCTGGATATGCAACTCGTTATTTCGAAACACTTAGTATTGCTGAAAAAGTTATTGGTAAAGAAGAAGGTATGAAAACCCTTGTAGGGATGAATATTGTGATGACAAAGAAAGGACCTTTGTTTTTTGCTGATACAACTGTGAATTCTGAACCAACTGAAGAGTCATTGATCGATACAACTTTGAGTACGGCCCGTGCGGTTAAGAAATTTGGTCAGGAGCCAGCAATGGCGATGTTGTCTTATTCGAACTTTGGCGCTGTGAAAAAGGGGAGCCCTCAGAAAGTTCACAATGCTATTGAGTATTTACACGAGAATCATCCAGAACTAGCAGTTGATGGTGAAATGCTATTGAATTTTGCAATGGATAAAAAGCTACGTGATGCTAATTTTCCATTCAACAAGCTTAAAGGAAAAGATGTGAATACGCTTATTTTCCCTAACTTGAGTTCAGGGAATATTGCTTATAAGCTGATGCAAGATCTTGGTGATTCAGAAAATATAGGACCAATCATCTTGGGAACTGCTAAGCCATTTCACGTGGTACCAATGGCTTGTACTGTTCGTGAATTGATAAACATGACTGCAATTGCAGTTGTTGATGCACAGGAAGAGAAGTAATATGATGATCAATGAATGATAATGTAGAAGCTATTTCTGATCTGTTGTAAGAATCTGTCTCTACAAGTTTAATAAACTGGTCTGATAGTCAGTTTTTATTCTCAAGAGGGTTTTAATCGCTAATTATTCATTGTTAATTGATTAAGAAGAATAATGCAATGAGCCTCCTGATTGATTTGGGAGGCTCATTTTGAATAATTTAATTGATAACTAAAGCATATGTCTGTAATTTATTCATTAGACCTTATAGGAACATTTGTTTTTGCTATTTCGGGGACTTTATCAGCAGCCAACAAGAAACTTGACTTATTTGGAGCTTTCTTCACAGGTTTTATTACCGCTATTGGAGGAGGAACCTTACGTGATTTGATATTGGGTAATTTCCCAGTGGCATGGATTTCAGATTTAAATTATCTACTTGTGATTAGTTTCGGTGTTTTTGCAACTTTCTTGTTTAAAGGAATGATTATGCAATTAAAGCGGACCTTGTTTCTTTTTGATACCATCGGGATTGGTGTTTTCACGATAATTGGAATTGAGAAAGCAATTTCACTATCAATACACCCTGTATTGGCTATTATTATGGGCTTGTTTTCAGCCGTAATGGGAGGGGTGATTCGTGATACTTTGTGTAACGATATTCCACTAATTTTCAGGAAAGAGATTTACGCAGTGGCTTGTATCGTTGGAGGAGTGCTTTTTTTAGTTTTAAAATATTTCCAGATAGATCCTACAGTTAACCTCTTTGTTACGGTTACTTGTATAATCGTTATTAGGCTACTATGTATAAAGTATAAATTGAGCTTACCTGTTTTAAAATATTAGAAACAAGAAACGAGTCCTTATTGGACTCGTTTCTTGTTATGCTAGCTCATCGAGATGAGATTGTCTAGGTCAATATATTTTCCAGCATCCTTACCAAAGGATTCAACATCCTTATCTGTGATACGATAAGTACATTTTTCACCATAAGTTCCCGAGAAAAGGATTTGCATCTCTTTATCTTCTTCGTCCTGCATAATAATGCCATATAGATTTTCATGAATTTTATGCTTTCTTAGATTCTCACTGCAAGATGGACAAGCCAGTTTAATCTTTTCACCTTCTTCTATGTTAAATGATGGGTGTTTAAGTATGGAATAATCGCCAAGTTCCATACTCAGAAGAAGTATACCTTTTTCCTTTTTGCTATTTTTCGCAGCAATAATGATTTTATCGCCAATGTTTAAAAAGCTTCGACAGTGTGGACAAATGTAATTTGCTTTCATAAGGCACCATTTTTAAGTTTTAAAATAATAGTTTGCTGCATTTTTTTTATCATTTATGAATTCTATAAAAAAGATAAGGCGAAAAAAGCAGAAAGTCAATTATTATTAAGGAACTGTTCTTTAATAAAATTTTGATTTAGAAAGCTCTATTGAATGGAATCTCTTAAATATGCTGAATAAATAAGAAGAAATTTTCAAAACTTTAATTATTCATCTATATTTGAAAATATCAATTATGGGTCATTAATTCATAAAAATGCTAAAACTTATCATCTCAATTATTCGTTGGCTTGCACGATTTTTAGGGGTATTCTTATTCCTATTTTTTGCATGGTTTGCTATTGAGTTTGGTATTGATGATCCAAATCTTATGAGCCCACAGCTAGTAAAGCTTTTTTATACGCATATGGCTATGATGATAGCTTTAGTTGTGGTTTGGCGATTCGAGTTATTAGGTGGGATTATTTTAGTTGTAGGATATTCTTACTTTTCGATTATCAATCACACCTTCTGGACAAATCCTATTTATCCAATTTTCTTTTTTATTGGCTTACTTCATCTTTTATCCTGGGTTTTTCGCTACGGATGGAAACTCGCTAAGGGTAGATTCTTAGGTCGATATATATTCCGATAATTGACTATTTCCTTATTTACGAATGATTAGGTCTTGTAACTTGTTCAATTCCAACTGACAAGCTTGTTTTTGCAATTCGGGATAAAATAAAAAATTAATATGTAGGCTTATCTTTTTTTTCTAATTTTGATATTTGAAATACTACAAACAAACATTAATATTTACGCATGTTAAATATAGCATTATTCGGACCTCCAGGTGCAGGTAAGGGGACTCAATCTAAGATGTTAGTTGAGAAATATAATTTAGCTTACATCTCTACTGGTGATATTTTACGAGCAGAAATTGCAGAAGGAACCGAATTAGGTCTTCAAGCTAAAGATATCATTAAACAAGGTGGTCTTGTATCTGATGAGATCATTGTACAAATTATGGAAGAGAAAATTTCTTCTAATAATGATGTGAATGGTTTTTTATTCGATGGTTTCCCACGTACTACGGTTCAGGCATATATTCTAGAAGGTTTATTGCTTAAATTGAACACAAAACTTGACTGTATGTTGAGTTTAGAAGTTCCAAACGAGAATTTGAAAAATCGTCTTCTTAAGCGTGCAGAAACAGAGAATCGTTCTGATGATGCTGAAGATGTAATCAATGTGAGACTTCAAGAGTACGAAACTAAGACAACGCCAGTAGCTGAGTTTTATAAAGAAAAGGAGATTTATCATCCTATTGATGGAATGGGAGATATCAATGATATTTTCGGACGTTTAACTTCGGTTGTTGATCAGACTCTTGAACGTTCATGGATTAATATGGTTCTTTTAGGCCCTCCAGGTTCTGGTAAAGGAACTCAAGGTCGTATGTTGGCTAAGAAATTTAATTTGGTTTATATTTCTACTGGTCATTTAATGCGTCAAGAGATTAAGAAAGGCACCGATATGGGTATGAGTGCAAAAGAATATATCGAAAAAGGAGATATTGTTCCTGATGAGATTGCAATTAAACTGATTGAACGTCAGATTAAAACACATCCAGATGCCAATGGATTTATTTTTAAAGGGTTCCCACGTACCATTGTTCAAGCTTATATTCTTGATGGTTTATTGAGGAAAATGCAAACAACAATTTCAACGGCTTTAGAACTTGAAGTATCTACTTTAGAATCGATTAAGCGATTGGCAGCTAGAGGTAAAACTTTTAGCCGTAGAGCTTACGATGCTGATACTGATATTATTATTCACCGTTTAGAACAGCATGAGAAGCGTAGTTTAAAAGTTACTGAATACTACGCAAAGCAAGATAAGCTTGGTAAAGTGAATGGTATTGGTAGTGAGGAGACTATTCATGAGGCTCTATCGCAGTCTGTAAGTGAAGCTTTCAAGAAAATTCGATAAAGCAAAACCTCATTATATAGAAAATCCTGATTCTCATGAGTCAGGATTTTTTCTTTGTAATTTTATGAGATTAATTGGAGTTTTAAAGGATCACGTACAATTTCTGGGTTTAATCGAAGACCGAATCTAAATAGTTTATTACTTTGTTCAATACCAATTCTTTGCAATAATTTTATCAAGCAAAGATTTTAGTTAAACGAAAAATAAAGTAGTCTATGTCGACTACGCCTCTTAAGTATCTTCTGAAATCTTTTACTTTAGCATTAAAAGATTCTGCAAATGCATTAGTCCTTTTGTTGATGAAATAATTTATTTGTAATGTCTTCTCTATAAGCAGATGAATCCTTCGGATTCTAAGAAGAAATCTAATTGTCGCAGACTCTTTGTTAAGTAGAGTAAAAACAGCCGTACGAAATTATCTGATGATTTTTCGGCTTCTAGATTATTCATCAGATAAATTGCGAAAACAATATTTAAACGGTTAGTTTATTTTTCGGATTCTAATTTTATCTATTAAGGCTCCTTTGCTTGTTATATTGATGTTCTTATTAAATGGCTCGAGTTTTAATCTCAAATTATTACTTCCCTTATCAAGCTTTATTTTAAGGGTATTGGTATAGCCCCAATCTTCCCATTTATCTTTACCTCTCTGTGGAAAAACTACAGTGCCTAAATAGGCATTTGAAACCCAAAGGCTTCGGGTTGCACATTTATTATTCGTTGTAGTGGAGCCATTCCCATTGGCATATTCAAAGTCAATATAATAGTCTCCAGCCTCTTTAACCTTAAGTTTGAAAATGAAATTGGGATTTTTTTTATGGCTTAACTCAACGAAGTTTACTTTCTGATTGGTGAACCATTCGGCTTCGACAATCTGCACTTTTTCTTTTGGGAAGATGTTAATAGGAGCACTTAAAAATGAACGATGTCTATTCTTGTCAATACTTTCAATTTGATAAGTACAATTGTAATCGAGAGCTTGAATTTGAAAGCTTGTATCTGTTGTTTCCTCCATCATTTTATGATTGCAGTAAATTCTATATTTTCTAACATCATCGTACTTGTCCCAAACAAGGGTGGAATCAACCAGATTAATAATTGGTGTTTCAGGTGAATATGCATTTTGTCTAAGCTTAATTTTCGATTGATAAGACAAGCTGTTATTCATTTCAATCACTATTTTGTGATGTCCTTTTAGCGATCCTGATATTTCATTTTCATTCAAAGGAAAACTATCTATCATGAATGTGTTGATTTTGTTTCCAAATCCAAGAACTTTAATATCTAGAGTAGAATTACGGTACTTTAGATTTTTGATATTTATCTCGCCTTTAAATTCCCGAGGTATATACGGACTAATTTCTAGGTGATCTTCTTTAAAATTCAGACCGAATAAAACTCGATAGACACTAGAAAGGGAACCTGCAACGCTCCATAACTGACGGTTTGAGTTAATAGCTGTACCCTTAAAATCACCTGATTCGGCAAGCATATTTTCTTTATTAGTAAGAAATAAAGCCGAAGATCGAATTAAAGATGCTAAACCATGTTTTACAGATTCATCGTTCTCTGTTTTGGTTGATGCCCAATTCCAATAAGCCTGTACAAATGGCCAAATACTGTTGTTGTGATAGCTAGGAATATTTGGGATTTGTGGATAGATACAAGGTATTCCATAAGGAAGCTGAACCGTATTGTCAATTATTTGATTCTTCTGTTCTTCACTTGCGATATCGAATAGAACGCAAAGGCTTTGTCCTAAATTTTCCATTCTATCTGAAACAATTGTGGAATTGGCATCGTATTTAAATTGGGCGTAATATCCTTTTTTCTCTAACCAAAGTTTTTTGTTAATACTCCTTTTTAGTGCTTCTGATATGTGTTGATATTTTTGAGTATCCTTAATAAGAATTTGTCCCATTTTAGATAGAACAACTAGGCTCTGATAGTGAACTGCCTGCGTGCTTAAAGAGAATGCCGAATAAATATCTTTGGCATCCATCCAAGTCGGATAAGATTGTTCACGCCAATCGAGAAAGGACGATTCACCATTAAAGAGATGTTCATGATAATTCCAGACGACATTAAGATCGTCCTCTGTTGTTTTCTTAATAATTGTGTACGCATTCTTTAGCCAAGCTTTATCTCCTGTTGTTAGGTAAATTTCCCATGCTGCAACAGACCAAATCATTCTATCAGAACTAATAGGCCATGAGCCACCAGTTCCTGTATCTTGAATGATTTTACCATTCTTAACCTTGTACATCAAACTTCGCTTTGAAATTTCTGGATTGGTTATGGCTAAAGCTAGAATAACGCTATAACTGATATCTCTTGTCCAAACACCTTTCCATTTCTCCCCAGTATCAAATAAACTATCTGCGTTAATATTGAGCTCCACTTCTTCGAGAGCCATATTATAAAGACTATTTAGAATTGGAAAACTAGATTCAAATTTTGGGTAGTGCGATATGTCTTTAGTTAAACGCCAATGTATTGTATCTTTTGCCGTTTTAGAACTATCAGTTGGGTAATTGGAAATAATATGTGTTGAGCTTATAGCACGTGCATAATAATCAGCTTGTTTTACTGCATCAGGAAATATTTTATATTCTTTCGAATGGTATAAATTAATCTGATTGAAATCACAACTGGTAATTATTAGGCAAGAGAAAAGTAAACTAAAGTATTGTATGAAGGTATAGGGGTGTTTCATAGGTTGATTTTAGGATCAGTTTAAAGATAGCTGAAAATGATGAGCAAAAAAACTATTTTCAAGCAGGGCAGATGTATTCAGAAGTGATGATTATTTATTTGATAATCAGCAGTATAAATGTTTTGTTTCGATTTATTCACCTGATAATAATCAATATATATAACTCTAGAGAAGAGTAATTTATTATCGTATTTTTTTGAAAGGAAGGATTATAGGCTAAATTTTATTTTGATATGCTCTAGCAGTCTGTCGGATTTAGCCATTAAACCTTTTGAGATTTCCATATTTATGAATATACTTCTTTCGTAACTATTAGCATACTGAATAGTTACCAAAAGTTGCATGAAGAAATAAAAGGAAAGATTCAAAGAATGTTTCTATAAAAGCGTATTTTCCTAATGTGAGAGAGGCTTATCTCACGAAAGTGAGATGCTATTAAATACCTCGTGAGCTTACTCTGGGCTTGCTTATTAATTATATCTTCAGCTTTTTACTTACATCATATTAGTTTCCATACTTTCCCAATATTTATCGACATACTATTTATATGTAACAAGTCTTTGCGAATATAGTAAAGTGTTATCCTTTAGATGATTATGATATATTTTCATTTTATATCAATAGTACCACAAGATTTTACATTCCAAAGTGTCTAATAGATGTATATCAGAATTATTTAATATGACTGAATGGTTGATAGTGAATTAATAAATCAAATATTAGATAAAAATCAAGATGCTTTTAAAGAGTTGGTTAGACGTTATCGTAAGATGGTGTCTCATACTTGCTACAATTTTGTTCGTAGCAATTCGGATGCTGAATATTTAGCTCAAGAGGTATTTATTGAAATATTTGTATCAATCAAAAAATTTAGAAAACAGTCATCATTTTCAACTTGGATTTATAGAATTTGTATAAACAAGTCATTAAATTTTATACAGAAAAAGAAGAGGGAATCTAAAATGATAGAGGCTTATGGTGAGACTTTAAAGCTAGATGTTGAAATTGATACTGAAGAACACTCGAGGGTATTGCTTTTAAGAAAAGGATTATCACAATTACCTAATAAACAGAAAACAGCTTTGGTATTACATAAATGTAATGGTATACCACATAAAGAAATTTCAGAAATAATGGGACTATCAGTGTCGGCCATTGAATCTTTAATTTTTAGAGCTAAAACGAATTTAAAAAAAATAATCATTGATAATGAATTAAACAATATAAATATCTAATAATGGGTAATATAGTCAAATCAGTAAATATAAGTTGGGTGAATATTGTTTTATTAACAATAAATGTATGTTTTATTGTAGCATTTTCATGGTATTTGGTTGCTTCTGAAACAAAATTAGATTCTCGAATGAAATCTAATTCTAATGACTTCTTAAAAAAAGAATTGAAGTTCACAGAAGATCAATATAACTCCATAAACAGTTTAGATAAAGAGAATTTTAGGAAAAAACAGATCATATTAAAATTAATATGCCAGCAAAAACATCTACTGTATAATCAAATCATACGTGAAAATCCTTCTTCTGATAGTCTTAATATTATAATAAAAAAAACAACTCATTTTTATCAAGCTTTAAATAAGCAGTCTGTTAAACATTTATTAAATATAAAAAAGGTTTGTACTTCAGACCAGAAAAATAAAATGAATGAAATATTGAAAGAGCTGATTGGTATTGATAATCAATGTAAATATTGTATCGAAAAGTGTGAAAATCGAAAATAGATGCAAGATTTTAAATGAATGTTTGTCTAATAAAAATAAAATGAAAAATTGTAAAACAATAGTCAACATCATATCTACATATGACGATAAGGCGTTACCAAAATATATTTTAAAACATTTAAATGACTGTTCACATTGCAACAGAGTGTACACGCAAATGCAATTAGTGTACAACCAAAAAGATGTTTATGTACAAAAAGATTCTGACGAAATATTTCTAGCAAAAATAACAGATAGGCTAAATAAGCCTAAGAATTTTATAATACGTATGAATGTGATGAAGATTGCAGCCAGTTTATTAATTGGTGTCACTTTAGGATTTAATCTGGGGAATCATATTACTCGACTTCTTGATGAATCTAATGATCAAAACAAAATAGAAGATTGTCTTCACTACGATTGTTATTTAGATAATATTTCAAATCATTTCTTTGTAAATAACGATTGCACAAGTAATTATAATTAACTGAATATCTAATCATGAGAAAAATATTTTTTATATCTACATTTTTGATACTTGTTAGTGTCTTTAATTTAAGTGCTCAAAAATGCCAGAATTGTTTAAGAGGAACTATTATAGATTCTGAATCTAAAAAACCTTTAGAGTTTGTTGCTATATCTATTTTAGAACTTAACCAATGGTCTACTTCATGTAAAAAAGGAAATTTTTGTTTTAAAAATATGAAATCTGGTACTTACACTATATATGCATCTAGTCTAGGGTATGGAGAATATCGTAAATCAATAAAAATAGATTCTACAAATAAAATTGTAAGAATATTATTAGATCCTATTTCTTTATCAATTAAAGAAGTTGTGGTAACTGCCAAACAAAATTTAGGTTTAGGATCATCATCAAAAATAGAGAAAGCAGCACTTAATCACATTCAAGCAGCTAGTGTAAAGGATATAATGCAGTTGTTACCTGGGCAAGTATCTATGAATCCAGGTATGAAAAATGCCGATGCTATCTCAATAAGAGAAATAGGGTATAATAAAAATTCATCCTTAGGTACTGCTATTATAATGAATGGTGCACCTATGTCTAATGATGCAAATTTACAATGTGGTAGTACTTGTATGGGGGCTACTTCTAAAGGATCATCTGTTGTAGGAGGAGGAGTTGATTTAAGACAAATTCCTACAGATAATATAGAATCGGTTGAAGTTATTACTGGTATTGCTGGAGTAGAATATGGAGATCTTACTTCGGGTGCTGTAATTATAAAAACTAGAGCAGGGAAATCTCCGTTACATGTTAAATTGAAAGCTGATCCTAATATTAAGTCCTTTTCTTTAGGAAAAGGATTTAAACTAAAAGATAATTTAGGTTCAGTAAATGTAGATTTAGATTATACAAGTTCATATGATGATATTCGTACTAGATATTCAGGATTTGATAGATTAACAGGAACTATTACCTATTCAAATCGATTTTTTAAAAGGTGTAGTCCTTTAAGAACTACAACTAAGGTAACAATGTTTAGAACTGAAGATGCAAATGAGACTGATCCTGAGATAGGCAAAGAAGAGGATTATAGCTCGAAGGACATAGGTTATAGAATTAATACTAATGGTCGTTGGTCATTAAATAAACCTTGGCTTACCAATATTAAATATACTTTTTCTATAGATCAAAAGAATCAGAAAAACTACGAGAAAAGATGGATTTCAAACAATGGTCCAACTTCACTATCAACATCAAGAGAAAGCGGTGAATTTTTGGCTACTTATTTACCTTCAGAATATTTAAGTGAACTTACGATTAAAGGTAAACCTATTAATCTATATGGTCAAGTCTCAGCTACAATTGCAGGAACATATGGTAAGGTTATTAATAAAATATTAATTGGAGCGGAGTATCGATATAATATAAACAAAGGTGTGGGACGTATATTTGATGAGAATAGACCTCCTTTTTCGAATACTCGAACTAGAAAGTTTTCAGACATTCCTGCTTCTAAAAAATATGCTCTATTCTTAGAAGATAAATTCACATTACCAATTGGTAAAACAAAATTAGAAACTCAAGCTGGATTAAGAATTAATAATTTTCAACCTGATGGCTTATTCGATTCAGAAGTAGGATTTTATTACGAGCCTCGTGTTAATCTCAAATACACGATCATAAATAATGATTCCAAAATATTAAGAAGTCTGAAATTACGTGGTGGATACGGAATAAATGTAAAATCTCCAACATTAATGCATTTATATCCTGATCCTTCATACATGGATAAAATCAGCTTAAATTATTATTCTGAGAATGCTGATAATCGAATGGTTGTAACTACTACTAATGTTATTCAAAATAACGGTAATCATATTAAGGCTTCCAAAAATATAAAACGAGAGTTAGGTTTAGATATTAATATTGAAGGAGTAAACGTTTCTCTTACAGGTTATTACGAAAAAGGATCTAATGGTTATGAATTTATTAATATTTATAAGGCTTTTGATTATAGAGTTTATAACCAAATTCCAGAAGGTCTTAAACCTGAATACCATATGAATAATGTAACTGTAAATGGAGAAGCGTTAGGATACCATATGGAAAAGGATATGACTTATTATAAACATGTCTTAAATACTGGAAATATTACGAAAAAAGGGTTAGAATTTAATATCGATTTTGGACAAATAAAAACATTAAAAACGAGTGTTGTAATAGATGGATCTTGGATGCAAACATCTAGAAAATCCAATTCTAATAGAACAGAAAGACCTTCTCAATTATATGATGGAAAAAAATACCCTTTTGTAGCAATATATCCTCACGGTGAAAAAATGATAAAAGAGAGATTAAGCACTAATCTTCGAATCATATCACATTTTCCAAAAATTGGGATGATCATATCAGCAACAATGCAAACTATTTGGGATAATAAGTCTCAAAGCAAATGGGATAAAGTTTATATAACAGATGATGATGGAAACAAGATCTATGGTAATCGAGTTTTCAATGATGAGAATTCCAATAAATATCTTGATCCGATAAAATTTATAGACATGTCAGGAAATACACATGACTTTTTACCTGAACATGCCCAATCCCCACAGCATGCAGCTTTGATAAAGAATGTAAAACGCAGAAGTTTTATTCAAGAAAACGAGCCTGAAATATTTCAATTCAATCTTAAATTATCAAAGGAAGTTTCAGATGCTGTTGACTTATCATTTTTTGTAAATAACATATTCAATCATAGACCCAAAATTTTATCTGATATCTCAGGATCTTACGTTTGGAAAAATCAGCCGATATACTTCGGTGCAGAAGTTTCATTTAAATTATAAAAATTAGACCTATGAAAAAAATTATCTTTTTTCTTTTTATTTCAATTGCTCTATTTAGTTGTAGCGATGATGACGATGATAACAAATTAATTGATGTTAGTGTGTTTTTTCAATATCCTGAAGGTGTTGAAGATGTTCCAACAAAAGATTTTTTACTCAATTTTGTGAATTCTCACAACGCTAAAGAATTTGTAGGTGTTGCTCAAGAAGATGGATCTTTAAAATTTACTATTGAGTCAGGTGAATACAATATTACAGCTACAAATCATATTGTACAAAGTTCGGGTAATGACTTTATATATAGTGGTAGTAAAATGAATATTAATATTGTAGGTGAAAATGTTGTTTCAATAACAATAGATATGACTCTTGTTGGGAAAACAGGATTTATTCTTAAAGAGCTTTATTATACAGGATGTAGAACACCTGAAAATAAAGGTTACTATGCTGATGGATTTATTGAAATTTACAATAATTCAGATAAAGTCTTATATGCTGATGGATTATGTTTCTCTGACGTTGAAGGTTTTTCATCGAAAGCCCCTTCAAATTGGATTACTGACGGATCTTACACTGTTGGACTACCATGTACAATGCAAACTTGGATTATCCCAGGTTCTGGTCAAGAAAATCCTGTTCAGCCTTATGAGAGTATAGTAATCGCTATTGATGGAATCAATCATAAAAGTGCTGAAAACAATCCTAATTCTCCTGTTGATATGTCTAATGCTGATTTTGAGACATACATTCATATTAATGATAAAGATACGGATGCTCCAGCTGTTGCAAATCTAAAAATTCTTTATACAACAACAACTTTAGGTTCAGAATGGATGATGTCAACTAATGGTGCTGCTGTTGTAATTTTTAGAATTCCTGAAGGTGCAACTGAGTATGCAAAAAAAGAATCTAGCTATAGTACTAAACCTGGAAGTTCTTCAACTAAAAATTACTTGATTATTAATCCTGAATGGATTATTGATGGTGTAGATTGTGTTAAAAGTGAAGAAGCCAAAAATAAAAGAATTGAGAACTCTATAGATGTAGGATATGTTTTTTGTGAGTCTAGCTGGTCAGGGAAAAGTATTAGACGTAAAGTTGCTGAAATCAAAGATGGACATGCAATTTATCAAGATACAAATAACTCCTCTAATGATTTTTTAACAGATCAAACTCCTACACCAGGTGTACACCCAACTGTTGTAGATTAATTTATACTAATATTTGGAAGCATTAATATTAAATGCTTCCAAATATTAGATCTTAATTATCAAAAACAATCTTCCATGACTCTTAAAAAATTATTCACTTGTTCGCTACTAATAGGTTTATCTTTTGGATTGTTTGCTCAGAAGGATAATAAATTAACAAATAAGAACTTAAATGCAATGCATTTATATGAGCTTAAAAATACTTGGTTAGAAACTTCTAATCCTTCAAGCATAGGTTATAATTCCAATCTAAATTTGAGAGACTTTTCATTAGCTTATCAAAATGAAGATGGAAATTTTAAAAAAATCCGAGAAGGTAAAGAACTTAATAGTTTTAAATTAAAAACATCAGGATATTCATCTTTAGGAAAAATAAGATTATATGGTTTATTCGAGTATAAAAAAGGGACAGAA
Source organism: Marinifilaceae bacterium (assembly GCA_016744515.1). Taxonomy (GTDB): domain Bacteria; phylum Bacteroidota; class Bacteroidia; order Bacteroidales; family Marinifilaceae; genus Ancylomarina. Next base: position 10,042 of record JADGEF010000005.1, on the reverse strand, counting down.
AAAAAAGCTATGTGGACATCCCTTTGGAATGCTAATAATATTAGTCCATTATTTCTAGGAGATTCTATAGGTGGTGAAATAGATCGAGAATCCTATCATTTAAAAGGTATAATCGGATCTAACAATAAAAATTTCAACTATGGTGTTGGTGTTGATTTTAATTGTGGCTCATTAGCAAAGCAAATAGATCCAAGACCTTTAAACAAAATAGTAAATGTGTCTATAAATCCTGGTATCATATGGAATAAAGGAACTTTACAAATAGGATTATCTGGAATCTATAAATATTCAAAACAAGATATCGAATACAAATGTGAAGAAGCAAGTAAAGACCAAGCATTATTTAAATTCTTAGGTTTTGGATTTTTAAATTTTTCTAAGGTTGATAGATTTAATAGAAACTATATAGAAAAGGAATATCAAGGAGCTTTTCAAATCAAAAATAGTATAGGTCAAATTAAAAATATCAGTGAATTTAGTTTCAGCTCAATGAAACAAGAAATTGAAGATGGTAAAAATCAAGTAGCAACTCCATGTGATTTTTCGAATATCAAATATTCATTCTCAAGCATATTTGAAAAAGAAAACAACAATAATATTTACAAACTAACTGTAAAAGGGAACTACTCAGAATCAGAAACGTATGAATATTCACAGGAATTAAGAAAAGTTGGAGCTTTATATCAGTGGTTCACTATTGCTAAGAATTTAAAATTTGAAAGGAATTCATATCAAGGTCTTTTAGGATTCGAATATTATAATTTTAAAAATAAGGATAAATTAAATTTTAGTATTAAAGCAAATTGTAGTTATAAATATCAAGAAGAAATTTATAACAACATTCCAGGCATTTTTAATACAGACTATTCTCTCGTAAACTTTAATTTAGAAAATAATAAAGTATTCTATATTGGCAAAAATCAACTCTCATTAGGTCTAGGATTTCAGTATGTGAAAAACTTAGATAACTCATCGTCCTTACCTTCCAACTCAAAGGTTTTAGATCCTAAATTTTTAGATCTTTATTTACATGATCATTATTATCAAATGAGTGACTGTGAAAGATATAGTTTGTCGATTGGTTGGATGTTTTCTGTAAAAGCTTTTAAGATTGAACAAAATATATTCACAATAGCTTCTATTAGTCAGGCAATTAGTGATGACACTAAGTTCTTTGATGGAGAAAAAAGAACTTTTATTGATTTTCAAATTGGCATGTATTTCTAAATTTAGAAAATGAAAAATTGGAGAAAATATAATTATAATTTACATCGAGATTTAGGATTCTTTTTCTGTGGATTGATTCTAATATATGCAATTTCAGGCATCCTTTTAAATCATAGAAAAGAATTTGGTTCAGGTAATGAAAAACAATACACCAAGTTAGAACTGAAACCTGAATTTATAGCTCCTACCAATAGTATAGAAGCAAAAGCTTGTTTAGAAATGTTAGGTCTAGATAAAAATAGCTATTTGAAATTTAGAAGTAATCATAATAAAATAATGATTGTTTTGAATAATGGAGGATTTGTTGTTATAAACGAATTAAATGGTAAAGCTCACTTATCGACAAAAAAAAGATCTTTAATATACTATATAGATGCTTTTCACACAAACTCATTAAAGTATTGGAAATTGATTGCTGATGTTTTAGCAATCGGGCTAATCTTATTGTGTATTACAGGTGTATTAGTAATTAAGAAATTAAAATCAAGGCAGATATGGATGATCATAGTTGGTGTATCGATACCTATCTTATTCGCTATACTAAATTTCTAAAATATTAAATAAATATTCATATAAAAGAATCCAATCAGGAACTGAATGCTTGTTTACTTAAAAGTATTCCTGGAATTGAAAAAGATGGAGTCGCATATATTCTTCCCTAAACAGGAGCTAATAAGAATTAATTTTCTGATGAAAAACACTTGACAATAAATATCTGCGAATAATATTAGTTCAATTTGTTTGGGCAGCTACCAAAATGAAAAATACTTATTTGAAATTATCTCCTAGTGATGGGTAAGGGATTTTATATCTAAAAATTAAACGGATTCTCTGGCATTTCTATAAATAAAGCGAACATAAAAAAACAACAATTGACGTGTAAGGTTAGCTATTATCAAGTCTTTACAAATAAAAGTATGATTGTTTAGGTGACTTCCATGTTATAAATTAAAATTAAATAACAGACACATGAAAAAGAAAATTAATTATTGGAGACTAGCACTACAGTTATCGGTATTTGCTTGGTTAATATTTATTTTTACGAAACAATATTGGTCGGACGGATATAAACCAGATTTTGAAGCCTATTGTCCTGTTGGTGGTTTACAAGCTTTATCATCCTACTTATATCAAGGCACTCTAGCTTGCTCAATGACTAGTATGCAGATTGTAATGGGTATTGTAACGCTTTTAACTATAATCCTATTTGGTAAATTATTTTGCTCATACATTTGTCCACTAGGCACCATAGTTGAATATTTCGGAAAAATTGGAGAAAAATTTAAAATTCGAATAACTGTCACAGGCTTAGTTGATCAAGGACTTAGATCTCTAAAGTATATTTTACTGTTTGTAACTGTTTATTTTTCGGTGACTTCAAGTGAATTATTCTGTAAGAATTTTGATCCATTTTTTGCAGTAGCTTCAGGTTTTCATCCTGACGTAACAGTATGGATGGCTGTAATATCAATTATTCTATTATTTGCAGGATCTGTATTTATTCGCATGTTTTGGTGTAAATATATTTGTCCTTTTGGTGCACTTTCTAATATTTTTAAACTTGCAGCAATTTTTATTGGTACTATAGCATTGTATAGTATATTAGTTCTTATAGGACTTTCTATTCCTTGGTTCTATCTTTTAGCTGTGCTATGTATTATTGGCTATATAATAGAGATTACTAAAAAAGAATCTAAGTATGCCCCATTTATCAACATTAATAGAAATTCTAGTTCTTGTGTCGACTGTGGAATTTGTTCTACTAAATGCCCTCAAGATATTGATGTAGCAAACCTTAAGGTTGTAAAGCATATTGATTGTAATTTGTGTGGTGAATGTGTAGCATCTTGTCCTGTTGAAGGAACTCTTACTTATTCTAAGAAAATTAAATCTTTATGGTTTCCTGCTGCCATAGTAGTAGTTCTGATTATAATTGGTATGGTTATAGGTTCTCAATTTGAGTTACCTACAATTAATGAGAAGTGGGGATCTGAACAAGAACTTGCAAATGCAAAAGTATATGAGCATTCTCACTTGCAGAATATTCACTGTTACGGATCTTCTAAAGCATTTATGAGAAAAATTCGTAATGTAAAAGGTCTTCTGGGAGTATCAACTTATGTAAAGACTAACTCTGTTAAGATTCTGTATAATGAGGATAAGATTAAAGCAGAAGAAATCAGACAAATTATGTTTACACCTTCTCGTTATAAAATTAAAAATCTTACAAAAGGTATCGATTCTCTGAAGATAATAACATTAGGAGTAGAAAATATGTTTGCAAAAATGGATGTGATCTATTTAAAGCTTCTTCTTATGCAACATGAAGGATTTTATGGAATCGAAACCGAATATGGTTGTCCTGTGAAAGTAAAATTATTTATTGATCCTAATAAGAATTTTACAGAGGATCAGTTAAAAGAAATCATAGAAACGGATGAATTAGTTTATTCAGCACACAAACACGTGAAAAAAGTTCCATTGAAGTTTGAAATAATTACAATGGATAAACAAACAGGATCTATTGGTCGAAGGAATTTTTTAGACAATATGTTTAAACCATTTTATCAATCATCAAAGAAACGTCTAAAATTAAATGATGGTAAGCCATTGTCATATTACGACTTAATCATAAAAGGCTTAGAAAAACCCATCATAACTCGTACGCTACCTTATTTATTCAGCCACCTATCTTGTTTAAAAGGTGTTGTATCATTGGAAACATGCATGAGAGAAGATGAGAAAGTAGTTCTTCGTGTTAAGTTTATAGCTGAAAAAAATACGCTTGATGAAGTTAAAACAGCTTTATTTTCGGATACCTGGAATATTAATTATAAAGATGGAACGGTTAAACCGATGCCAGCTCGATTAGCTCTTAAAGTGAAAAAATAATTTTTTTGTTAGTTTTGATTGTTTTGAATATGGGTGGAGAAATCCATCCATATTAAAAAAAAATGAATATGAAAAAAATATATATAGTGCTCGCATTACTATTAACGATAACTCGAGCATATGCAGATGAAGGCATGTGGCTGATCAATTTAATCAGCCAATATAATATGAGTCAAATGGAGAATTATGGTCTTAAACTATCTGTAAGTGATATTTATGATCTTAATAAATCAAGCATTAAAGATGCTGTCGTTGCATTAGATCATGGCTCTTGTACTGCTTCATTTGTTTCAAATCGAGGTTTGATCATGACTAATAATCATTGTGCTTATGATGATGTACAAAAGTTAAGCAGCTTAGATCATGATTATTTAAAGGATGGATTTTGGGCAAAATCATTAAATGAAGAAATAACGATTCCAGGCAAGTCCATCTCAATACTAATTAAAGTTGAAGATGTAACAGATTTAGTTAATGCAAAAATCAAAATAGAAGTTGATAAAGGAAATAAAAGTATTTTCATGATGAGAAAGATTTTTAAACATGTAGAAAAATCTAAAGTTAAAGAATCAGGTTATGAAGTATGTGTTAATTCAACTTTTAGAGGGAAACAATATTTTGCTTATTACTACCAAACCTTTAACGATATTCGTTTGGTAAGTTCCCCTCCATCATGTCTTGGTATGTTTGGTGGAGACACTGATAATTGGAATTGGCCTCAAAATAAAGCTGACTTTGCAATCTATAGAGTATATGCTTCGGCTGATGGGAAACCAAATAAATATTCTAAAGACAATAAGCCTTATAAACCTAAGTATGTTTTACCTATATCTACTAAAGGAGTAAAAAACGGTGATTTCTCTATGGTTATAGGTTATCCTGGAAGTACTCATAGATATAAATCATCTTTCGCTATCGAAGAAAAGATAAATGTCAAAAACTTATCCGTTATAACAGTTCGAACCGAAAAATTGGCTGCTATTAAAAAAGCCATGAATGAAAGTGATGATATTAGAATTAAATATGCATCTAAATATTTTAACTCAAGTAATTATTGGAAATATGCAATAGGTGAAAATAAATGTCTGAAAGATTACGATGTTATTAATAAACGAAAAACTTTAGAAAATCAATTACGACAATATTCTAAGCATGAGAAAAAATATATTGGAGTTTTAGATTCGCTGAAAAAATATTATACGATAAGAGCTAATTTTAGAAAATCAGAAGAGTTTTTCAGAGAATCTATTTTCGGTTGTTCTGATATGCTGCTTTTTGCGATGCATCTAAAAGGATTAAAGATGATATTAGTTAAAAAGAAGCCTCAAGAAGCTAAAGTTAAAACACTTAAAAGGAATCTAAAAACATTCTATAAAGATTATGATCTTGAATTAGATAAAAAAATAACAAGTATTGGATTAAGAAATTATTTCGAGAATACAGATAAAAAACACATCCCGTCTATCATATCGAAAATACTGAAAGATCACAATGATAATTATGACGACTTAGCTTATTATCTATTAGAAAATTCTATTTTGCACGATGCAAATCGTCTTAATAATTTTTTAAATCATATTAATTTAGAAGTTTTATTAAAAGATCCTGCATTTGTAATTGTTGATGCTATAACGAAAGCAATTCATAAAAATAGATTGACTTCGAGAAAATACGACAAAAAAATAAGAACCTATGCAACAAAATATACTCATGGTATATTAGAAATGCAAAAGGATAAACAATTGGCTCCAGATGCGAATTCTACTATGCGAATTACCTATGGAACTCTAGGAGGTTACAGTCCTAAAGATGGTGTTTTCTATAAATGCCAGTCGACGACTGATGGTTACCTTCAAAAAAATAAAATCGATAACCCTGAATTTCGATTAGATGCTGATATTAAAGAGATGTTAGAGAAAAAAGATTTTGGGAGGTATAAAGCTAAAGATGGCAAGTTATATACTGGATTTATTGCTAATTGTGATATTACAGGTGGTAATTCGGGAAGTCCTGTTTTAAATGCTAAAGGAAAAATGATAGGATTAGCTTATGATGGTAATTGGGAATCTATGGCTGGAGATATTTATTTTAATCCTGAAATGAATAAAACTGTTTGTGTTGATATACGTTTTATTTTGTGGGTAATAGACAAATATGCTAATCAAAAATATATTATGAAAGAATTATTAAACTAGTAAAGATTAGTATATTAATAAAAAAAACTCATATTTGGTCTTTAACTCAATATCAGTTTATAAAAACTAACGCAAGTATTAATTTAGATACAATAATTAGTACTTGCATTTTTATAAATATATTTAATATTGAGTTTTTTTTTAATAGATTATTAATTTGTCGTTCCATTAAGGATAATCTTGTTCTCCTTTATTTAGAAAAGAAGATTCTCCTTTGAAAAGATGTTCATTATAATCCCAAACAAGATTTAGATCCGTTTGGGTAGTTTTTTAGCCACAATTTGTCACCCATAGTAAGATAATTGCTCTAATTATTTAAGAGTACTGATTATTCGATTTTATCGAAAGAATCAGTACTCTTAACAAATTTTAACAGATAAATAACATTTCAAATTCACCCATAATCTACTTTTGAGGGTCTTATTGATAGACTGGCACAAAGTTTGTTCCATTTTAGATCTGGTGAAAAGAAGAATACTTTAAATGAAGAAATTCTTAAGAAATACAATTTCAATTATCCTGTTGGTATTTTACCCAACAGGTTTTTGTGGTTTAAATTTGTTAAAGCATTCTTGCTTGGCTTGTCATCAGCATGACTTTCATGTGATTTATGATTTGGATAACTGCGGCGATGAAATGCACGTTTGTGAATCAAATCCAGTTCCTCACCGTATTCATTCTCATGAAGAGTCATCACATGCTCATTATGCAGCAATCCCTTGCTGTACTTTAGAGCTAATTTATTTGAAAAATTACCCGAAAACATCACTTAATAAAGTGGTCAAATCTTCTTCGATTTCTAGTCTCGACTTACATATCGTATCAGGTTTACAATTGTGTAATTTTATCGATGCAAGTAAAACAGTAAGCAGAGACTGCCTACAACGGATTATTGATCCTCCAGAAATCTCAATACAGAAATTGTGTTGTTACCGTTGTTGATTCCTATCTATTATTTAACAAATGACTTAAGTTTTGGGCTCTATATGTGAGTAATAAAAACTTAAATTAATCTAATCGCACACATGTATGTTTCATGATTGTGGGTGGAATAGGTCTGCTCTATCATGATATCTTAAAAGTAATAGTATATGAAAAGAATATTAATCTTACTTCTTTCTCTACTATCATTGTTTTCAATTGCGAAAGCTGATGAAAGTAGAAAAATATTCGAAGGTATAATTGTCGAAAAATTACCAAATAAAGAACAAGCTCCCTTACCTGGTGCTTCAGTATTTTGGAAAAATACAACTCAAGGAACAGCAACAGATGTTGACGGTCATTTTACTCTTGCTGCATCTAAAGGTTCAAGAGTTCTAATTGTTCAGTTTGTTGGATTCGAAACCAGAGAGATTGACGTTAATGAGTTTAAGGATAAAGAGTTAATTATTGAATTATCACCTAATATCGAATTAAATGAGGTAGTCGTATCAAAGCGTAGAGTAGGAACCATTCTCGATAGAGAAAATCCAATACAATCTCAAAGTATTACAGGAGCTGAGCTTTGTAAAGCAGCCTGTTGTAATCTGGCTGAAAGTTTTGAGACTAATGCATCAGTTGATGTATCCTATGCTGATGCTGCAACAGGAGCTAAGTCAATTAAGCTTTTAGGTCTTACTGGGAAGTATATTGAGATGATGACTGAGAAGAATCCAAATTTTAAAGGATTAGCATCTGTATACGGAATGGCTTATGTGCCAGGACCATGGATGGAATCTATTCAGGTTTCAAAAGGAGTTGGTTCTGTTGTAAATGGTTTTGAATCAATTACAGGGCAAATAAATATTGAATACCAGAAGCCTCAAAATGCTCCAAAGCTATATCTAAATACTTATGGAAATAGTATGGGGATGTCTGAAGCTAACTTGATGACAGGCGTTAAGTTTTCTGATAAGCTTTCTACATCGATTTTAGCTCACGGACAGGATAATAAAAAAGAGAATGATCACAATAATGATAATTTTCTTGATGATCCCATGGTGCGTCAGTACAATCTTGTGAACAGATGGCATTGGAAACCTAATAAGAATTGGATTACTCAATTTGGTGTTAAGTTTATTGATGAGCAGAGAATAGGTGGTCAAAAAGGATATGATGAGAGTAAGACAAATGATATCAATAATGCTTATCGAATAGATATAGATACCCGTCGTTACGAAGCTTTTGCCAAAATCGGTTATGTATTTCCTAAAAATGATGATAGAAGTATTGCGTTGATTACTAATTTCTCATCTCACGAACAGAAATCATTTTATGGTTTGAGAAACTACGATGCGAAACAGAAGAATCTATATGCTAATTTACTTTTCCAATCCTATATCGGAAATCTAAGTCATAAGTACACGGCTGGTTTATCATTTATCTACGATGATTTTAATGATAATTTATATCAAAATTTGAACACATTAGGAGGGACGAATAGATCTGAGAAGGTTGCTGGAGCTTATGTCGAGTATACATGGTTACCATCTGATGAAATTACTTTACAAACTGGCTTGAGATACGATCACAATTCAGTTTATGGTGGTTTTATTACACCTCGTTTACATTTAAGATATCAGTTTGCTGAAGGTTCTACCTTGCGTTTTGCTGCTGGTAGCGGAAGACGTACTTCTAATCCGATTGCAGAAAATAGTTTCTTATTAGCTTCTAACAGAACTTTTAATATTGATTCGAACCTTAAGCAAGAGAAGGCTTGGAATTATGGTGCAAGTGTAACACAGTATTTCAATTTATTTGGACAGAATTTTACAGCATCTGCCGATTTCTATAGAACTGAGTTTCAGAATCAGGTAATTGTAGATGTTGATCAGGATATTAATCAAGTTAATTTCTATAACCTAGATGGTCAGTCGTTTGCGAATAACTACCAAGTAGAATTGAAATTCGAACCTATAAATCGATTGGATGTTACAACTGCAATTCGATTCTCTGATGTAAAAGCAGATATCAACAATGAATTTCAGAAAGTCCCTTATGTAAATAGATATAAAGGATTGGTGAATTTGTCGTATTCAACTAATATGAATATTTGGCAGTTTGATTTCACAACTCAGATTAATGGAGATATGCGTATTCCATCAACAGCGGGAAATCCTGCTGAATACCAGAGACGTGAGAAATCACCTGCTTATGCAGTGATGAACGCTCAAATTACGAAGCGATTTAAAATTTGGGAAACCTATTTTGGCGTTGAGAACTTAGGAAACTATACTCAGAAACATCCTATTATTGCAGCGGGAGATCCTCACGGAGCAAACTTTGATGCATCTATGATTTGGGGACCTATTCAAGAACGTAAATTCTATTTAGGAGTACGTTTTACTATTGATAGAGAATAAGCTTTAATGGAGCATTATCATATTGCAATAGATCGTGAGATATGAGAATCAAGATATGAAACTGATTTACAAACCGCTTATCGTCAATATATTAATGAAAATGCAGAGGATTTGTTATGATTTCATAATCAGGTATTTGCAAAGCATTGCCGAGCCATTGATATTAACCATAGATTAACCGCTAAAGACATAAAGTCTGAAGCAAAAAACAAATAAATATGAAGAATTTAACTCAAAACTTAAAGAAGGCTTTAATGGCCATTGCAATCATTTTATTTACATCAGCTGCTTTTGCTCAGAAACAAGAGCTTAAGAAAGTTGAAACTGTTGTTTTTAATGTGGGAATGGATTGCCAAGGATGTGTTAAGAAAATTGAAAAGAACATGC
>JADGEF010000004.1:72206-86331 GCA_016744515.1 Marinifilaceae bacterium | reverse complement strand
TATTGATACATATATAAAGATACTGAAAATATCGCAAAGCATCAAGATATATTACTGATATTCACAACCTTAAGTCTTAACTTAATGACATTGCCTTGCAGGGAACAGTAAATGTAACTGTAGATTGGGGAGATGGGAAAAACGAAACAGTTACATCAGCAGGAAACTTAGACCATACTTACGCAAGCGAAGGCATAAAAAATGTAACAATAAGTGGATCATTAGTACAGTTTGGAGCATGGGATTATCCAAATGCAGATAAATTAGTAGCAGTGTTAGATTTTGGGAATTTAGGAATTACTAGTTTAATAACTGCTTTCCATAATGCAACAAACTTAACTTTTGTTCCATCATCATTGCCAGAAACTGTTACAAATATGAGATATATGTTCTATAAAGCAACATCATTTAATGGCGATATAAGTACTTGGGATGTGAGTTCTGTTACAAATATGACAGGTATGTTCTCTAGAGCAAGTTCATTTACTGGCAATATAAGTGCTTGGGATGTGAGTTCTGTTACAAATATGAGATATATGTTCTCTGGAGCAAGTTCATTTAATGGCGATATAAGTGCTTGGGATGTGAGTTCTGTTACAGATATGGGAAGTATGTTCGATGGAGCAGGGTTATTTACTAGCGATATAAGTGCTTGGAAAGTTAGATCTGTTACAGATATGAGTAGTATGTTCTATGGAGCAAGTTCATTTAAAGGCGATATAAGTGCTTGGGATGTAAGTTCTGTTACAAATATGGGAGCTATGTTCTCTGGAGCAAGCGCATTTACTGGCGATATAAGTGCTTGGAAAGTTAGATCTGTTACAGATATGAGTAGTATGTTCTATGGAGCAAGTTCATTTAAAGGCGATATAAGTGCTTGGAATGTAAGCTCTGTTACAAATATGAGAAGAATGTTTATGGGTGCGACTGTCTTTAATCAAGATATAAGTGCTTGGAAAGTTGGATCTGTTACAAATATGGAAGGTCTGTTCTGGAGAGCTAGTTCATTTAATGGCAATATAAATGCTTGGGATGTAAGCTCTGTTACAAATATGGAAAGTATGTTTTTTGGAGCAGGTTCATTTACTAGTGATATAAGTACTTGGGATGTGAGTTCTGTTACAAATATGACAGGTATGTTCTCTAGAGCAAGTTCATTTACTAGTGATATAAGTACTTGGGATGTAAGTTCTGTTATAGGTATGGAGCAGATGTTCGACGGAGCAAGTTCGTTTAATGGCGATATAAGTAAATGGAATGTAGGTTCTGTTACAAATATGTATTATATGTTCTCTGGAGCAAGTTCATTTACTAGTGATATAAGTGCTTGGGATGTAGGTTCTGTTACAAACATGGGTTTTATGTTCTATAAAGCAAGTTCATTTACTGGCGATATAAGTAAGTGGGATGTAGGTTTTGTTACAAATATGAGTTTTATGTTCTATAAAGCAAGTTCATTTACTGGCGATATAAGTGCTTGGAAAGTTGGATCTGTTACAAATATGAGAGAAATGTTCTCTGGAGCAAGTTCATTTAATGGCGATATAAGTGCTTGGGATGTGAGTTCTGTTACAAGTATGATGAATATGTTCTCTGGAGCAAGTTCATTTAATAGCGATATAAGTGCTTGGAATGTAAGTTCTGTTACAAATATGGAAAGTATGTTCTATGGAGTAAGGCTTCTTACAGCCACCTACGATACTATGTTAGAAAAATGGTCAAAACTTACCCTAAAGCCTAATGTAAAATTTCATGGAGGAGATAGTAGATATACCGATCAAGCATCACGAGATATACTAACTAATGCACCAAATAATTGGATAATTATTGATGGGGGAGCAATGCTTACTCAAACAATTACATTTAGCAATATAGCTGCAACATATGGCGATATAGATTTTGAGTTAAAAGCCAAGGCGACTAGTAATTTACCTATATCGTATACAAGTAGCAATACCAAAGTGGCAACGATTACCAATGAAAACAAAATACATATATTAAAAGCAGGAACATGTAACATATTGGCTAATCAGGAAGGGAACGATGATTATCTCCCTGCAGAGCAAGTATCTGTCACCCTTACCATCTCTCCCAAAGCAATAACAGCAACAGCTAATGCTAAAACAAAAACCTATGGAGATGCAGATCCTGCTTTAACTTACACATCAGATAAATTAGTAGGAGACGATACTTTCACAGGATTATTAAGTAGAAAATCAGGAGAAGATGTAGCTGATTATGCCATTTCACAAAATACACTTACAGCAGGAGACAATTACACGATTGCATTTACAGGAGCCACGTTTAACATCTCCCCCAAAGCAATAACAGTAACAGCTAATACTAAAACAAAAACCTATGGCGATGCAGATCCTGCTTTAACTTACACAGCTACTCTTGTAGGAGACGATACTTTTTCAGGAGAGCTAGCAAGAGAATCAGGAGAAAATGTAGGTAATTATGCAATTTCGCAAAACACACTTACAGCAGGAACTAATTACAATATTACATTTATAGGAGAAACTTTTACTATCTCCCCAAAAGCAATTAAGCTAACAGTCGATGCAAATCAAACAAAGGTTTATGGCGATGATGACCCTACTTTAAATTATACAGCAGATAAATTAGTGGGAGACGATACTTTCTCAGGATTATTAAGTAGAGAAACTGGAGAAAATGTAGCTGATTATGCAATTTTGCAAAACACACTTACAGCAGGAGGCAATTACACGATTGCATTTACAGGAGCAGATTTCACTATCTCTCCAAAAGCGATAACAGTAACAGCAGATGCAAACCAAACAAAAACCTATGGCGATACGGAATCTACCTTAACTTACACAGCTGATGAATTAGTAGGAGACGATACTTTCACAGGATTATTAAGTAGAAAATCGGGAGAAAATGTGGCTGATTATGCGATTTCTCAAAACACCCTTACAGCAGGAGACAATTACACAATTGCATTTACAGGAGCCATGTTTACCATCTCCCCCAAAGCAATAACAGTAACAGCCAATACTAAAACAAAAACCTATGGTGATGCAGATCCTGCTTTAACTTACACATCAGATAAATTAGTAGGAGACGATACTTTCTCAGGAGAGCTAGCAAGAGAAACTGGAGAAGCTATCAGTTCTTACAACATTACAATGGGAAGCTTAAGTGCAGGAGACAATTATACAATTGCATTTACAGGAGCCACGTTTACCATTAAGGCAGTAAACAAAGCCCCATTATTTACATCAGAACCCATTATTATAGGTGTAGAAGCAGTAGAATACATTTATATAGCACAATGTATGGATATTGATAAGGATGCCCTTAGCTTGGTTGCTATTGAAAAGCCAGAATGGTTAAGTTTGCTTGATAATGGCGATGGAACTTGCACGCTTAGTGGTACACCAGCTGTGGGAGGTTCTTATCATGTGATTTTAGAAGTTAGTGATTCTGAATTTACCGTTCAGCAGAAATTCGATATCGAGGTGGAGGTGGTTACAGGTATTGAACCTGATTTAACAACAAGTACAGTCAATATTTATCCGAACCCAGTGGCTAATGAATTGCATATCGACCTCTCAAATTTCAAAGGACAAGAGCTAAGTATAGCCTTGTATTCTTTGACAGGAAAGCTAATATTTAAAGAAGCACATCAAAACATAGGGAAGGAAGTCAGAATGAGTAAATCGCTTCAGTATTTACGATCTGGTATGTATTTGCTAGTCTTAGACACAGATGGTATCCGTAAAACGTATAAGATTGTTAAGAAATAGTGTTTGTGTTTTCTTAGGATTAAGGAACTATGACGATATAACATGACCCAATTTCAAGTTGTCATCTCTGAATGTCAGATGATAATGCTTTTGATTATATCATGTTATTCCTTAACAAAACCTAAGCCAGGGGCATCATTAAGATGGCTCTGGCTTAGGTTTTATCCCAAAGGCTTCTTGCATTCATTAACACAAAGTAAATTAATAGAATAGAAATAGGGGATCAACTAAAATTATCATATTTTTGTGACTTGAAAGAAAATATTCTATGCCATTTAGGCTGAGAGTATTAATGGAAAAATCAGCGAATAACGATTCGCAACTGGTTATTAATTATTTACATACATTATGAAGAGAGACATTTTAGAAATCTTAAAATCATACGATCTTAAGATTAGCGATGCAGAAGTTAAAGCAAATGTCAAATCAATTGTGGAAAGAGATTTCGAATCTTTGTACACAATTGAGAATCTTAAAAAGAATTTTTCTTTGATAGATTTAACGACTTTGAACTCGACAGACACGCACGCAAAGGCTAAAAGTTTTGCTGACAATGTAAATAACTTCCAGAATGATTTTGACATGCCAAATGTGGCTGCTATTTGTGTATATCCATACCAAGTACCTACATTAAATGAAAACTTAAAAGCTGAGGGCGTTAGAATAGCTTCTGTAGCAGGTGTTTTCCCATCTTCTCAATCATTCGTTGAAGTTAAAGCATTGGAATGTAAAATGGCTGTTGAAAAAGGAGCTGATGATATTGATATTGTGATATCAATTGGTGCTTTCCTTGAAGGATATTATCAAACTATGTTTGATGAAATTGCAATTCAGAAGGAAGCTTGTGGTAAAGCACACTTAAAAGTTATTCTTGAAACAGGAGAATTAAAAACAGCTGAAAACATTCGTACTGCATCTATTATTGCTATGGAAGCTGGAGCAGATTTCATTAAGACATCAACTGGTAAAGTGCCAGTGAATGCAACTTTAGAGGCTGCGTATGTAATGACTCAGGCAATTACTGATTATTATAACAAGAGGAATAGAATGGTTGGTTTTAAGCCAGCTGGAGGTATTTCTACAGCTAAAGATGCTATTGAGTTCTATTCTATTTCTAAGAATAACTTAGGAGAGGCGTGGTTGAATAATAAATGGTCTAGAATTGGAGCTTCAAGTTTAGCAAATAGTTTACTTACCGAAATTCACAAATTAGAGACAGGGGTAGAGAAAGAGATCAAATATTTCTAATATTTTACCCGAATAATATTGAATATAAAGCCGGAATATTCAGGCTTTTATTGTGCTTAAATATATTTTATTGAACTTAAGATTTGCTTCTCGGGAAATATTATGTAGTTTTAATTCTGATTTAATTAGATGTTTGGTACTAAAATATGTATGTTCATCTTACGTTTCGAGCAGATTGTGGTAAAACAGTCATGTTGCAAATAAGTATTTTTTCTAATGACTTCATATTGATTTGACCATATTGCAGGGATAAGAACACGCTACTTAAAAAATATATGATTTAGATATTTGAAAAAATTCTCGGATTAATGAAAATAGAAACTATTTTGAAAGACGAAGACAGAATCCGGCTACTAGAGGAAGAGATTTTTCAGCTTAAGCAAAAGCTAGAGGTCTCTAAAGTTGTGTCCCTTAATCAAAGCAATGCGTCAGGGGCAAAAAAAATAACTGACCTTTTTGGAGTAGTTGATAGTGACTATAATGTGCTGTCTATTAATGATCATTGGAACAGTCCTCAAAATGGATCCTCAGAGGAATTTCACAGAAAGAAATGCTATTCCGTTTTCTGTAGTTCAAATGAACCTTGTGAGGGATGTACTATTTCAGCTAAGCCAACTAACAAATTAGCCTGGTATTTTATACAAGCACAATTAGATGATAGAGAAAGACCATGTCATAGAAATATAATAACATTAGTTAATGATATCGAACCTTTTGAGTCGACTTTAAAAGAAAGTGATCTTTTTTATGAGCAACTTTTTGAATCTACAGGAGACTCGTTAATCATATTAGATTGTAAAGGTCGGATTCTGAAATTTACGAAAAAACTCTGTGAGATGCTTTCGTACACCATGGATGAATTTTCAAATCTTACTATTTTCGATATTGATGATCCAATTAACTCTTTAACTTTTGATGAAAGAGTTATGCAAGTAGAGAGAGAAAAGGGGGCGGTTTTTGAAACTGATTTAATTTCTAAATCAGGAAAGTTAATTCCTGTTGAATGTAGTTCTTCTCCAATACGATATCATAATAAAACAGTCTATTTTTTGGCATGTAGAGATATTGAAAAACGAAAAGTAGCTCAAAAGGAACTCCTTGAAAGCGAGATTCGATTCCGCTCTTTAGTTGAAAATGCTACCGATTTGGTGATGCGTTTTGATAAAGAACATCGTTTTATATATGTAAATTCTGCTACTTTGTCTGTCTTAGGCATTTCTCCAGAAGAGTTTATTGGAAAAACACATCAAGAAATGGGCTTCTCCGATGACTTATGTATGTTATGGGAAGAAGAAATGGATAAGGTTTTTGAATCAGGAATTCCAGATGTTATTGATTTTTCAATTGAAGCCAAGGGGCGTGAAATCAATTTTGAATGGCAACTTATTCCTGAATTCGATACTGAGGATGAAATACCCTTTTTATTAGCAGTTGCACGTGATGTATCTGTGAGAACCAAAAGTGAAAAGGCATTGGAAGAAGCCTTAAAGACAAAAGATAAGTTCTTTTCTATTATTGCACATGATCTTCGAAATCCATTTGGGTCATTAAGAACTCTTTCAGAATATCTTCAAAATAATGAGGATTTATCGAAGGAAGAAATTAAAGAATTTGCCGAGATCATACATACTTCAGCCTGCCAAGGATATGACTTACTTGAAAACTTATTAGAGTGGTCCATATCTCAAAGAGGCAATATGAAATGGCAACCACAGGAATTTGACTTAGTAAGTTCGATTGACTCAAATATTAGATTAATACAAGCTAATATTCATAAAAAGCAGATCAATATAGATTTCAAAGCAGAAAAAAGTCATTATGTTTTTGCTGATAAGTATATGATTGATACAATCATTAGAAACTTGCTCGCTAATGCTGTGAAGTTTACTTATATGAATGGGAATATTGAAATTGCAATACTTGAACAAGAAGAACAATATTGTGTTTCTATTAAGGATAATGGGAAAGGAATAACCAAAGATAATCAAGCTAAACTTTTCGATTTAGATAATCAATATTCCAGTGTTGGAACTGCAATGGAAACGGGAACAGGATTAGGCTTGATTCTTTGTAAGGAATTTATTGATGCTAATAATGGAAAAATTTGGGTTGAAAGTGAAGGAGGTAAGGGGAGTTGCTTCTCATTTACGGTACCAAAGATATAAATTCTTATCCTTAAATTTTGCGTTCAATTGTATAGTCAACCAATGCACTCATTGCATCTCGAGTTTCAGATTCAGGAAATGTCATAATAATGGCTTCAGCTTTAGCCTTATATTCTAGCATCTTTTCTCGTGTATACTCAATGCCACCTTTATCTTTTACAAACTTGATAAGTTCTTGAACGCGTTCTTTATTCTTATTGTGTTTTTTAAGGCTTTTAATCACCCATCTTCTTTCCTTTGGAGAACAATCTTTAAGAACGGAGATAAGGGGCAGAGTTAGCTTCTTTTCTTTAATATCATTTCCTGTTGGTTTCCCAATAGCAGCCTGCTTGTCGTAGTCAAAAAGGTCGTCTTTAATTTGGAAAGCAATGCCTAGATTGGCTCCAAATTGTTTCATTTTTTCTTGAGTCTCAGTATCAGCATTTACCGATAGAGCGCCCAGTTGTGTACAAGCAGCAATTAAGCTTGCTGTTTTTTTATAGATAATGTCAAAGTAGACTTCTTCAGTAATATCAAGCTTTTTCGATTTTTCAATCTGTAAAAGTTCACCTTCACTCATCTCTCTTACTGATTCTGAAACAACTTTAAGTTGATCAAATTCATCATTATCAAGAGCAATT
Organism: Marinifilaceae bacterium; assembly: GCA_016744515.1. Lineage (GTDB taxonomy): Bacteria > Bacteroidota > Bacteroidia > Bacteroidales > Marinifilaceae > Ancylomarina. The sequence continues at coordinate 78,525 of JADGEF010000004.1, read as the reverse complement.
AACAAGCCCTTCGACAAAAGGAAATCTCCTACTAAAACCGCAACTTTCGATTTCCAAAGCGCATTTATAGAAAAGAAACCTCTTCTTTCATATGCTTCATCAACAACATCATCGTGAACTAAAGTAGCTGTATGTAGCAGTTGGGTGAGGGTTGCAGCTGTATAAGTAGATTGATTAGTTTCTCCACAAAGCTTAGCGGCAAGGAATACCAGTATAGGTCTCATCTCTTTACCTTTTCGCTTAATGATGTATTGGTTGATGATATCGAGTAGGCGAACTTTAGTTCGCATGGCATTTTTGAAATATGGATCAAATTCCTTTAACTCCTTCGCAATAGGAGCCTTTATAATTTTTAAAGAAGAAGCTTTAGTCATAGCAACCAAAGGTAAAAATTTAGTGCTTTCAATAATTAAAAAAGATATAAATTTTCAGATACTCCAGTCCTTAATTTCAAAACTCATAGCTGGGGGTATATGATTAACCTAATCATAATAAGGTTTGAGTATTAGTTTAGATATAAAATGGTAACATTCTGCAAGTTTTCATTGAAATCCTATTCAGAATACCCCTAAATTAAGATCAAAGTAACAAATTTAACTATTTCGATATGATACTTTTCTTTCTTAACGGAATATATTTATATATTTGCATAGTTATTTAATAGTAGTTTAAGTTTAGTGTATGAAAATTAGCGAATTAGAACCGGAAAAGTTAGAACAGGCAGCCAATATGCTAAAGGCAATTGCTCATCCGATGAGAATTGCAATTCTAGGCTACCTTGATGATGGTAAAAAGTTGACAGTTACTGAGATACATGAATTGTTGAATATTGAACAATCAACAACTTCGCATCATCTAGGTATTCTTAAAGATAAAGGCGTTTTACAATCGAAACGTGAAGGGAAGAATACGTATTATTTTTTAAAGCATTGTAGCTTAAGTAATATTGTTGACTGTATTAGTAACTGTACACATGGATAATATTTAAAAATCGGTTAATACTGGTTTTTTTTATGAATTAGAGGATGGCAAAAGTTAGATTAACCAAAGAGTTTCGATTCGAAATGGCGCATGCGTTATGGAACTATGATGGTCTGTGTAAGAATATCCACGGACACTCGTACATTTTATACGTGACCGTAATTGGAGAGCCTATTGCGGATGAAAATAATCCCAAACTGGGAATGGTGATGGATTTTGGAGATCTAAAAAAGATTGTGAATACCGAGATCGTAGATCAATTGGATCATGCAGTTGTTTTAAGTGATAAAACACCAATGCTTGAGCAATTGAATATCCCTCAAATGTTTGAACGATTTTTCGTTTTTGATTATCAGCCAACCTGTGAGAATATGATTACAGACTTTGCAGAACGTATTATTAAACGTTTGCCTACGGATGTTAAATTACATTCTCTTAAACTTCACGAAACAGCAACTTCTTTTGCTGAATGGTTCGCCGAGGATAACTAATTCAACAGAAAATATATAAATTGAAGTCCGGTTTTATCCGGACTTTTTTGTACCCATACTTTTTAAAATTATATCAAGATGATTTCAGTACCTTTCAATTTTGATCAGATAAAACCCCTTAATCCTTTATTGGCATTTTTCTCAACTGGACACTACGGAATAGAGCATGCTTATCGTGTATTTAATTTAGTGGAGAGATTATCTGAATTTGAAAAACTAGAAAGAGATCAAGTTCAAATCATAAAATTTTGTGCTCTATTTATTGATATTGGAAGAGAAGAGAATCAAATGAATTTAAACTACGGGCTTAAATCATATGAGAAAATAAGTGCGCAGAATTTTTTAGGGAAAGATTTTTTTAATACTGGATTGATACATTTCCTTTTTCAATCTCAATCTGTAAACATGGAAGAGATTCATGAAAATTTAAATCAGTTTGAAATCGATGATAGGGAAGAAGCGATATTCCTATTTAAGGTTTTGAAAGATGCTTTAGCTTTGGATGCTTTCCGTTTTGGAAATTTTTGTGCTGCTGATCTAGAGCTTTCGAATTCAAAGAAATTGGTTTTGTTTGCCAGTCAATTTCATAGAAAAGAATTAAAACAGGATTCGATTCTAGAGGAGATTGAAAATTGGTTAAAGGAGATTCAATAATCTTAGTTTAGAATGAAAGGCACTGAATAATTCTCTTACTTTTGTTTTAGCTATAATAATTCGTCATTAACAAATTTATAATATATGTATTCATCAGCTAGTAATCCTGATAAGAAACTCTTTTTGCTCGATGCTTTTGCTTTAATTTACCGATCGTATTATGCTTTTATAAAGAATCCGAGATATACATCAACGGGTATCAATTCTTCAGCGATGTTGGGGTTCACCAATACGCTACTGAATGTTCTTGAGAAGGAAAAGCCATCTCATATTGCTGTAGTATTCGATCCGGCAGGAAAAACCTTTCGTCACGAGATGTTTAAAGAATACAAGGCGCAACGTCCACCAATGCCTGATGATTTGAAAAATTCGATTCCTTACATCAAGCGAATAATTAAAGGCTTTAATATTCCTGAGATTGAGGTGGCAGGCTTCGAGGCAGATGATGTGATTGGAACTTTGGCTAAAAAAGCAGAGAAGCAAGGCTTCACTGTTTATATGATGACACCTGATAAGGATTATGCCCAATTGGTGAGTGAGAATATTTTTATGTACAAGCCTGGTCGTTCTGGAAATGAAACAGAGGTTTTAGGCGTTCCAGAGATTTTGACAAATTTTGGACTTGAAGATCCTGAGCAAATTATTGACTATTTAGGATTAATGGGCGATGCTGCTGATAATATTCCAGGCTGTCCGGGTATCGGACCAAAAACAGCTCAGAAATTGTTAGCAGCCTATAAATCTATCGATGGACTTTATGAGAATACCGATAAGCTAAAAGGTAAGCAGAAAGAAAATGTAATTAATTCGGAAGAGCAAGTTCGATTTTCGAGAGTACTGGCAACAATTGCACTGGATGTGCCTATCGACTATGCTGATGATAAATTTAAGTTGATAGATATAAATGAAGAGACATTAGGAGGTGTTTTTCTTGAATTGGAGTTCTTCTCATTAAGAGAAAAGGTTTTATCTAACTTAAATAAAAAATCAATAGATAATGCCGATGAGACTGGTTCTGACAGTTCAAAATCTGTGGGTATGAACCCGATAGAAGAGAAAGACGTTGTTCTCAGAGAACTTAAAGACCTGCAAACGCAATTTTTTATACTTGATAATGCGGCAGTTAGAGCTGATTTACGAGCCGATTTATGTGTGCAAAAATCTTTCTCGTTTAGAACAATTTTGAGTGATGTTGATCCTAATCAATCAGAAATTATTGGTTTGGCTTTTGCATTTAAAAATAATCGATCATTTTTTGTACCATTTCCTCAAAATCCTGCTGAAGCTAAAAAAGTGGCTCAGGAATTTCGATTTATTTTTGAGGACGAAAATATTGTGAAAATTGGTCACGACATCAAACGTGATATTTTGGCTTTACGATGGTGTGGGGTCGAATTGAAAGGCGCTATTTTCGATACTATGATTGCTCATTATCTAATTCAGCCCGAATTGAAGCACGATTTGGAAACCATCGCAAAAGTAAGTATCCATTATAAAATGATGGAGGAAGAGAAACCTGAAAAGAAAAAGAAAGCTCAACTGAGTTTGATGATGGAACCAGAGCCAATTAAGCATGATAAATATTGCGAAGAAACTTTGGTGAATCTCGAATTAGTTGAAGCCTTAGAGAATGAGTTGACCGATACGAATCTTTTGGATTTGTTCTATAATATGGAAATGCCACTTTTATTGGTTTTAGCTGACATGGAATTCACAGGTGTGAAAATTGATGTACCAATGCTAAAAATGTATGCAGATGAGTTAAACATCGAAGTAAATGCTATTGAGAAGGAAATTATCGAGATGGCTGGTGAAGAGTTTAATGTTGCATCGCCAAAGCAATTGGGCGAGGTTCTGTTCGAGAGAATGGCTTTAGATTCAAAAGCTAAAAAGACCAAGTCTGGTCAATTTTCAACTTCAGAACAAGTACTAAGCAAGTTGAAGGATAAGCATCCAATTATTGAGAAGATATTGACTTTCCGAGGATTGAAGAAGTTAATTTCGACTTATGTAGAAGCTTTACCAACTTATATCAATCAAAAATCAGGACGAATTCACACCTCCTTTAAGCAAGCTGAAGCTGCTACGGGTCGATTGAGTTCTATCAATCCAAATATTCAGAATATTCCGATTCGTACACCGCAAGGACGATACGTGCGTAAAGCCTTTATTCCATCCGATGAAAATCACACCTTTTTATCGGCTGACTACTCTCAGGTTGAGCTGCGTTTAATGGCGCATATGAGCGAGGATGAGGCTATGATTGATGCCTTTAATCATGCTGCAGACTTCCATAAAGCAACTGCAGCTAAGATTTTTAAACTGCCAGTTGAGGAGGTAACCAGTGATATGCGTTCTCAGGCTAAATCAGCAAACTTTGGAATTATCTACGGTATCTCTGCTTTCGGTTTGGCTGAGAATTTAGGCATATCCCGTAAGGAAGGGAAAGCTTTAATTACGGGTTATTTTGAATCTTATCCTGGCGTAAAAGAATTTATGGATCAATCGGTGGCTGAGGCGAGAGAGAATGAATATGTGACAACGATTAAAGGTCGTCGTCGTTACCTTAAGGATATCAATTCAAGCAATGGTATGATGCGTTCCATCGCAGAACGAAATGCCATTAATGCGCCTGTACAGGGTTCTGCTGCCGATGTTATTAAGTTGGCTATGATTGGCATATCGAATCGCATGAAAGTAGAAGGGATGAAGTCTAAAATGCTGATTCAAGTACATGATGAATTGAACTTCGATTGCTTAAAGTCTGAGCTTGATCAAATGAAAGTGATTCTTCGCGAGGAGATGGAAAATGCCGTTAAGATTAGCGTGCCACTTACCGTAGATATGGGAGTAGGAGAGAACTGGCTCGAAGCGCATTAAATTTTAGCTATTAAATATTTATAAATGCCGAATGGAGATTGATTCTTTATTCGGCATTTTTTTTTAGTACATCGGAAGTATAACAACACTTTTTATTCTATAATAATTGGTATATTTATGTTATGAAAATATCACAGATACACACTTTAACGGAAAATTTTGAGTCAAATGCAAATAAAACTTCTGATGGAGTTGAATTTTGGATGGCAAGAGATCTACAACATCTTTTAGGATATTATAAATGGGATAATTTTCAGGGAGTTATATTAAAGGCAAAAACAGCTTGTGAGCTTTCTGAGCAAGAAATTGATGATCATTTTGCCGACGTCGGGAAAACGATACAAATGCCCAAAGGAGCAGAGAAAAATATCTCCGATATTATGCTTACAAGATTTGCTTGTTACTTGATTGCTCAAAATGGAGATCCAAGAAAGGAGGAAATAGCATTTGCTCAACGTTATTTTGCTGTTCAAACCAGAAAGGCTGAGCTTATTGAACAAAAAATGCTTGAGCATGAACGTGTACAAGCTAGAGTTAAATTGAAAGCCACTGAAAAAGAACTATCGCAAGTTATTTTTGAGCAAACAGGAGAAAATCAAAATTTTGCATTGATCAGAAGTAAAGGAGACATTGCTTTGTTTGGTAAAAATACTCAGCAAATGAAAGAGAAGTGGAATATCAAGAATAAACCTTTAGCTGATTTTATGCCAACAATCCTTTTAAAAGCTAAAGATTTTGCAACGGAAATTACCATTTACAATGCAAAGGAAAATGAGATGAATACCGAAAATCAGATTTCAAAAGAACATGTAACCAATAATAAATCTGTAAGAGAAACCTTAATTTCACGTGGAATTCAGCCTGAAAATTTGAAACCTGAAGAGGATGTCAATAAGATAGATAGAAGGTTGAAAAGTGATGAGAAGAAAAACTTGAAGAATCCTAAAAAATTAAAATAGTATTTTCGCGAGGAGATGGAAAATGCAGTTAAGATTAGTGTTCCATTTACTGTGGATATGGGAGTAGGAGATAATTGGCTTGAAGCTCACTGATCCAATTAAATAGAGAATATTGTAAGTGGTGTTTGCTCAATTGTAGGCACCACTTTTCTCATTTAAGTCTTAAAAGTCAAAAAGATTTATTTTAACTCATCATCAAATTATCACATCAAATACTCCCGCTGATTTTGCAGATCAACGCAGATTTTTTAATTTTCCTAATTCCTAATTCCTAATTCCTAATTCCTAATTCCTAATTCCTAATTCCTAATTCCTAATTCCTAATTCCTAATTCCTAATTCCTAATTCCTAATT
>JADGEF010000004.1:18983-72106 GCA_016744515.1 Marinifilaceae bacterium | reverse complement strand
TCCTAATTCCTAATTCCTAATTCCTAATTCCTAATTCCTAATTCCTAATTCCTAATTCCTAATTCCTAATTCCTAATTCCTAATTCCTAATTCCTAATTCCTAATTGATAGGTTCCACTTTCCAAACCAACAACTCCACCTTTTAAGGCTTGATAAAGGTTTGTGATTTTATCAAAAGCATTCTCACCCATCAATATTTTTTGACCTGTAAGTATGGCAGGCTTATCTTCGGCTTTAGCTAGAAAACTACTAAGAAAATCAACACCTTTTTGTGTCTGATCTTGCGATGATATTCTTCTGAAGTTTAGAGAATGTAGCAGATCTTTTAGTTGATCAGAATTTATAAGATGATTATTGGTTTTATCATCCACCCATGGGAGTGGATAGTTCTGTGAATTATCACTCTTTTTAAGTACATCGTAATAAATAAAGCGACCACCTTTTTTAAGAACTCGCTTGACTTCGGAATAGAACTTTTCTTTATTGGTAATGCACATTTGTACATGTTGTGTAATAATCAGGTCGAATTGTTCCGAAGGGTAGGGAAGTTTTGTAGCATTGCCCTGTTTAAAAAGTGTTAGATTATCTAAACCAATTAACTCTGATAGTGAATTTGCCGTTTCAATATGCTGATCAGAATAGTCAATACCATGAACGATGCAATCATACTTTTCAGCTAACATTCTACACGTACCGCCCAAACCACAACCCAAATCAAGAACCATAGAATCCTTGTTCAGTTCAATTTGTGAGAACAGTTCTTCGCTAACAAGCTTTCCGCGAACATGAAATTCATCGAAAGCTGAGGTGTGCTTTCGAGTGATATCTGCTTTGGAGATGCCCATTTTATCTAAGGCACCAAGAATCATTTGGTATTGATTGGATTTCATGGTACAAAGAAAGTAAAGATTGCTAATAATGAATTCGTCTCGTTATTTGTATTTCTATCTCCCTCAATTTTTCTTACTTTTAGATCTTGAAACGCAAGTTTCTTCTCATAAACAACTGTTTGTTAAGCTCTGTTTATCATGTATCAATTCTCATGACTCATTCCGAAAGCTTTCGGAACTAAAATCTCACATCTAAAAATATGAAAATTATATCCTATAACCTAAATGGCATACGTGCCGCTATTAGTAAAGATTTGGTAGGCTGGTTAAAAGCTGAAAATCCAGACATTCTTTGCATACAAGAAACCAAAGCTCAGCCAGAGCAGATTGAATCTCACCTTTTCGAAGAATTGGGCTACCACTGCTATTGGCATTCAGCTGTAAAAAAGGGCTACTCGGGTGTGGGAATCCTAACAAAGATTAAACCCAACAACATTTATATTGGGGTCGATAATAAGGAATTCGATGTGGAAGGACGTGCTCTTCGTGCCGATTTCGGTGGTTTCTCGGTGATGTCGACTTACCATCCATCGGGAACAACAGGAGGCTCCCGTCAAGATTATAAAATGAATTGGCTGAACTATTTCCACGGCTATATTCAAGAGTTGAAGAAAGAGATTCCTAACCTGATAATTGCAGGAGATTACAACATCTGTCACAATGCAATTGATATCAGCAGACCTGAGAAGAAGAAAGGCGTATCGGGTTTCCTACCTGAGGAGAGGGAGTGGGTTTCTGAATTTATTGCTTCTGGTTTTATCGATAGCTTTAGAGTATTCGATCAGTCTGCAGATAAGTATTCGTGGTGGAGCTACAGAGCAGGCTGTCGTGGTAAAAACTTAGGTTGGCGCATCGATTATAATATGGTGAGCGAAAGCCTTCGAGAGAGGTTAAAAGGCGCTTCAATACTTGCTGATGTGGTGCATTCGGATCATTGTCCTGTTGTGGTCGAAATGGTCGATTAATGACTGCAGATTAGTAGATATCCAATGTTATTTCTGAGGGTCTCACTTTTTTGTGAGGCTCTCAGTAATAAGGATGTTCTATAATTAATCATACTCTGACATGTATAGCTTTCTTATAGTCAGAGCATGATGATAATTGTGATAATATAAAGCCGCCAGAATTCATATTCTGGCGGCTTTTGTTATCAGATTACAGCTAACTAATACTAATCATTATTTCCCCAATAAACTCGTATGAACCCTTTTCATTTTTCTTAAAAATGTTAATGGATTCACTGCCATTTTCAGGACCGCAATAAGATTGAACGTATATCACAAAAAAGGTGTTGTTTTTGAAAAACAGTGGAGGTGCGGTTTTATACACACATACCCACTGCCTGTTTCCAAGTTGTTTCCTTGTTGTTTTAATTTTTAATTTTCTTAATTTTCCTTTATTCCATTTTGTTGGGTAATTGGTGAAATCAATTTTTGATCTCAATTCTTTAATATCATCCTTCGTAATTATTTCACTGACATCAACCGGATGCAGACCTCTATGAGGGGCTAGATAAAAACCACCATTCGTAAGAAAATTATTGATTATTTCAGTGGTATGACTATCGATCAGGATTTCCCGATTCATTTTGCTTTCACGCCCTTCAGCATTAGCCTTTAGTGCTTTATAACTAATTGCGGATTGAGCATTAGTCTTATTTTGATAAAAGCTACTGATTATTAAGAGTAAAATAGCTACTATTAAGTTTTTGTTTAATCTGCGCATGCTTGTCCTTTCGAGTTTGTATAATTTTCTTGTTCACTTTCTAAATTTCGTCCAATTTCTGCTTTGTTTAATTCTTGCTTTTTTACTTTCTCCTTAAATGTATTTGTTTTTTGAAGACCTGCCCAAGCTAAATTGGAACAATAAGAACGTGTTATATTTTTTTTGTTTGCACTAGCCCAGTCGTACAGACAATTACTAATTAAATCTGCAATGCCTGCCATATATTCATGTGTATATAAGAGCTCAATTGTTTTTAGTTTGAAATAGTCAATGAATAAAGAAAGTTCTTTATTCGTACCTGCATCAGTTCGCTTACCTAATTCATTGATTTTGTCCAATGCTAGTTCTAAAAGGGAGAATTCGCATTCAAGACCTGCCTCATACTTAAACTTTAATAATGACAAGGATTTACTTAAAGATGAAAAAGCAGTAATTCTGAACTGTCTACCATCATATGATGATAGTTGCCCAAGGTTGTAACTGAAGGTTGAATTAAAGTACTTCGTTAATAGTTCGTTTGAGCTCATCCAGCGCTCATTAATTGTTTTTGCTGTAACCATTTAATATTTGTTTTTAGAAATTAACTTAATAGTATAATAAAGAAAATATCAGGGACTTTTGCAAATTGACCCCAAGTGTGTGATGATACACTACTCTATAGTAGGCGTTTATTACTAATCACTTGTTTATTCTTAAATCAAAAATTTAATATATGAATGCAAAAAAAAAACGAACCCCAAGGAGCCCGTCTTTCATTATACATATCAAAAGAAGATTAGCTTAAAGCCTCCTCCTTATTAGTACCACGTGCAGCCACCAATTTGTTGTATTGTTCTATCAATTGGTTGGTCTGATTAATCATTGCATCGTAGCTATTATCGGTACTAAGAGTAGCATGAGCTTGCAGGTGAGCGAGTAGGCTACGGTAGCTTTGAATAATTTGCTTACGCAACTCAATTGTCTTTTCCTCTGGGCTATCAGCATCATCTTTCAGTCGAGCGATATAGCGCTCTTCGAAAAGCTTGTTTGCTGTTTTCAATTCTGCAACCCAAGCAGTCAGCCCTAATGTTGTTAATGCTGCAATAAGAGCTGCATCACTTTCCCATTTCTGAATAATGCTGACAATGGTACTTGTTTCAGCCTGATAGTTCATACGGCTGAGGCCTGAACCATAGGTTACCAATGAGGAGCTTAGCAAATTAGCAGCCTCTCGTTTATCTGCATCAAAACAGTAAGTGAAACTCTTAATTTGCATTTCGACACCTGTAATTGCAGTGTCGCGTCGTTCATCAATACCTTCTAACTCTTGGGTAATAGCAGAGCCAAGATCAGGTTTAAAAATTGCACTTAAAGTAGCAAGTAAACCTGCTAGATCGTCATACTGAGCTTTTACTTTTAAAACTTCAGGGTCGTTTGATTTTAAAATTTCTACTAAAAGCTTAATGAATTGGATGAATTCATTGTTACGCAACTTACGATAATGGATTGTTAAAAACATGAGATTTCATTTAATTTATAATAAACTATAATGAAATTACGATTGTTAAATGTCATTAAATATGATTTATGTCATGTATACTGTTTGTGAGTATGTTTGCAAAGAGCTCTTGTTGTACGTATTGTTGATTTTTCCGGTTATTATATTGATATCTTCTAGCCCTGTGATTGGCACTGCATACTGCAGGAATCTTTATACAGGGTGTATTTTTGTTGCTGCATACTGCAGGAATCTTTATACAGGGTGTATTTTTGTTGCTGCACACTGCAGGAAGCTTTCTACAGGGTGTATTTTTGTTGCTGCATACTGCAGGAAGCTTTCTACAGGGTGTATTTTTGTTGCCGCATACTGCAGGAAGCTTTCTACAGGGTGTATTTTTGTTGCTGCATACTGCAGGAAGCTTTCTAAAGGTCTTACGATTCTTTTTGCAGATTTGGGGGAGATTTATAAGATATTACATTTTTAATTTCTTTATATACCGATCATTTTTTTCAATCGAAAACTCAACAGCTTAAATAAATAATAGGCTAAATTTGTCCCTGATTTATAGGATTGACTTTTGATAAGATCAATCTATATAAATCATTAACTTTGAGCCTCATTATTACGAAACGATTCCAATCCTATCCATATGAAAATCCAATTATCAAAGAGAAAAAAGATACTAATCTTAATTTTTGCCTTTCTTTTTATTCTGTTCTTTTTCCTTTCGTCCCTAATTAAATATTGGGTGGTGAAAAATAGTGAAGAGCTTGTAGGGCGTAAGCTTGAAATTTCTGAATTGCATTTTAACTATGCACAAGTTTCTCTTGGAGTAAAAGGGTTTAAGCTTTTCGAGGAGGATAATATTAACAGCTTTGTGGCTTTCGATGAGCTAGATGTTAATTTCTCACCTTGGTATTTAATCACGGGAGAATATGCTTTCTCAGAGATTTATCTCGATGGTTTAAATGTAACAGTGATACAGGATAGCCTTGGTTTTAATTTCGATAGCATGATACCTGAACAGGACTCTATTGTTGATGAGCCAAGCGAGGAAAAGGATTTAAAGTTTTCGATTAAGAACATTCAGTTTAAGAATGGTTCTGTTCGTTATATCGATGAGGTAAAAAAGAATACTATCGCCTTCGATAAAATGGATTTGGCATTGCCACTTATCGCATGGAATAATCAGAAATCGGAAATGGGTGTCGATTTTGCCATGGGCGATAAGGGGCGCGTACAAGTTAGTGCCGATATCGATCATGCAAAAAATGCCTATGTTATCGACCTTGCCACACAGTCTATCGACTTGGAGCCTATAAAAGCTTATTTGACCGATTATCTTGATATCTCAGCCATTTCGGGACAGCTAAATACGATTATTCACATGAAAGGTAGTCTTGATAAGCCAATGGATTTGGTTGTGTCGGGACAAACGAATGTTATCGATTTTGAGATGATAGATGGAGCTGATAAAAAGTTATTTGCAGCTAAAAAGATTGATGTTGATTTAGATTCTCTGAATGTTGGAACAGCCCATTACGAAATAGGAGCTATCCAGGTTGATTCACCTGAAATTTATGCCAGTTTAGACAAGGAGTCTAGCAACTTTGAACGAATGTTGGCTCCCTATATGCTAGCCGACTCTTTAGCACAGAATACTCTTAATATTGAGGCTGACTCTTTAGCTGCTGATACAATTAGCACTCAAATTGATACAGTATCAGATCTATTCTATCAGCTAAAAAGTATTTCAGTAACGAATGGTTTGGTCAACTTTACTGATAATACTCTAAACCGACCTTTTGTTTACGATCTAAAGAATATCACTCTTAAAATGGGCATCTTATCCGAGAAAGCCGATTCTATTCCAATAGCTTATTCAATGCAATTACATGGAGAAGGTCGTTCTTCGGGAGAGGGAACATTCAGCATGAAAAATCTTTCATCAGTAAACTTTAAGAATCAGCTTGAAAATTTAGATTTGATGAGCTTCTCACCTTACACGGAGTTTTATATTGCTCGGCCTATCACGCAAGGGGAGTTCAACTATAAAACAAGCCTCGATATGACGGCTACTCAACTAAAGAACAATAATCAGATACATATTTCAGAGTTAGATTTTGGAAAGAAAACCAAAGATAAGAACGCAATTAAAGCACCCGTTCGTCTGGCTTTATATCTGTTAAAGGATAAAGATGATCAGATTGATTTCGAATTGCCAGTTTCGGGTAATCCTGAAGACCCTGACTTTAGAGTCGGTAAGATTATTTGGAAAACGGTCATGAAATTTTTGATTAAAACAGCTAGTCAACCCTTTAATATCCTTGGAAATTTGGCTGGAGGAAATCCTGAAAGTATCAAGACCATTCCGTTCCACTTTTTACAAGATAGCTTGGATGCAACTCAAAAGAAAAACCTGAGAAAAATAGCAACTATATTAAGCAAGAAGAACGAGTTGAGCTTTTCATTTGTTCAGGAAACCAACTTGCAGAAAGAGAAAGAGTTTCTAGCTCTTAAGAGTTCAATAAAAACCTACTGCACTTCTAAAAACAGAGCATACCCTGAGCTTGCAGATGATCAGTTAAGCCAGTGGGCGACCACAAATGTTGAGTTTATGGCTTATTTGAATACGAATTCGGAGGAGGGTGTTAGTTTGGCTTCTCTCTGTATCGATAAAGTTGGAAAACTAGAGCTCGATTCAATGTTTATGAACTTGCTTCAAACTCGAAACACCGTTCTAAATATGTTTATGAAGGATAGTTTGATATTGGATGAGGCATCTTTCAAGGTAAAAACAGCCGATTTAAGAAATATGCCTGAGCAACTGAAATCACCTAATTATAGGCTTGAGGTATCTTTAAAATAAAAACCCCAGACATATAGTCTAGGGCTTCAAGCTTAGTTGTAAGTGATTCAGAAATACATTTTAAACTCAATAAAAAACTCTTGTTTAAATAAGCCTTCAAGTGATTTAATTGCATGACTAATTTTGTTTGTCAGCTGTAATTCATTAAATCGAGATATTCAGGAAGCAAAGCTATATTAAATTTATTTCTTTTTAAAATATTAAGAGCACATGAGTTATGTGTAAATACTTTTTGTCTGTCAATATATGGACGAACATAAGATAATAGAAGGTAAATGTGTCATATTTAGCAGTTTTACTAAATTATGATTTGATGAAAGCTCGATAATATTACAGTAAGTGAAATAAATGGAGGGAAATGTTTCCCTATTGCCTATAAATATGGATAAAAGGTGAGTCGTTGGTTTCTTTCGTCACACTAAATAGTTCTTTTGTAACCATGTTAGTAGTGAAAAATACGCTTATGTGGATATCTGCAGATTACAAATATGCAGGAGTTCGGGTGAGAGAAGCTAGTCCAGATTTGTAATCTGGGCTTAAGGGGTTGGCGATTTATTCACTATTGTTCATGAAGCATGTTAGTAATCGCTTTTTGTAAAAAAATATTTTGTGAGGAGATTACAAATCTCCAATTCGATACCTGCAGATTACAAATCTGCAGGAGCGAGATAAAAGGTGAGTCGTTGGTTTCTTTCGTCACACTAAATAGTTCTTTTGTAACTATGTTAGTAGTGAAAAATACGCTTATGTGGATATTGATATTTTCGATGCTGATCACAAGAATATAACCGAAGAAAAGATTAAATTTGTCAGAATGCGATCCGAAATCAAAATTTTATATTCCGATCGAGTAAAGGCCTGATAGCCTATTTGTTTAGCATGTAGCAAGAATTTTCAATAATACGTATCGATGACTAAATTTACACACCTACACGTTCACTCTCAATATTCCATACTCGATGGTGCTTCAAAAATTAAGCGCATGATCGATAAAGCTAAGGAAGATGGCATGCCAGCTATCGCCCTTACCGATCATGGAAATATGTTTGGAATTAAAGAGTTTCATGCAGCAGCTACCGCAAGTGGTGTAAAACCTATATTGGGGATTGAAGCTTATGTGGCTCGACGAACACGATTTGATAAAGGTGAAAGACAAGATAGATCGGGGTATCACTTGATTATTTTAGCAAAAAATAAAGTTGGCTATCACAATTTAATGCGATTAGCATCTTTAGGTTATATCGATGGGTTCTATTACAAACCGCGTATCGATAGAGAATTGCTAGAAAAGTATAGCGAAGGATTGATCATTTCGACAGCTTGCTTGGGAGGTGAGGTACCTCAGCATATTATGAACGAGCGATGGGCTGATTTGGATGAAACCATTAGTTGGTATAAAAATCTTTTTGGTGAGGATTACTATTTGGAGGTGATGCGTCACAAAACCAACGATCCTGTTAAGAATGCCGATATATACGACAATCAGGAGTTGTGTAATAAAAAGATTTTGGAGCTTTCGCAGAAGCACGATGTGAAAGTGATTGCAACCAACGATTCACACTTTTTGAATGAAGAAGATGCAGATGCTCATGACCTGTTAATCTGTTTAAATACGGGGAAAGATCTTGATGATCCGACTCGTATGCGATATACCAAGCAGGAGTTTTTTAAAACAACGGCTCAAATGAGCGATCTTTTTGCTGATATGCCTGAGGCTATATCAAATACACAAGAAATTGCTGATAAGGTTGAAAATTACGAACTGAACGTTCCGCCATTGATGCCTGATTTCCCATTACCAGAAGGCTTTGATGATGCTGATGAGTTCTTGCGTCACTTGGCTTTTGAGGGTGCTTATGAGCGTTGGGGAAAAGAATTGGCTCCTGACATTATAGAGCGCTTAGATTTTGAGCTTGATACGATTAAGAAAATGGGTTTCCCAGGTTATTTCTTGATCACTTGGGACTTTATTAAGGCAGCTCGTGATATGGGGGTAATTGTAGGTCCAGGTCGTGGTTCTGCGGCAGGATCGGCGGTTGCCTATTGTATACAAATTACCAATATTGACCCAATTAAGTACGATTTGCTATTTGAGCGTTTCTTGAATCCAGATCGTATTTCCATGCCCGATGTCGATATCGACTTTGATGACGATGGTCGTCAGCAGGTTTTAGATTGGGTAACCGAAAAATATGGACACGAAAAAGTGTCACACATTGTAACCTTTGGAACCATGGCAGCTAAATCATCCATTAAGGATGTGGCGCGTGTTCTGAAGCTGCCATTATCTGAGGCTAATCGTTTGGCTAAGTTAGTACCAGACGGACCTAAAGTGAGCTTGGCAAAGGCCTTTAAGGAAGAGCCAGAACTTGAGAGAGAAAGAACTTCGGATGATCAGCTTATTGCTCAAACCCTTGGATTTGCTGAAAACCTTGAAGGTTCAGTTCGGCAAACTGGTGTACATGCCTGTGGTGTTTTAATCGGTCGCGATAATTTAACAGAGCATATTCCTATCATGAAAGTGAAAGGCGTAAACCTATTGATTACCCAGTACGATGGACGATTTGTAGAAGATGTTGGCATGCTTAAGATGGACTTCTTAGGATTAAAAACCTTGTCAATCATCAAAGATACATTAGCCAATGTGAAACTTTCTAAAGGCATTGACATAGATATTGAGAATATTCCGATGGATGATGAGAAAACTTTCGAGTTATTCTCTCACGGCGAAACAACGGGTATCTTCCAGTTTGAGTCACCAGGAATGAAAAAACACTTAAAGGGATTGAAACCTAACCGTTTCGAAGACTTGGTGGCTATGAATGCTCTTTATCGTCCGGGACCGATGCAGTATATCCCAAATTTTGTAAATCGTAAGCATGGTAGAGAGGAGATTGTTTATGATCATCCAATCATGGAAAAATTTCTGAAAGATACTTATGGTATTACGGTATACCAGGAGCAAGTGATGCTCCAGTCGAGAGCACTGGGGGGATTTACACGTGGTATGTCCGACTCTTTGCGTAAAGCGATGGGTAAGAAGAAGATTGCCGAAATGGATAAGCTTAAAGTTCAATTTATCGATGGTTGTTTGGCCAACGAGAAATTTATCGAAGGTTTTGAAAAGGAAGTTAAGGGAAAAGGAAAGACCTTTAAGATGAAGGTTTCTGAAGATAAAGAGGTGATTCGTAAAATAGAGAAAGCTGAAGACTTGATTGATAAAATTTGGTTAGACTGGGAAGCATTTGCTCAGTATGCTTTTAATAAATCACACTCCGTTTGTTACGCATATATTGCCTATCAAACTGGTTATCTTAAGGCACATCATCCAGCAGAATTTATGGCGGCAGTGCTTAGCCGTAACCTTTCTGATATCGAAAAAGTAACCATTTTCATGGATGAGTGTAAGCGTATGCGCTTGCCTGTATTAGGCCCAGATGTGAATGAATCTTACCTTCGATTTACCGTAAACAAGGAAGGTGCCGTGCGTTTTGGTATGGCTGCGGTTAAAGGCGTTGGAGAGGCTGCTGTAGAAGATATTATCAAAGAAAGAGAGAACGGAGAATTCAAGGATGTTTTTAATTTTGTAGAACGTGTTAATCTGCGAACAGTTAGTAAGCGTACCCTCGAGAACCTTGCTATGGCAGGAGGTTTCGATAGCTTTGAATTTAATCGTAGCCAGTACTTTGCAACCGACGATTTTGATACAACTTTTATTG
This sequence comes from Marinifilaceae bacterium, assembly GCA_016744515.1. Lineage (GTDB taxonomy): Bacteria > Bacteroidota > Bacteroidia > Bacteroidales > Marinifilaceae > Ancylomarina. The sequence continues at coordinate 61,423 of JADGEF010000004.1, read as the reverse complement.
AATTGTTATCTAAATATGGTAATAAGTTGCAAGCTGAAACAGCAATGGCTCAGCAAACACTTTTTGGGGGAGTTGAAGACTATGTGGTAACGCCTCCAAAGGTGCCAAACTCGGGAGAATGGAGCAAACTTGAGCGTTTGAACAAGGAAAAAGCATTGATTGGTATTTACCTATCTGCTCATCCATTGGACGATTATCGTTTGGAGATCGATTCATTTTGTAATGCATCTTTATCTCAATTGTCTGTAGATATGTTGCAGTTTAAGGATAAGGAGGTAAATGTAGCAGGTATGGTTACTGCCATTCGTAGGGGTATAACTCGAACGGGAAACCCTTTTGCAATTGTTAACATTGAAGATTTCACAGACTCATTCGAATTAGCTTTTTTTGGAAAGGATTTTGTTGAGTTCAATAACTATTTTGTTGAGGGACTTTCTGTTTTCATAAATGGACGCGTTCAGCAGCGCACTTGGCCTAAAGATTCAGTCGAAATAGAGTATAAAATTAAGTCGATTGGTCTATTGTCTGATGTTTTAGAACAAAAAGTCAAGCAAATTACACTTACAATTCCAGTAATGAGTTTAACTCAAGAACTTATAAATGAGATGGAAAATTGTTTGACTCATGAAGATAATAAAGGGAATTTATTAGTTAATTTTGTGATAGTTGATCAGGGGAAAATGAAACTTAAGATGTTCTCAAGAACTTGTAAAGTGAAACTTTCTACCGAATTGATAGAATATTTTAAGAATAATTCTGAAATTGAATTCAAAATTAACTAAATTGCGAGCTTGAAAATTAATATTCTAGATAGCTAGATATAAGCGTTTCAAAAAGCATATTTAGCTGTATATAAACCAAAAAAAAATAAAAAACCATGACTATTAAAGTAGATGATACTAATTTTGAGGAGATTGTTTTAAAGTCAGACAAGCCTGTATTGGTTGACTTTTGGGCTGAGTGGTGTGGACCGTGTAGAATGGTTGGACCAATCGTCGATGAATTAGCTCAAGATTTCGATGGCAAATTTGTAGTAACTAAAGTTGATGTTGATGCAAGTCCTGCAACTGCTGCTAAATTTGGTATCCGTAATATTCCTACCATTATTTTCTTAAAAAATGGCGAGGTTGTTGATAAGCAAGTTGGTGCTGTACCAAAAACTGCTATTGCTGAAAAAATGAATGCTTTACTTTAATAAAGAGTAAAACATTGCTATTATATTTAAGGCATAGAATTCGGTTCTATGTCTTTTTTTTGTTTTAATGCCTTGTCTTTTATAATTCAGAACCCCAATTCATGAAGCAATTATCCGATTTAATAGAATTTGAAGCATTCGATAATTTGGAGCTAATGGCTAAACAAATTGTTGAAGGCTTTCTTCTTGGATTGCATCGAAGTCCTTATCATGGTTTCTCAATAGAATTTGCTGAACACCGTTTGTATAATAAAGGTGAATCGACTAAACATGTCGATTGGAAATTGTATGCCCGAAGTGACAAGCTTTTCGTTAAGCAATTCGAAGAAGAAACGAACCTTAGAGCTCATCTGGTGCTCGATACTTCATCGTCAATGCTTTTCCCTTATCAGGATAAGAAAGTTTCTAAAATGGCTTTTTCGGTGCTTTGTTCGGCTGCATTAATTCACCTATTACGTAATCAACGCGATGCGGTCGGTCTATCTACTTTTTCTGATGAGATTGAACTTTTAACTCCAGCTAAATTATCTGTAACGCATGCTCATCGCTTGTATGCGGAACTCTTGAAAATCTATAATAAAGAGGAGATAGGCTTAAATAAAGGAACTCAATTTTCTGAAAATTTACATCATTTAGCAGAAACCATCCATAAGCGTTCCTTAGTTATTATTTTCTCCGATTTAATGGGAGATGATAGTCCACAGGAAATTTTGGAAGCTTTACAGCATTTACGCTACAATAAACATGAAGTTGTTTTGTTCGCTGTTACTGATCATGATCTGGAGAATCAATTCAATTTTGCCAATCGTCCATCCAAGTTTATCGACATGGAAACAGGAGAGAGTTTAAAGTTGAATCCTTCTGAGGTTCGAGAAGCTTTTATCAAAAAGCAAAAGGTATTTTACGATGAAATGAAACTCTTATGCAGTCAATTTGCGATTGATTTTATTGAGGCAGATATTCACAAACCCTTCAAAGACATTTTACAAGCCTACCTTATTAAACGTAAAAAACTAGGTTAATATACCTGTAAATCACATCCTCGGGACTTTATTCCACTCCTTGTTCCGTTATTTAAGTAATGAAAGCTTAATATTCTGTCACTTAATTTTATTATTCGAGAGCTTTCTTTATTTTTATGAGATAACCGACTACATGAAATGAAACGATTCCTCTTCATCTTCTCTCTTTTTATATTATTTTCTTGTGACTCAAAAACCACAAAGGAAACCGTTGTGACTAATGTCGAAGGTGAAGTATTGGAAGGATGGGTGAAGCGATATAATAATAAGAAAAAACTGAGATCAGAAACCTTTTATAAAAATGGGATTAGAGAAGGAGTTGCGCGAGTTTATTATGATTCTGGTGAGCTGAGTGATGAGGTTTTTTATGTAGGTGATGAGTTACAGGGTATCGCAAAAAAATTCCATAAAAATGGAAAGGCTTACACGCTGACACCTTATGTGAATGATAAAAAAGATGGTGTTCAAAAGAAATTTTATTCTAATGGTAAGCTTTGGGCTGAAACACCTTACAAAAGAGGGAAAGCTGGTATTGGTTTAAAGGAATATAAACGAAATGGTAGCTTAAGAAAAAACTTTCCATCTATTGAAAGCCAACAATTCGTCCGTTCTGATCGGGTGAATTTAAAGTTGTTCTTGAATAATTACTCAAAGAATGTAGAGTTTTATATTACAAGACTTGTTGATGGGAAATATATTCCGATTCGTGCTGAAGTAATCTCAGCTGAAAAAGGATCGGGTAGAGTCGATTTTTTCTATTCTAAAGATCAAGGTCTAGACACTGTGGTAAATGTGGTTGCAAAGTACAGAACCTCAGCTCGTAATATTTATGTAGGACAAAAAGAAATCCGTATCAGAAACAAGTAGTTTTGTTTATAATTAGACCTTCCGCATAATTAATTCTTCTTATTATTTCTTATATCGGATATTAAGTTATTCTGAATAAAAAAATCTTTTACTTTTGTAGCTTGATTGTCAATTCATAAAGCTTGTCTTCTTTTATGATGAAAGAGGTATTATAAACATTAGAATAAAGATTTCTCATGCAAATAGAATCCCAAGATATCCTTTTTGTTATCAACCCGAACTCTGGATCGCAAAAGTCTGAAGCTATTATTAAAGGAATAAAGAATAGTGCTTATGCTATAGATTATATCATGACTCAAAATCTTGAGGAATTTAATGAGTTGTGGGTAGATAAGGTAAGTGATTACAAGGTTGTTGTGATTTGTGGTGGAGATGGAAGTGTGAATTGTACTTTGAAGCATTTGGCAGTAAATAAAGATGTTATTCTCGCTGTTTTACCGAATGGATCTGGAAATGGTTTTGCTCGTGAATTAGGCTTCACTGCTGATGTTGGTAATTTAATTTCGAATATCTTGCGAGGAGAAATTCGCAAGGTAGATCTTGCTAAAATAAATGATGATTATTCGATAAATGTAGCTGGCCTTGGTTTCGATAGTCATGTGGCTTCACTCTTTGATGGGAGCACCTTTCGAGGTCTAAAAAAGTATATTTATTGTACCATAAAAGGCTTATTTTCTTACAAACCGATTGCAGTTGAGCTATTTCTTGGACAAGTAAAAGTAACGGGTAAATTCTGGGGTGTTTATCTTGCAAATACAAGGCAGTTTGGAAACAATGCCATTATTGCTCCGGAGGCTAAATATGATGATGGCCTACTAGAAATTGTATTGATGAAGAAATACCCGCTTATTCTATCTCCATTTTTGGTATATAAGATGTTTGCAGGTAAGCTTAAGAATTCAAAATACATGACTTACCTGAGAGCTAGTGAAATGATCATTAAATCAGATTCAAAAACTTATCATGTGGATGGAGAGCCAAGAGTGATGACAGATGATTTGCATATTACACTAGAGAAGCAAAGTGTTAAAGTGATTAAAATGAATTAGGTAAAACTTACATTATAGAACAAGCCCTTAACTTATTGAAGTTAAGGGCTTGTTTATTTCTCGACTGATCGATAATTCTAAATTATTCTCTAATAATTTGAACTCCCCAATCAGATCCAATTTTTATAATGCTAGATGCTTGATATTTAGTCATATCATCCTGCCGATATTCAACCACATAGTCAACTGCTTCTATAATGTCTTGACTTATTGCCATGAAGTTTTGCGCTGGAGCATCACCACTAACATTTGCTGAAGTAGAAACGATAGGCTTTTTAAAACGTTGAATGAGTTGCTGAGTAAAGTCCTCTGTTGTAATTCGAATTCCAATACTACCATCAGAATTAATCAGGTTATTAGCCAAGTTTTTGGCTCCCGAATAAATGATAGTTGTTGGTTTATCAGTAACTTCAAGTAGATCTAAAGCGATCTCAGGCACATCATCAACATATGAGCTAATACGGTTGGGATTCTCCATAAGAACTAACATGGATTTTGAATCTTCACGCTGCTTTATCTCATAAATACGTTTTACAGCTTCTACATTAGTTGCATCACATCCAATACCCCAAATCGTATCTGTAGGATAAAGAATGATTCCACCACTTTTAAGAATCTCTAAAGCTTTTTTTATATCGTTATGCATAGTAAAGTTTTAAGTACTAATTAGATTCCACGCAGAGAACGCAAAGAATTTTTTTCAGAACTTATAAATACTCTAGTCACTTTAAGTACTCATAAATACTCTGGTCACTTAAGTATTTCTATTAGTTAAACAGCTACGTCATATTCGCGTAATGCATCGTTTAAAGATGTTTTTAGATCGGTAGAAGCCTTACGCTTACCAATGATTAATGCACAAGGAACCTGATACTCACCAGCAGGGAATTTCTTTGTTCTTGTACCTGGAATAACCACCGAACGAGCAGGAACATATCCATCATACTCTACAGGCTGATCACCAGTTACATCAATAATTTTAGTTGACTTAGTAAGAACGACATTGGCTCCAAGTACAACTTCTTTTTCAAGGCGTACACCTTCAACTACGATACAACGTGATCCGATGAAACAGTTGTCTTCGATGATTACTGGAGCAGCTTGAATTGGTTCCAAAACACCACCGATACCAACACCACCACTAAGGTGAACGTGTTTCCCGATTTGAGCACAAGATCCAACAGTAGCCCAAGTATCAACCATAGTTCCTTGACCAACGTAAGCACCAATATTTACGTAAGATGGCATCATGACTACATCGCGAGCAATGAAAGCACCATAACGAGCAATAGCGTGAGGAACAACTCTAACACCTAGTTCTGCATAATTGGTTTTAAGAGCCATTTTATCGTGAAACTCGAAAGGACCAACTTCAATTGTTTCCATTTTACGAATAGGGAAATAAAGAATTACCGCTTTTTTAACCCACTCATTAACCTGCCACCCGTTCTCAGTAGGTTCTGCAGTTCTAAGAGTTCCCTTATCAAGTAATTCAATTACTTCGTTAATATTAGATTGAACGTCAGCACTTTTTAGAAGATTTCTATCTTCCCAGGCTGCTTCAATGCTTTGCTTTAAATTTTCGTACATGTTTACTCGTTTTTTTATTTCTTCGACTCGATGATAATCTTCATTGTAATACCTGGTTTTGTACTACATTAAAGTCCAAGAGATTGTATAAATTCTGATTAATTTGGACAAAGCTAAGAAAGAGTTTTGATTTATTGAATTTTTCAAAGCTAGTGTGCTATAAATTCTATTTAAAACTTTCTACAAAACCATGAATGTGTTTATCAAATTGATCTTTGGTTTTGTGAAGAAATTTTATTTGAAGAGGAATATAAGCCATGTTCTTTTCTAGGATATCTGATTCAATCTTCATATCTAGAAAGCGAATTGCATCTTTTTCTGTTGTAATAATAATCTTGTTATCAAACTTAAGAGCGTTAAATGCTTTTTCAATTTGCTTGATGTCTTTATCTTTAAAAGTATAATGATCAGGGAATTGAAGTTCGTTTAATTCACTACAAAAAGTATTAAGGTATTTTCTTAAAGGCCTTGGGTTTGCGATACCCGTAACTAATAAAATTCCTAATGATTCACTATTTGAGTTATTTAGACTTAAGAATTTTTTACTAGAAGTAAATACTGGTTCAATAGGCGCATAATCGAGAGTCGTGAAGTATAGTTCCTGATGAGGTAGGGGCTTGATACTCTTTTTTAGTTTCTCTGTCTCAGATTTGTTTAAATCCGTAGGACATTTACTCATAATAATGATATCTGCTCTTTTCTTTCCAGAAGCCGTTTCTCTAAGTCGCCCCATAGGCATCACAAAATCATGAGATATTGGTCTATTATAATCGATTAATAGAACTGAAAGTCCTGGTTTGATATATCGATGTTGGTAGGCATCATCAAGAAGAATACAATCTAGGTTTAAGCCTTTTTCATTTGCTAGTAATTGCTGTACACCATTCACTCTGTCAGCGTCAACAGCTACACTGAGATCAGGAAATTTTCTGTTCATCTGCATCGGTTCATCACCCAAATCTAGAGAGTTTGAATTTTCATCAGCTAAAAGAAAACCTTCTGATTTCCTTTTGTAACCTCGACTTAAACTGGCTAGTTTGTATTTGTTTTGTAAAAGTTTAATCAGGTACTCTGTATGAGGCGTTTTGCCTGTTCCACCTACAGATATATTCCCAACCGAAATTATTGGCAGGTTAAATGAACTTGATTTTAAAAAGCCCCAATCGAACATCAAATTTCGAATAGAAAGAATACTTGCGTAGATGAGTGTAAAAGGAAATAGCAAGAATTTAAAATAAGACAGAGCTTTGCGCATAGATTAATTATCAGAATTAATTTGCCCTAAAATTAATTATTTCTTGCGAAAAATGGTACTGACCGCTATAAAGTACCAAAGCGATGAAGAAACTTCACCGCTTTGTAATCACTAATCGTTATTAACTTCCGAACAAGAAAGGAGTTAATAAATACTAACCCAATGAACTCGATTGTGATCTAATTCAAGAGAAAAGTTAAATAATAATATTGAATAAACAAAATATAATTGTCTGAAAATTGGGCTTTTAGAGTTCTTTCTCTCATCTATTCTTATCTGAACCCTTTAGAAATAAGCCTTTCGTGGGTATGTAATTAGTATAAATAATTTTTATATTTTTCTCATTGATTTTATGAGAGTTATAGGTTTTGGAAGAAATGTTTTGTTAATAATAATTTGTTTTTGGTATCAGATTCGCCAACATTAATAAATGTTAATAAAAACCTAAAGCTTGAATCATATTTCCTATCTTTGGCTTACAGCATACTCTATGTCTGTGGAATTAGGCGTTTGAGATCAATTCTCATAATTGATTTAATTAATTTTCAATTATCGAAATGTCTGGATTCTAAATTTTAAGAAATCTATAAATTCAAATTTCGAAATATGAAGGTATTTAAGAAGAATGGAATCTTACTGATATTGGCTGCACTTTTGTTGAGTAGCGCATTATTTTTTGGATTCAACAGGGACGAAAAGAATTTCGAAATTAGTAAGAATTTAAACATTTACCATACGCTTTTTAGAGAGTTAAATATGTTTTATGTAGATGAAATAGACTCTGGCGATCTTATTAAGAAGAGTATGGATGCCATGTTATCTTCTCTTGATCCGTATACAACTTACATTCCTGAATCTGAGATGGAGGATTTCAAGTTAATGACAACGGGTGAGTACGCTGGTATTGGTTCATTAATTAGTAAACATGGCGACAATATTATTGTTGCAGAACCTTATAAAGATCTTCCTGCAGATAAGGCTGGTTTAAAAGCTGGTGATGTATTTGTTGAGATTAATGGCATAAAAATTAAAAAGAAAAATACGAGTGATGTAAGTAATCTCCTAAAAGGACAGGCAAATAAACCACTTACGATAAAAGTTCGTCGCCCAGGAGTGGATAAGATCATTGAAAAAGAGGTTGTTCGTGCTGAAATTCAACTGAAGTCGGTTCCTTATCATGGAATGTTAGGGGATTCTATTGGCTATATCAATTTGAATCAGTTTACAAATAAAGCTGCAGGTGAAGTTAGAAATGCTTTACGTGAGCTAAAGGCTAAGAATGCTAAATCAATTATCCTTGACTTGAGAGGAAATCCTGGTGGTTTACTTGATCAAGCGGTAGATATCGTGAATTTATTTGTTGAGAAAGGTGAAGATATTGTTAGTACAAAAGGTAAGGTTAGTCAGTGGGATAAAACATACAAGGCCGAAAAAGTGCCTATGGATACGCAGATTCCAATTGCAGTTCTTGTAAATAGAGGATCTGCTTCTGCTTCTGAAATTGTGTCGGGAGCTATTCAAGATTTGGATAGAGGTATTGTTGTTGGTCAGCGCACATTTGGGAAAGGGCTTGTACAAACAACGCGTAACCTTAGCTACAATTCGAAATTAAAGGTAACAACTGCAAAATATTATATTCCTAGCGGAAGATGTATTCAAGCATTAGATTATAGCCATCGTAATAAGGATGGTAGTGTAGGGAAAGTACCTGATACATTGATTAGTGAATTTAAAACAAAGAATGGACGTATTGTACGCGATGGTGGCGGTATACTTCCTGATGTGAAAGTTGAAATGGATTTGTTTAGTAGTTTATCTGTAGCCCTAATTCGTAAGCATGAGATATTTGATTATGCTACATTTTTTGCCAATAAGCATACTGAAATTGCAGATGCAAACTCATTTGAATTATCTGATAAAGACTATGAGGATTTTAAGCAATTCTTAAAAACTGAGAAGTTTGAGTATGAATCAGAGAGTATTGAAATTCTTGAAGCGCTAAAGAAATCTGCTAAAGAAGAGAAATGTTTTTCGCTTGCAAAAGCGGAATTTGATGATATAACAGCCAAGTTAACGCCAAATTTAGATCGTGATCTTGAGATGTTTGAAAAAGAAATAAAGACACTTTTGACTTATGAAATTGTAAAGCGTTATCATTATCAAATAGGTGGTATATTGTATGCTCTTCGTGATGATAAAGTTCTTAAAGAGGCCGTATCTGTGCTTAAAGATCAAAAGAAGTATCAAGAGATTTTGAAGAAATAGACTTCAAAAATAGATGTAAAAAAAGACCTGCAATTTGCAGGTCTTTTTTGGTATATGATAGTTTTATTTTTCTTATAGTTTTGAACCAAAAGCTAAATCTCCAGCATCACCACAACCAGGAACGATATATGATTTAGAGTTTAACTCAGGATCTACAGCACCCATCCAAAATGTGATATTTTCACCATCAAGTTTGTCTGTTACATATTCAACACCTTCTGTACTAGCAATAATAGAAACAATGTGAACATGCTTAGGTGTTCCTTTTGTGAGTATAGCCTTGTAAGCTAACTCCATTGATGAACCGGTAGCAAGCATTGGATCAGCTAAAATCACAACTTTCCCATCGATAGAAGGAGATGCAATGTATTCGAACTTAATTTCGAACTCACCAGTTTCGTTATAATTTCTATAAGCAGAGATAAAGGCATTTTCAGAACGATCGAAATAGTTTAATAAACCATTGTGTAATGGTAAACCAGCTCTAAGAATAGATGCAACTACAATTTCATCTTTAGGAAGATTCATCTTTGCAATTCCAAGTGGAGTTTGAATATCTTTTTCAGTGTAATTGAAAGTTTTGCTGATTTCATAAGCAAAGATTTCACCCACTCTTTCTAGGTTTCTTCTGAATCGTAAAGGATCGTTTTGAACGTTTACGTCGCGAATTTCAGCTATAAATTGGTTGAATAGGGAATTGTTGTCCCCAATAGTATGCACCATGATGTTGTATTTTAAAATTAGCTGAGCGCAAATGTAGGGATATCTAGAGAATTATTCTCTATGTTATTAAGCTGTTTTTCTGAATTTCTATATGTTTTGAGATTTCAAAGAACCTTAAATCATTGGCTTGACAGTCAATTTTGAACGTTTAACTTGATTGATGTTGTATTTAGAATTTTGCCTTAATCGTTGAGTTTATAGATGATTTGTTCAGTTTGAAATAGAATCTTTATAAACTTAATATGATAGGAAACCTGCGGATCTAAAAAGAGATGCTAAATATTAGCACCTCTAATTAATCTCAATATAAATTGATTAAGTATTCTTTACTCAATTATCTTATCAGCTAATTCTTGAAGATTTACGCCTGAAAAATTACCTGAACTCATTAAAAGCAGGTTCGTTTTATCGAAGTTAAGTTCTAATAAGTCATTGATTAGAATATCAGAATTTGTATAAACTTTTAAGTTATCGCCACCGAAAGCTTCCTTAACTTGATCTGCTGTAATAGCTTTTAATTTTTTGTGTTCAACGGTTTTAGGGTTGAAATAAACCATTGCAATATCAGCCAAAGCCATACTGTTTCTGTATTCCGGTAGAAATTCTTCCTTCAAACTACTAAAGGTGTGTAATTCCATACAGGCAACTAGTTTTCTATCCGTGAATTGATTCTTTACAGCCTTAGTTGTTGCTTCAAGTTTTGATGGTGAATGTGCAAAGTCTTGATAGACTATGGTTTGTTCGTTTTGAGCTAAGGTTTGTAGGCGTTTTGCTGCTCCTCCAAAACTTTGGATAGAGCTGTAAAATTGCTCATCGCTGACACCTAATTCTCTACAGATTAGGTGTGCTCCTTTAAGGTTTTGAAGATTGTGTTCACCAAAAATTGATAGTTCTAAATCTCCTTCTTCGGTTATTAAAGAGCTAACGCCATTTTTTACTTTATGTGGAAAGGAATTATATGGTAGGTAGGAGATGTCACTTCGCTTATCTTCAATCATTTTAGCAATATGATCGTCCTTTTCGAAATAGATGAGACTACCTTGAGGTTTGATAAAATCAATGAATTTTTCAAATTGACTTAAGTAGTTCTCAAAAGTTGGAAAAACATTAATGTGATCCCAAGCAATGCCTGTTAATAAAGCAATATGAGGGTGATAAAGATGGAATTTAGGACGAGGGTCAATAGGAGAGGCAAGGTATTCGTCACCTTCAAACACGGCTATTTTAGCATCCTCACTAAGCTTAACCATGGTGTCAAATCCTTCAATTTGTGCTCCAACCATATAATCAAAGTCGATATTGTTGCATTTTAAGACATGCATAATCATCGAAGTAGTGGTTGTTTTACCATGCGAACCACCAATTACAACTCGTATTTTATCTTTTGTTTGCTCATAGATATATTCTGGATAAGAATAGATTTTCAAACCTAATTCTTTTGCTTTTAGGAGCTCAGGATTATCAATACGAGCGTGCATGCCAAGAATGATAGCATCAATATCTGAGTTTATTTCGTTTGGAAACCAACCCCAGGCATTAGGTAATAATCCGTATTGATCCAATCGACTTTTTGAAGGATCAAATATTTCATCGTCCGATCCTGAAACCTTAAATCCTTTTTTATGTAGTGCCAGTGCTAAATTGTGCATAGCAGCTCCTCCAATAGCAATAAAATGTACCCTCATCTATTATATTTTTTCCTTTATTGATTCCTAAAATAGTCAATATTAAGGTATGACTAATTAAATTATTATTAATTACTTATTAGCAGTTGATTAGTTTACTTTATATGTATTAAATCTTTAGATATACAAGTGCGAATTGTTCTTGAAATATTAATACCTGAACTCGTTTAACCTCCTAAAAGTAATGAAAGCTAAATGTAATCAAATCCTCAGTGATTGGCAGTATTCTTTTTTCTTTCTTACTTTGAACTTTAATTGATAATACGAGCTTAGAAACCTAAAGAGTATTCATCTTACATTTAGTTTGATAAAAACAAGAAGCATATGCAGATTTATTCGATAGAAACAGGAATTTTGAAATGTGACGGAGGAGCCATGTTTGGCGTTGTTCCTAAATTTATGTGGAGCAAAAAGTATCCAGTAGATGATAATAATCTTTGTGATTGTGCATTGAGAAGTATGTTAATTGTTGATGGTGATCGTCGAATTCTAATTGATAATGGCGTTGGCGATAAGCTTTCTGAGGCTGAAGCTAGTAACCACAATTATATAGCAGATATCAGTCTAAAAGCTTCGTTGAGTAAATTAGGAGTCGATTTTGAAGATATTACAGATGTGATTTTAACTCACCTTCATTTTGACCATTGTGGAGGCTCGACTCGTTACAAGAATGGAACCAGAGAATTGGAATTAGTTTTTCCTAACGCTACGCATTGGGTAAGTAAAGCGCAATGGGAGAATTATTTGAATCCGAATGTTCGCGAAAAGGATAGCTATTATCCAGAAAATATGATGCCGGTTTTTGAATCGGGTAAGCTAAAGTTTATTGAGAAAGATGGTGAGTTATTTCCCAATGTAGAAATTCGCATATTTAATGGTCATACCACTGGATTAATGGCTGTTTTGGTTAAGAATGATGACGGAACCATTGTTTTTACAGCTGATTTTATTCCAACTATGGCAAATGTAAATGTGAAATGGATAGCAGCTTATGACTTATTTCCAACTATAGTACTTGAAGAAAAGCAGGCTTTTTTGAAGGAAGCTGTGGAGAAGAATTATACACTCTTTTTTCAGCACGATATTCAAAACGAATGTTGCTCACTAAAACAAACTGAAAGAGGAGTTAAGCCTGGAAATAGTTTTAGCCTAAAGAGCTTATTTTAAAAGTGTATTTGGTGAATTTCTGAAATAAAATCTATCACTCAGTTTCAGGATTTTCATTTCTTTTATTTCCTATATTTGTGATCACTTATCCTGATAGACATTATTAAACTATGAAGAGTCTCTATTTCCCTGATTTTAATTTATCTAATGACACGCTGGTTAATGATTTCCAATCGTCTGGGAGTGATTCAATAAGTATTGTTAAGGGAGATACAATCAATAAATCTATATCTATCGATTCTGTTGGAGTTAATCAGGAATTTTTAAGTTCATATTCTATTCAAAGAGATTCAAGCCTTATAGAAAATGATACAATTGTTGCAGCTGATACCTTGCATCATACCGTAATAAAACAAGAGCCTAAATTTGGAGGGGACTCAATATTTCGAATTCAGAATATAGGTTTTGGAAACGATTGGTTTGTTGGTGTTATCTTGTTTTCATTATTTCTTCTTGCTTCAGTTAAGTTTTTGTTTAGTAAATATTTATCGAAACTAGTTGAATCTATTTTCAATTCTCATACTGCCAATAATCTTTTTCTTGAGAAGAATATCAATATGATAAAAGGTTCGGCAATTATTAATATTTTGTTTGCAATAAATATTTCCTTGTTTGCAATAAATATTTTGAATCATAATTCAAATTCTTCTTCTCAGCAGTATGGTTTTGAAGAGTTTGCTCTTGTTTTAATAGGAATATTCTTGCTTTATGTTGGGAAAGTAATCGTTGTTAGGAGTTTAGGTTATGTTTTTAAGGGAAGTAATGAGAGTAAGGAATATATATATACAACTTTTCTATACAATAAAAACCTTGGATTATTTCTTTTCCCAGTGATTATTGCTTTACCATTTGTACAATCTTTTGCAGTTGAATGGCTCATGTATATTGGGGTTTTCATTATTTCCTTCTTCTATGTTTTAAGAATAGCACGTGGATTTAAAATATTATTCCGAAAACATGTTTCGATATTTTATATGATTTTGTATCTTTGCGCTCTGGAAATATTCCCTTTGCTGATGATTTACAAATTATTGGTAGGATAGGAATAATAGAGTGGAAAATAATGTTTTAATTAAAGAACATCGCCTTGAAAATCAAAACAATATTAGTTTCGCAACCGAAGCCCCAAACGGAAAAATCGCCTTATTTCGATCTGGCAGAAAAGTACAACTTAAAAATTGATTTTCGCCCTTTTATTCAAATCGAAGGTATAAGTGCTAAAGAATTTAGACAAGAGAGAATCAATATTCTTGATCACACTGCTGTAATTTTCACCAGTAGAACAGCTATTGATCACTTTTTTAGAATTGCGGAAGAAATGCGTGTTACGATTCCGGATGATATGAAATACTTCTGTATTTCAGAATCAACAGCTTTTTATCTTCAGAAGTATATCGTATACCGTAAGAGAAAGATCTTTTTTGGAGTACGTGTTTTCGAAGATTTGATTGATACAATCGTTAAGCACAAGAAAGAGAAATTCTTATTGCCTCTTTCTGATATTCATAAACAGTCAATTCCTGCTTTGTTGAATAAGAGTAAAATTAAATATACAAAAGCTATTCTTTACAAAACAGTAAGTAGCGATTTGTCTGATTTAGCTGATGTGAATTACGATATTTTAGCTTTTTATAGCCCTTCAGGAATTAAGTCTCTATTACAAAACTACCCAGAGTTTTCTCAGGATGGTACTGTAATTGCAGCCTTTGGTCCTGCAACTTCGAAAGCAGTTAAAGATGCTAGTCTTCGTCTTGATATTCAAGCACCAATGCCACAAGCTCCATCTATGACTATGGCTTTGGATCAGTACATCAAAATATTCAACAAAGAGAATAAAGACAAGTAAAATATTGTAAGTTGATCTTTAAAAAGATCTCTTCAAAGGAAATTGGGGAAAGTTACTTTCCCCTTTTTTATTAGCCCATAATCATCATTCATGACCGATTCTATAAAATATAGCTTTACAAAAGATGAACGCCTTTGTCATAGAAAGCGTATCAGTAGCTTATTTGAGGACGGTATGGGGTTTACATGTTACCCATTTCGTATTGTTTGGAAGAGTATACCACTTGATGTTGATTTTCCTGCTCAGGTTGCTATTACGGTAACTAAACGAAGTTTTAAGCATGCTGTTAAGCGTAATCTTTTGAAAAGAAGAATACGTGAAATATATCGTTTGAATAAGCACTTGCTTTATCAGGATTTGAATGAAAGAGAAGCGCAAATATCGTTTATGATTGTATATTTGCCTAAAACCATTCTGAAAACTGCCGAGATGGATACGAAACTCGTAAAAGCTCTTAGGCGAATAGGAACCGAATATGACAAGTATATTGCGAACATTAAAAAAGGGGATTCTCTTCATTATGATACTACCGATTAGGTTTTATCAGATGTTTATTTCTCCGATGACGCCTTCGGCTTGTCGATACACACCTTCTTGTTCTACATATGCCATGCAGGCATTAAAAATTCATGGTCCTTTAAAAGGCAGTTATTTAGCGATAAAACGAATTCTATCCTGTAACCCTTGGGGTGGACATGGACACGACCCTGTACCTTAAAAGCAATTTCTATTATCTTAGAATTAAAGGTTTTTGATCAGGTTTTGAAAATGTTTTTATAATAAGTCTATCCCGAACCTGTTGCGCTTATTGCAATATCCTACTACAAGTAGTTTATTAATCAATCTTATGTCTTGATTCTCATATCTCATGATCTATTGTAAACAATTGAATTTTGTTAACTTTGGTCTCGATTATAAAACTACAAACACATGATAACAAATGACCAGCTAATAGATTTAGCGGAGCGCACGATAGCGTTGAGGAGGTATCTTTGACATTGATGCCAAATTAATTCAGATACAAGAAGAAGAAATGCGAACTCAAGTGCCTGGTTTTTGGGATAATCCTAAAGAGGCTGAGTTGCAAATGAAGAAAGTTAAAACACTTAAATCGTGGGTAGAATCTTATGATGAGGTGAAAGCAGCTGAAGACGATCTACAAGTGCTTTATGAGTTTGCTAAAGAAGGGGAAGCTGAACAGTTAGAGGTTGATGAGCAGTATACGAGCTCTATAAAACTTCTCGAAGAACTTGAGCTAAAGAATATGCTTCGTAAGGAGGAGGATCATTTTGGAGCCATCATGAAAATTAACTCAGGTGCTGGTGGTACCGAGAGTTTAGATTGGGCAGGCATGCTATATCGAATGTATTTGCGTTATGGCGAAGCCAACGGTTATAAGGTGCGTCAGTTAGAATATCAGGAAGGCGATGAGGCTGGCATTAAATCGGCAACCTTAGAGTTTGAAGGCGATTTTGCTTTTGGTTTCTTAAAATCGGAGAGTGGTGTGCATCGTTTGGTTCGCTTATCACCCTTTAATGCGGCCAATAAACGAATGACAACTTTTGCTTCAGTCTATGTATATCCTGCTATTGACGATACCATTGAAATTAAGATTAATCCTGCTGATATCACTTGGGATACGTTCCGATCGGGTGGTGCAGGTGGACAGAATGTGAATAAGGTGGAGACAGGTGTTCGAGTACGACATGCCCCCACTGGCATTACTATAGAGAACACTGAAACCCGCTCGCAGCTCGGTAATCGTGAAAATGCTTTACGCTTGCTTAAATCGCAGCTATACGAGCTTGAATTGCGTAAGAGACAGGAAAAGCTTGACAAGATTGAAGGATCCAAGAAAAAAATAGAGTGGGGCTCACAAATTCGTTCTTATGTGATGCAACCCTACAAAATGGTAAAAGATGTTCGTACAGGTCACGAAACCTCAAATGTACAAGCCGTTTTAGATGGCGATTTAGATGGTTTTATCAAAGCCTATTTAATGGAATTTGGAGGAGAGAGTAAAGATGACTAATCAATTTTATTTATCCGATAAATTATTGAGACCCTAAAGATTTATCGTCAAGAAATTATCCGATGAATTGTCTACATCTCGAATATTCATCAGGTAAATCGATTCATCATCAGGTTTAAAATTTATCTGATGACTATTCTTCTTTGATATTAAATCATCAGATAAAGATCTCCGAAGTTTATCCGATAAATTATTTACAAGGTGAAAATTTATCGGATAAATTCATCTTGAAGAAAAAAAGTTATTAGATGATTTTTCTAGATGCTTATTAATTCATCTGATAACTCTCGATTATATTAGCCCAAGCTTTATAGCAATACCTTTATTCACCAGACTACCATTTCGCTTGTCAGCATAATCAATCGCAGAAGAAAATTCCCAATCGGTATTGCATTTTATCAATTTTGCTGCAGTTGGATTGTTGTGTATGTAATTAAAACAAGTTTGCAAATGATAACTTGTCGAGTGATCTGTGTTTATCATGCTTATACCATTGTCGGAATACCAGATATTATCTATTGTCTCAATTTTATCCAAACAATAAGATTTTGTGCGTGCTTTAAAAAGAGAACCTGATGTATTTTCAGCTCTATTAATAGCTCTTGTATATGAATGCAGCATTATGGCTATGGAGCTATTAATATTTCTTAGTTTTTCATTTTTCTTATGAGGATTAATCATTAGCTCTGTGTTATTGATGCGCACCATTAAGTGAAAATGATTAGGCATTAAACACCATGCAATAATATCGGCATATGGGAGTATGTGTGTTCTTATTTTCTTGATAAAATAGAGGTAGTTATCTCTTTTGAAAAAGATTCTTCTTTTATTATTCCCTTGATTAAGGATATGATAAATATGTCCACTTTCAAAATCCATATTTTGATTTTTTAATTTAACAGGAATATAAGTTTAATTATTGATTAGGAAAAGCTTATAGTATGAAAATTAAGCAATTTTATTATCCGATAACTAATGTATACCATGAAAATTTATCGGATAAATTGATTTATCGTCAAGAAATTATCAGATGACTTTTCTAGATGCTTATTAATTCATCTGATAACTCTCGACTATATTAACCCAAGATTTATAGCAATGTCTTTATTCACCAGACTACCATTTCGCTTGTCAGTATAGTTATTAATTCTGTGTTATTGATGCGCACCATTAAGTGAAAATGATTAGGTATTAAACACCATGCAATAATGTCGGCATATGGGGCGAAAGAAAGGGATCTTAAGTAATTTTATTTATCCGATAAGTTATTTACATCATGAATATTTATCGGATAAATTCATCTTGATGTAAATAAATTATCAAATGAATTCATCTTAAGAACGAAAAGTTATCAGATGATTTTTCTAGATGCTTATTAATTCATCTGATAAGTACCTTCGAAATTTATCGTATGGCTGATTTAATTTCATTCATCAATCCCATTCGTTTCATATCGAAACTCTTACTTTTTATTTCAGCCTTTGAAAGACTCTGTAGTGCCTTTTTATAAAGCTCTTTTGCCTTTAAATCCTCACCTAGTTTGCCGTTAATATCAGCCTCGTGTTTGAGTAATTCGCCATAGATATCGAGTTTGATATAATTACTTTCAGTATCGATATGTATTAAATCGAAATGTTCCGAATAGCAAAGTTCAATTTCTTCAAGAGCTTGATGAAATTCTTCCTGTTCTCTAAAACCAATTATTTTGGCAAGTGCTTTACCTGCTGCTTCAATCATTTGAAGGATGTAATCTTTGTTTTGTATCATAGTCAACAAAGTTAAACTAAAGCATAATCCTTATACCAACTTTTAAATTAAAGTTATTTGTATCAAAACATGTTGTCGAAGTTTGTATACCATCTTCAAAATATTTGATTGAGGAATTTTTCAATGAAATATTGGCTTTTTTACGGGTTAAAAAGAAACCTGATTTTTCTTTAATAAACAAACGGTCTTGTTCCTGTAAATTAAATTGATAGCCTCCCATTACAAATAGACTATAGAATTTTTTCAGTTTGGTTCTTAGGCCTAAGTCAAAAGAAAGGCCTTGTTTTTTCTTTCCTATATATAAAGCGATTTTATCAGCATTAAACTTTTTACCCCCAGCTTTAAAGTTCGATTTTGATTTAAAATATCCAACATGAATTCCTTCTTGTAAAAAGAAATAATTAACACCACACATCAGCAGTAATTGATTTCCTCTATTGATGATTGGGGTTTCGTATGCAAATCCTAATGAATTTAATTCAGATATATTTTTACCAATAGATTCTTGCGAATCATAGTTGATGTCAAAATGAGGATTCAATTTATAACCCATTTTCATTCCAAAGGAGAATTCTGGACTGTTACCAGTAGGGATTGATTTATTAAAAGATAAATCAGGGGAAGGTGTGTAGATGATTTTTGCTTCGGTTATAGATTTATTCGATTTTGCTCGAATGTAAATATCTGCATAGGTGTGAGTGAGAACTTTCATTAGTTTCTGCTTAAACTGGTAGCCTTTAGGGAGATTGTGTTCTTTATGTAATAAGGAGTTTGACTTGTTTGGACTATATTCCATTAGTTTAATTAAGGAACTGTCTGCTTGAATGCGTGTTTTATCTTGCCAGTCTGATTTTTGAATGTCCTTAGCTTTTAGATAAAACACATCTGTTAATTCTGTCTGTTCTGCAAATTGGATGGGTTTGGCATCTTTTGAATTAATATCTGTTGTTAGGTATTCGTAAATTCGAATTAATTTGGATTGTGTCTTTTTATTGTAAAGGTTTTCTTTAGAAGAGCTAAAAGAAAGATAATATTTGCCTTTCCAAAATTTATACTTTAGTTGTTCTTTTCTTTTTGAAACACTTAACCCATTAAAAAACAAGTATTTATTTCTTTTTTCGTAACCAAAGTCAGAAAAGGTACATTCGCTATACAAGTATGCTAAAGAAGTTATATCTAAATAAAATCTCCCTTGATATTTAGCTTTTTGCCCCTCTTTGGGCTTAAACTCGATTCGATATACGGATTGGTTATCTAGTTTATCTTTATAGATCGTATAATCATATCTTTTAAAATCCTTAGGTGATAAATATGAGGCTCGATGTTTGATATCATCTGAGTATAATGGGAAATGTAAACCTCCATACCACATTACCGAACTGTAATCGTGGTACAAGGGATGTTTATTCATTCGACTCTCTTCAATTTTAACCTGACCTTCAGAAGAGTTATTATATGAGGACTTAAAAACATCAATTATAGCCTCCCCAAAATATAAATACTCTTCTTTATTCGCTTCGTAATACGATTCTCTGTAGAAACCTTTCATTCTGGTATCCACATTGGGGTAGTTATCTTTAATTTTCCCATACGCTTTACGTAATAAGGCAAGTAAGGTATCTTTGGGCATAACCAGTACCTCATTTAGTTGAGCAGTATCCTTTTCTAGTTTTACAAGTAGGGGAGTTACCAACTTGTTTAAACTAATTTCTTTGGATTGATAGCCTATACTGCTAATGCATAGCTTGCCAGATTGATATATTTTGGGAATTTTTATCTTAAAATTGCCTTGACTATTGCTCACAGTACCTATATAGCTGTCTTTAATATAAATACTACTTCCAGGTAAGGCTTGCTTGGTTTGGTCGGAAACCTTCCCAGTTATAATTGTTTGAGCGAAGGTGTTTGTTGCAAATAAAATAAGAAGAAAGAGGATTAGGCGCATGTTATAATTTAAGAGGTGTTAGTTCTAAACGAAGATATGTTTATTATTAAACATACTACCTTGTCAAATCTGTCAAGTTTAAGGAGGTGTTGATTGTACTTATTTTGGTAGCGATGAAGAGGCTATGCGTGTATTATGGTTTAACGCTATTTATGTTTGTGGAGAATGGTGTTTTAGAAAGTAAAGGTTTGGTACAAGTTTGTTGGAGTAACTTTAGCTGCAAACCTCAAATTCAAAGCCTCTATTTTGAAGTTCATCTATTAATCGAGGCAATGCATAGCGCATATTGGTTTCTGATTTTACATGGTTATGGAAAAGAATGATTGAACCAGGTCGGATGTTTTTAAGAACAGCTAGGTAGCATTCTCCAGGTGTAATATCCTGACGGTAATCTTCACTAAGAACGTCCCACATAATAATTTTGTAGTCCATTAATAGTCTTTTAGCTTGTGAGCGTTTGATCATTCCATATGGAGGGCGGAATAGCTTTGAGTCGATGTATTGACTTGCTAATTCTACATTATCAATATAAGCTTGTGTTTGGCTTGTGAAACCTCTGAGATGATTGTGTGTGTGGTTGCCAACGGCATGACCTTCGTCTAATATTTGCTGATATATTTCAGGATATTTTCTTACATTATCGCCTACACAAAAGAAGCTTGCTTTAACATTTTTCTCTCTAAGAAGATTAAGAGTCCATGCTGTAGATTCAGGAATAGGACCATCATCAAAGGTGATGTAGACGATTTTGTCACCCGTATTGTAATCCCATGTCAAGCTAGGAAATAGCTTCTTTAAAAGTTGAGGTATTTTAACGAACCGCATAAAATAAATTGATTTGATTCATCAAAAGTATAAGTCTTGATGGAAAATGCATGAAAATTGGGGAAATATGTTTTCATATTTAGCTGCATGTGAGTTGTTTTTTACGTAGTCAGATGTTAAAAAATTAAAATACCCTTGCAAAAGTTAAACGCTTGTTTAACTTTGCATCAAATTAATTGATATGGAAGATAGTAGATCAAAAATTTTGAATGCCTCAGCTCAGCTGTTTGTGAAGAATGGTTATGATGGAACTAGTGTGAGACAAATTGCTAAGGAAGCAGGTGTGAATATTGCTATGATCTCTTATTATTTCAAATCGAAAGAAGGTGTTCTTGTTGATTTAATTACTGAGACATCTAATAAGATGGACGAAAAGACGAGAAAGATTAAGGACCTAAATTTAGAACCTCGAGAAAGAACAACTCTAATATTTCAAACATATGTAGATCATTTTGTCGATTACGATTTGGTAAGTTATGTTTTTGGAACTGAGTTGTCTTTAAATCGGAATAAGAATATTGTAGATCTTATTTTATCCATTATATCGAAGAGTCATGAGTACATGTATAAATGTATAAAGGATTGTAAGTCAGACATTGATGATACTGTGTGTAAAATGATGCCAGTTATGATATTAGGAATGGTGAATAAAGCTTTGTCTACCCCAAGAGCGATGGATATTGCTCTTGGGGATACTAGTTTTTCAAATAAAAATAAACGTGAAACAAGAAAAATCTTACATCTATTTGTTCAGAATTATTTAACGCTTCAGTTGGGAAAAGAGTAAGTTGTATAGGCTGATTAAACCGCAAAGTGATTTGCGTGTTTTTTTACACCTACGAGTTAAACAAACGTTTAATTAATAAATCGGAGTTTTAAAAATGAAATATCTAAATAATAATTTGATGACATCAATACGATTATTGGGAGCCGGATTAATTTTATCCTTATTCCTTTTTGGCTGTAATGCCAAAACAGAAGTTGAAAAGACTGTACGACCTGTAAAAGTTGTGCGAGTAGAGAGTAGAAATAATACATCTATCTACACCTTTCCTGGAAAAGTAAAAGAATCTCGAGAGGTAAAATTGGCATTCCGAGTTCCAGGTCCTTTGGTACAGCTTAATGCAAAAGAAGGCATGTTCGTAAAAAAAGGTGACTTGTTAGCTGAGATTGACCCTCGTGATTTTGAGGTTAATTTGGAATCAGCTAAAACCAATTGGTTACACGCAAAGCAGGATGCGAAACGTTATCAGGAACTTTATGAGAAAAAATCGGTGCCCGAAAGCACTAAAGAGAAAGTTGACGTTGCTGCGGCAGTGGCAGAGTCTAATTTCAATAAAGCAAAAAATGCTTTAAATGACACGAAGCTTTTTGCCCCTTTTGATGGCTATGTACAGACCAAAATGGTTGAAAATTTTGAAAAGATTGGAGCAGGTTATCCAATTTTGACTTTGCTTGATGTTTCTGTTCTCGAGGTTATTGCTGGTGTTCCAGAGAGTATTGCTAGTCATTCTGAAGATTTTAAATCTTTCACCTGCACAGTGAAAAATGGTAAGACAAGAGTTATTGCAGCTAAACTAAAGGAAATCAGTAAAAAAACGGCAGGGAATAATCAGGTTTATCCTATAAAAGTATATTTAAACAAGGGGGAGGCAAAAAACCTTCGTCCAGGAATGAATGCCAGCTTGAATATTGAAATTAGTGAAACAAACACTGAAGATGGCTATGAGCTTCCTGTTGCATCTGTTGTAAATTATAAAGGGAAGAGCATTGTTTGGGTTTATAACGAAAAACAGAAGTTAGTCAATCAGCGTGAAGTTGAGATTGTTCGTTTATTAGCTAATGATAAGGTATTGGTTCGAAAAGGAATTCGAAAAGGTGAGCAAATTGTAGTTGCTGGTGCGGCTTTCCTTATCGATAAACAAGCTGTGAAACTATTGATAGAAAAGACCAATTCAAACATAGGAGGTCTATTATGAATATTGCTAATTATTCGGTCAACAACAGGGTTGTAATCTGGGTTGCCGTTTTCTTTAGTCTTGTTGGTGGTGTATTTTCCTATACGAAATTGGCAAAGCTTGAAGATGCTGAATTTACACTGAAAACAGCTTTGGTTATAACGTCTTACCAAGGTGCTTCTCCTCATGAAGTTGAGTTGGAAGTTACTGATGTTATTGAACAAGCTGTTCAAGCGACTAAAGGGCTCGATTTTATAGAATCGGAATCAAAAGAAGGTCTATCTATTGTAACCGTAGAGATTAAAGGAAGCAAGAAAACTCATGAAATGCCACAAATCTGGGACGATTTAAGGCGCAAGGTTAACGACTGTCGTGTTAAATTACCACGTACGGCATATCCTATGGTATTGGACGATTTTGGCGATGTTTTTGGTATTTTTCTATCCCTTTCGGGAGATGATTATAGCTACGCCGAACTTCATGATTATTCGGCTATGCTGAAGCGTGAGCTCTTGATGGTAGATGGGGTAGCAAAAATAAAACTCTTTGGAACTAAAAAAGAAAGTATCGAGATTAATCTATTGAGTTCTCGAATGGCAAGTTTTGGAATTAATCCAGGGCAAGTACTGGTTCTTTTAAATGATCTTAATTCAAGATGGGATAATGGGCAAATTGAGGTAGATGGACAAAGAATAAAAATTCGTGACAGAAGTAGTTTTAAGACCATTGAGGAGTTGGGTAATTTGGTGATTCAGGATTATAGCAAGCAACAAATTAAACTTAAAGATATTGCAGATATAAAGAAATCTTATCAGCAACCAGTGAGAAACTTAATGCATCTTAATGGTAAAGAGTCTATTGGTATTTGTCTTTCTATGGCTTGGGATGTTAATGTTATGGATGTGGGCGATGCTGTTGATAAACGTTTGGAAGAACTAAAAGCACAATTACCCATTGGTTTGAATATTGAAAAGGTTTATTTCCAATCCGATGAGGTTGTTGAATCCAACCGTGTGTTTATGACCAATCTTGCTGGATCAGTAGCTATCGTTGTTCTGATTCTTCTTTTGTTTATGGGCATACGTTCGGGGCTGCTTATTGGGAGTGGATTAATTCTTACAATTTTAGCAACTTTTATTGTAATGCTGGCAGGCGATATTGCATTACAACGCACATCATTAGCAGCTATTATTGTGGCTATGGGTATGTTGGTCGATAATGCCATTGTTGTCACCGATGGGGCTCTTATAGCCTTACAAAGAGGACGTTCCAGACGAGAGGCTGCACTAATTGGAGCCGAAACAACTATTTGGCCTTTGTTTGGTGCAACCTTGATTGCTATTTTGGCTTTTTTGCCTATTTACCTGTCTCCCGGAAGTGTGGGGGAAATTTGTGAATCAATGTTTCAGGTTTTAGCCATCTCTTTGGGTTTAAGTTGGCTTTTTGCTGTAACTCAAAATGTTCTCTTTAGCGATATCTTCTTAAAAGTGAATAAAAGCGCTATGAATAAAGTGCCTTTTTCAGGAAAAGGATATAAAATATTCGAGAAACTTTTGATGAAGGTTTTACGCCACAGACTAATTTCACTTACAGCAATAGTATTAATATTAATAGGAAGTTTAATCGTTTTTGGTAGAGTAAAAAAACCATTTTTTATTGAACTAACAAAACCTTTGGTGACTGTAAATTATTGGTTGCCCGAAGGAACCGATATTAAAGAGGTTGAATCTGATTTAAAGGGAATTGAGAAATATGTTATGAGCATTGATCATGTTAAATCAGTAACAACCGCAATTGGAGAATCATTACCACGATATATTCTGATGGCTGAAGTTGTTAAAAATAATTCATCATATGGTCAATTATTGGTCAGAGCTGATGATTTTGATAATCTACCTGAAATCATAAAATCTATTGACACTTATATTAAGGAGTATTATCCCAGAGCAAATGTTCATTCAAAATTATTATTAGGGGGACCTCCATTGGAGTTTAAAGTTGAGGCTCGATTTATGGGACCAGATCCTGCAGTATTGCATCGTTTGGCCGATGAGGCTAAGGATATTATGCGCAACGAAAAGTTAGCAACCAATATTCGCGATGATTGGAGACAGAAAGTGATGATTTGGGAACCCAAGTACAATCAAGAAAAAGGCAGACGTGCAAATGTGAGTCGTCAGCAAATGTCAATAGCATTACAAACAGCAAATGATGGAGCTGTTGTGGGGCGTTTTTATAATGGAGATAGAGCTCAAAATATTTTGCTTAAAGTTGTAGACGATACTCACGATCAGAATAATCAATTACAATATTTACCTGTTTGGGGAGGAGGGGCTTCATCGACTATTCTCGATCAAATTCTTGATGGTTCTAAAATAGCTTGGGAAGATCCTGTTATTCGTCGATATAACCGTCGTCGTTCTATTACAGCACAGTGTGATCCCATATCTTCCGATATTACAGGAGACCAGTTGTTAGCCAAGTTAAAAGATAAGATTGAAGCAATACCATTACCCGAAGCTTATTCTTTAATGTGGGATGGAGAATATAGAAAGCAAGTTGAAGGCAATAAGAATGTGGGTACATTTTTCCCATTAGCCATTATTCTTATGATGGTTGTTATCGTAATTTTATTCAACTCATTTCGTCAAACTCTAATTATTTTTCTAATGTTGCCTCTTTCGTTAATTGGGGTAGCTAATGGCTTATTCTTGGTTGATAAACCGTTTGGTTTTGTCGCTATTGTTGGATTTCTTGGTTTGTTGGGAATGGTTATTAAGAATGCTGTTGTTCTAATCGATCAAATCAATGTCTTGATAAAAGACAGGTCGCCATTAGAAGCTGTTGTTGAATCAGCCGTATCGAGAATGCGTCCTGTAACGATGGCTGCACTCACAACAATTTTAGGTATGATACCTTTGTTTAACGATGCCATGTACGGATCTATGGCGGCAACCATCATGTTTGGACTGCTTTTCGCGACCATCCTAACACTATTTGTAGTACCGCTATTCTTTTGCTTGTTCTACAAGATTAAGATTGTTGATTAGTACGATATAAGCTCCTGTTTCTCCTCCTTAAAAAGGAGGAGTACCCGAGGTACGAGGGGGAGGTGGTTTGAGTGGTCGTTTTTTTTAACCACCTCGTCTTGCTTCTAAAACAGAAGCAATCCACCCCTCCTTAAAAGGAAGAAGGGGAAACTATAAGACCCTTTAAAATTTTTTAAAAATAATACAATGCGATATAAAATATTACTAGTGTTTATTGCTTTTGTCTGCTTTTCAAACGCCTCTGTTTCACAAGAAGTATTGAGTTTAAAGAAGTGTAGAGAGTTGGCAATAGAACACAACCAGAATGTTCAAAATGCAGCCTTAACTGTTGCGATTTATGAAAGTCATCTAAAATCATCTAAAACTAATCAGCTACCTAAATTTGATTTTTCGGCTAGTTTAACTCGCCTAGGAGATCCTCAGGTGATGAAGATGCCTGCTTTTCAGCTACCCAATATGGCTGGAAACCCTAGTGGTGTTCTTTTCCCAGGAGGAACGCTTTACGAAGCTCCAGAGAACTTGTATAAGCTAAATTTATCTTTGATTCAGCCTATTTATATGGGAGGGAAATTGAGAAACTTGAATAAGCTTAGTCAAAAGAATATTGACCTTTCAAAAATGAACCTTCGTGTGGAAAAATCGAACCTCTTATTGGAGACTGATGATACCTATTGGACTATTGTTTCATTAAAAGAAAAGGTGATTTTGACTTTAGAGAGTATCATGTTTCTTGAAGAGTTTAAAAAGGATATTAATAATCGATACGAGGTTGGTTTAGCCACAAAGAATAACGTTTTACAGGCTCAAGTGAATTTGAATCATGTGAAGTTGGCCAATATTGAAGCCGAAAATGGTGTTGATTTAGCCAATATGTCTCTTTGTCGATTAATTGGTTTTCCTCTTTGGCAGAAAGTTCTGTTAAAGGATTCTATGGTAAATAAAGCGACACTTCCTGATTTCGAAATTGCTCACAAAAAGGCCTTGGCTCAACGACCAGAATTAAAAATGAGTCAACTGGCTGTTGATATGGGTAAACTTGGAGTTAAAATGACACGTGCTGATCAATTGCCCAGCCTAAATGTTGGCGTGAATAGCTACTATGGTAATCCAAATCATTTTGGCGTTGATGAGGCAGAGACTTCATGGAATGCTTCTGCAAAATTATCCGTTCCAGTCTTTCATTGGGGAGAAAAAAGACAGGCTGTAAAGCGTAGTAAAATTAAGTGTCAGCAGGCTGTTAATGAATTGGAAAAGAACAGAGATTTGATTGCTCTTGATGTGCAACAATCCTTATATGCACTAAAGGTAGCCATTTCGAAAATGAGCTTTACTGAAACCTCACTGGAACAAGCTGAAGAGAATCTGGAAATCACTAGAAATAATTTTTCTGTTGGAGTTGCTTCGGTAACTCAAGTGCTCGATGCGCAGGTTTCGTGGCAATCGTCATACAGTAGTTATATTGATGCTAAAATTGCTTGTCAGCAGAAATATTCAGTTTATTTGAAAGCTATTGGTGAGTTAGATCAGATCTAAAAAAAAGAATGTCGGGATTCTGAATGATCCCGACATTCTTTTATTGATTTAGCTCGACTTTTTTTTGTCGTAGAATTCAGCAATGCGTTTCATCTCTTCTAGCAGAGCTACATTTCTTTTGCCAGACCTTACAAAGTCTGATAGGCTTGTTGGTTTGAGACTGTTATAATACTTAAGTTCTTGAGTCAACCTTAATCGAATCTTCCCCATTATTTTATCAGCTGTTTCAGTCTGACCAAGTTTTAGATAGTTTTCAGCCATTAACAATGCAATATAGTCGTAAGAACTGACTTCGTTAGGAAATAATTTTCGACTTTTATCCAAAACTTCAATAGCTTTATCAGCTTGGTTTTGTT
The DNA here is from genome assembly GCA_016744515.1 of Marinifilaceae bacterium. Taxonomy (GTDB): domain Bacteria; phylum Bacteroidota; class Bacteroidia; order Bacteroidales; family Marinifilaceae; genus Ancylomarina. Next base: position 33,293 of record JADGEF010000004.1, on the reverse strand, counting down.
CTATTAACTTGTTTGAAAGGTTAAGGAAATTATTCCTTAAATTAAGACACATTCGCTTAATACCTTCATCAATGTAGATTCCTTTTTTATTGATATTTCCCCACTTGAATTTATTCATCATATTATCGAATAGAATATCGGAATCGATACGCCCAATATTACTGGCTGTACTAGCAGATTTTATCGGGAGCAAGCGATAAGCTAAACCTTCTAATTGGAAATAATCTTTTAGACCATAATAGCCAGATTCAGGTATTGTTTGAGCGAAATAGATAGGACGTTTCCAATTGTTGGTCAATAGCATGTCGTAAAACGCTAAACCAGCTTTTCCAATGAAATTCTGACTAAGTTCCCATTCCATTTGATCAACGATTTGAGTTGAATCTTTCGCTGACACCGTTTTGCTAATTAAAACTTGATTCTTGTCAATAGGTAGTCTGAATTTTCGTGCAGGAATGTGATCTATTTCTTGATCGTAACCATAGATTGTTTTGGTACTCTCTTTATCGGAAAGGACATATTCTAGAGCGTCTTTTAAATTCAATCCCTTATTTTTCTTAACCCAAGCCTCGAACCGAGGATCGTCAACAATATAGACTACATCACGATTACCCATCAAATATTTTTCCTTCTCCATGGAGATAGGAAGGCTTTGGGAGTCGTAATTATCTCGTTTCATCTGGTCGATATACCAATCCGTAGAAAGGTAACTCAGATTACATACGCGAACATCGGTTCTGATACCTTCAACTTCTTGCAAGTACCAAAGAGGGAAGGTGTCGTTATCACCCATTGTAAATAGAATTGCGTTAGGTGCACAAGAGTTGAGATAATTGTATGCCAGATCGTGAACAAAATAACGATCCGATCTATCATGATCATCCCAATTTTGTTGCGCAAATAGAACAGGAACGGCAAGGAAACAAACTGAAGAAGCTATAATGACACTTAGTTTCGGATTCAGATATTTTTCTAAGCCATTTATCGCTGCCAAAACACCTAGCCCAATCCAAATTGCAAAGGCATAGAATGATCCAGCGTAGGCATAGTCACGCTCGCGAGGTTGCAGCGGTGCTTGGTTCAAATACAGAACAATGGCTAATCCTGTAAATAGGAAAAGTAATAAGATAACATAGAAGTCATTCTTTCCCTTTTTACTGTGTTTGAATTGGTAAGCCATACCCATCAGACCTAGAATTAAAGGTAAAAAGAAGTATGTGTTATTTGCTTTGTTTGCTTTCATATCATCAGAACGCAGCGATTGATCACCTAGCCTGAGATTATCGATGAAAGGAATACCTGATACCCATGCGCCTTTTGTTTTATCTCCATAGGATTGTTTATCATCTTGTCTACCCGCAAAGTTCCACATGAAATATCGAATATACATGTGATTAATTTGATAGGAAAAGAAGAAGTTTAAGTTCTGTGCAAAGCTTGGTTTTTCTTTTTGTTTAGGATTGAGCCCTGTCCATTTGGCATATTCTACAGGCGCTCGTCCTGAGTTGCCTTTAGTGTACATTCGAGGGAAAAGGGTTTTATGACTTGAGCTATAATTATTCTTTTCTAACTCATAAGAAAGCTCATATTTTCCATTCTTCTTGATATAAACCTTTTTAGATACACGACTTGGGTTCGCTTCATCCACTGGGGCGTTGAAATATTGCCCATAAATTAAAGGCTTGGAGCCATATTGCTCTCTATTTAAATAGGAAAGAAGAGAGAATACATCTTCAGGATTATTTTGATTGAGCGCTGGGGCTGCTGTTGCACGAATCATGATTAGGCTGTAAGAAGAATAGCCAATTAGGATAACGCTTATAACAGTTAAAACGGTGTTTAAAATAACTTTCTGATGTTTTATGCTGTATCGAATAGCTAATATTAAGCCTATGGTTAGAAATGTTAGATAAAACAATAAGCCTGTATTGTAGGGTAGGGATAAGCCGTTTATAAAGGCAAATTCAAACCATATTCCAATTTTTATAACGCCCGGAATAATCACATACATGATGCTAGCCAAAAAGAGGATGGCAGCTGATAGAGCGATGATAACACCTTTTCGGGTAACAGGATATTTTTTGAAATAAAATAAGATCACGATAGCTGGTATCGCAAGTAGATTTAATAGATGAACCCCAATTGATAAGCCCATTAAGTAGGCAATCAGAATTAACCATCTGTTTGAATGAGGAGAATCAGCTTCATTTTCCCATTTTAAAATAGCCCAAAATACGACGGCTGTAAATAGAGATGAAAGAGCATAAACTTCTGCTTCAACTGCTGAGAACCAAAATGTATCTGAAAAAGCATAGGCCATTGCTCCAATAAAACCTGCACTCAAAATTTTCCATGTTTGGATAGAAGTGTAAGCTTCTGTTTCAAGTTTAACCAGCTTGCGAGCCATATGCGTAATGCTCCAAAAAAGGAACATGATGGTTGCGGCAGAGGCTAAGCCCGAAAGGCTATTGAGCATTAAGGCAACTTGTGATTTATCTGTAGCAAAAAGTGAAAAGAAGCGTCCCAATAACATGAATACTGGTGCTCCAGGAGGATGTCCAATTTCTAATTTATAGGCCGCTGTGATAAACTCTCCACAATCCCAGAAACTAACCGAAGGTTCAAGTGTAAGAAGATAAACAAGTGCTGATATTGCAAAAACGAGGCAGCCTCCTATAGTGTTGAATTTCTGAAATCTTGACATGTGATGATAAGTTAAAATTATGTCAACGAATTTAGGTAAATAATTACGAACCACTTGTAAGTACCATGTGAAAAAATGTAAAAGTTCAACATGTATCGTTATCAAATAAAGCTGTTATGCTGTTTTAGGTAGGTAAATCTTTTTATTATTAGTGATTCGTAGTTTATTTTTATGGTAATAGGCTTTTTAATAGAAAGATTTCGGTTCTGTATCGAAATACTTTGCTTCATAATCGAAGTATTGAGGTTAGCGAAGCTAAATCTTAGGCTTAGGAAGCGAAAATAAGAGGTTTAGTATTGAATCGGAGGGGTTGAAGAACCTAAAATTTTAGGTTCAGAAATCCAAATTTTAATCCCTAGACCACAGCGAAAGGTTAAGTAATCGAAACGGAAGCATAAGAAACCAAACAGGATGGTCGGTATACGTAGAAGTTTAGGTTCGAAACTTCAAAATCGGGATTTCTGAAATTTTCGTAAGTAATTTAATACAGATACCATGAATATGTATTCAATTAATACAATTTGACTACTCACTATGACTGACATATATCCTAAATAAGCTAGTTACCATCATTTTTTTGTGTAGAAAGAGTCTAAATTCAGTTTTGTAGAAGTTTTTTTCACACTTGATCATGTTTTTAAGCATGTGAAAGGTGGTGATTTTAAAACACATCTCCGTGTAATATAAATACAGTTGTTAAAATATAAACATCGAGTTTGTTTTTAATACGGATTCCGCAAAGGTTTCCGATGCTGTTTAGAATCATTCAAGGTAATCTCTGTAAGTTAGAACTAATCCTAATAAGGGAGGATGGTTGGTAGAATAACAAGGCTTTTTAAGGAAAGGAAATAAGTCTATATTTGTTGTGTGATTTTATACTAATTGAGTGTAAATCATTGTTAGGAAATGCTTTGCAATTAATTTAAAACGAATTTTGTAATGAACAAGATAATTTCATTTGAAGAGGCTATTGCCAAGATTAAAGATGGTATGACTATCATGATTGGTGGCTTTTTATCTGTTGGGACTGCCAACAAAATGGTTGATGGTATCGTTGGGTCGAATGTTAAAAATTTAACAATTATTTGTAATGATACAGCATTTGTCGATAAGGGTTTAGGTAAGTTGATTGCAAATAAGCAAGTTGATAAAGTAATCACCTCATACATTGGAGCAAATTCTGCTTCGATTGAGCAAATGAATAATGGTGAGTTAGTTGTTGAGTTTAGTCCTCAGGGAACTTTAGCTGAGCGTGTACGCGCTGGGGGTGCTGGTTTAGGTGGTGTATTAACACCAACAGGTTTAGGAACAGTGGTTGCAGAAGGAAAAGATATTATTACAGTTGACGGAAAAGAATTTATTCTTGAGAAGCCACTTCGTGCGGATGTTTCTTTAATTGGAGCGAGCATGAGTGATACTTATGGAAATTTAACTTACCGTGGAACGTCTCAAAACTTTAATCCATTGATGGCAACTGCTGCTGATCTTGTAATTGTTGAAGCAGAGAATGTTGTTGAAATTGGAACTTTCAAGCCTGAAGAAGTAAAGACGCCATCTATCTATGTTGACTTTATTGTACAAAGAAATTAATAAAAAGTACTTATAAGTGTCTAGAGTATTTATTAGTGCCTTAAGTTGAGTGTTGACTCTAAGTACTTTTAACTTATAAATACTCTAAGTATTAGCAAGAAAAATATTAATCGTTATAAATATAGGATTAGGAAGGTTCTGATTAAAATCTCAAATCTAAAAATATACAAACACAATACTATTATGGAACAAGCAATTATTAGAGTACGTATGAGTTCACATGATGCTCATTATGGTGGAAACCTTGTTGATGGTGCTAAAATGTTACAGCTTTTTGGTGATGTTGCTACTGAGCTATTGATTCGTCGCGATGGCGATGAAGGTTTGTTTGCAGGATACGAAAGTGTTGAGTTTTTAGCCCCTGTATATGCTGGCGATTATATCGAAGCAGTAGGTGAGATTATTAAAGAAGGTAACTCAAGCCGTAAGATGAAATTCGAAGCACGTAAGGTTATCGTTCCTAGAACTGATATTTCTGATTCTGCTTGTGATTTGCTTGAAGAGCCTATCGTAACCTGTCGTGCAGTTGGTACTTGTGTAACCCCAAAAGCTAGCCAACGTAAATAATATTTGTTCTTATTAATATGAGTCAAGGGTGCCGACTAAAAAATACCGACTAACTATTTTTTCTCACTCTTGGCTCATGTTTTAAATACTTGAACCATGGAAAAGTTAATTATCACAGCCGCAATTAGTGGTGCCGAAGTAACAAAAGAGCACAACCCTGCTGTTCCATATACAGTCGAAGAATGTGTTCGCGAAGCTGGATCAGCTATTAGAGCTGGTGCTAGTATTATTCACCTTCATGTTCGTAAGGACGATGGTACACCAACTCAAGATAAGGATCGTTTTAAGACAGTAATGGATGCGATTCATGCTCAATACCCTGATGTTATTATCCAACCGTCTACAGGTGGTGCAGTTGGGATGACCAACGACGAAAGACTTCAACCTACAGAGTTGAACCCAGAAATGGCAACTCTTGATTGCGGAACATTAAATTTTGGTGGTGACGAAATTTTCGAAAACACAGAGAATACAATTAAGTATTTCGGTGAGAAAATGATTGAGCGAGGTATTAAGCCTGAACTTGAGGTTTTCGATAAGTCGATGATTGATATGGCTTTGCGTCTAGGTGAAAAAGGTTTTATCAAATCGCCAATGCATTTCGATTTTGTGATGGGTGTAAACGGAGGTATCTCTGGTACACTTCGCGATTTTATTTTCATGCGTGGTAGTATTCCGGCTGATGCAACTTATACCGTTGCCGGTATCGGTCGTTTCGAGTTTCCATTAGCTGCAGCTGCTATCATCGATGGTGGTCATGTTCGTGTAGGTTTCGAAGATAATACCATGATCTCGAGAGGTGTTGTTGCTGAATCGAATGGACAGTTAGTAGCGAAAGTAGTTCGTTTGGCTAATGAGTTTGGTCGCAAAATCGCTACTCCAGCAGAGGCAAGAGAAATTTTAGGATTAACTAAGAAATAGTATCAAGTATCAAGTACAGAGTATCAAGATGAATTTGTTATTATTCTTGATACTGTAATCTTGATACTCAAATCTTATTTGAAAAAATGAAAGCAGGAAACAAATACGGAACTCACAGAGTCCTTGAGCCAAAAGGAACACTTCCACAGCCAGCTCAGAAGTTGGATAACACCATGTCGATTTATGACAATGAGGTTTTAATCGATGTTCAAACATTGAATATCGACTCAGCAAGTTTTACTCAGGTAAAAGGTGCTTGTGACGCTGATACGGCTAAGATGGAAGAAATGATTCTATCTATCGTTTCTGAACGTGGAAAAATGCAAAACCCAGTTACGGGTTCTGGTGGAATGTTGATTGGTACAATTAAAGAAGTTGGACCAAATTTCCCAAATCAAGATCTTAAAGTAGGTGATAAGATAGCGACTTTGGTTTCTCTATCTCTTACACCACTTAATATCGATAAAATCACGAATATTAATCTATCTAACGATCAGGTTGATATCGATGGTCAAGCGATTCTTTTTGCTTCTGGTTTATACGCAGTTCTTCCATCTGATTTACCAGAGAAATTAGCTTTAGCTGCTCTTGATGTAGCTGGTGCTCCTGCTCAGGTTGATCGTTTGGTTAAAGAAGGTGAAACTGTTTGTATCATCGGTGGTGGTGGTAAATCAGGTGTGCTTTGCTGCTACCAAGCAATGAAAAAAGTAGGTCCTAAGGGAAAAGTAATTGTTGTTGAGTATTCTGCAGAGAACGCAAAACGTATTACTGATCTTGGTTTAGCGACTGATGTAATTATTGGTGATGCAACTGACGTAATGAATGTTTACACAGAGGTGACTAGGATTTGCGGCGAAGAAGGTTGCGATGTGGTTATCAACAATGTAAACGTTGCTTCTACTGAAATGTCTTCAATCTTGATCACTAAAGATCGGGGTTGTGTTTATTTCTTCTCTATGGCAACTTCTTTCTCTAAAGCAGCTCTAGGTGCTGAAGGTGTAGGTAAAGATGTTGATATGATTGTTGGAAATGGTTATGCAATTGGACATGCTGATCTAACACTTGAAATCATTAGAGAATCAGCAGGAATTAGAGAGTTGTTTGAAAAATTATACGTGTAGATTATAGACATTAAGATAAAAGTATCGAGTATCAAGAAATAGTTTTGATACAACAGACTTTCTCCTTGATATTTGATTCTAAATCTTAATGCTAAAACAAAATATGATGATTGAAAATAAGGGACGTAAGGAAATGTTTCCAGAGGTTACAGACGAACAGTGGAATGATTGGAGATGGCAGGTTAGGAACCGTATTGAAACTCTAAAGGATCTTAAAAAGTATATCAATCTTACCGCTGAAGAAGAAGAAGGTGTAAAGAGGTCGTTGGCAACATTGCGTATGGCTATTACACCCTATTATTTATCACTTGTAGATGTAAATAACCCAGAGTGTCCTGTACGTAAACAGGCTATTCCAACTGCTATGGAAGTTCATCACGCTGATGCCGATCTTTTAGATCCATTGCACGAGGATGAAGATTCTCCAGTTCCAGGCTTAACTCATCGTTATCCAGATCGTGTATTATTCTTGATTACTGATATGTGTGCAATGTATTGTCGTCACTGTACCCGTCGTCGTTTTGCTGGTCAGTCTGATGCTTCTACACCAAAGGACAATATTGAGAAGGCTATCGAATATATCAGAAACACACCTCAGGTTAGAGACGTTGTACTTTCTGGTGGTGATGCTCTTTTGATTGGTGATGATAAATTGGAATATATTATTAGCTCATTACGTGCTATTCCTCATGTTGAGATCATCCGTATTGGAACACGTACGCCTGTTGTATTGCCACAGCGTATTACTGAAGGATTGGTTAATATGATTAAAAAATATCATCCAGTATGGTTAAATACTCATTTTAATCACTCAGACGAAATAACTACAGAATCTAAAGCTGCAATTGCTCGTTTAGCTGATGCTGGCGTACCATTGGGTAACCAATCGGTATTGTTGAGAGGTGTTAACGACTGTGTTCACGTAATGAAGAAATTGGTTCACAATTTGGTAATGAACCGTATTCGTCCTTATTACATCTATCAGTGTGACCTTTCAATGGGACTAGAGCACTTTAGGACGCCTGTTTCCAAAGGAATCGAGATTATTGAAAGTCTTCGTGGTCATACCTCTGGTCTTGCAGTTCCTACTTTTGTAGTTGATGCGCCTGGTGGTGGTGGAAAGATTCCTGTTATGCCTCAGTATGTGGTTTCACAGAGTCCTTCCAAGGTAATTTTGCGTAATTTCGAGGGAGTTATAACAACTTATACCGAACCTAAGGATTATGTGGAAAATTGTCATTGTCCGGAATGCTCTAATCACAAACAGCCTGAAGGAGTCGCATCTCTTCTTGAAGGTAGTCGATTGGCTATTGAACCATCATTATTGCAACGTAAAGAGAGAAATAAAAAAACTGAATGCCTTTCATTAAGGAAATAGAAAAATACAGAAGTCTGTCAATCGTTGGACTCGAAAAAAATACCGGGAAAACCGAGTGTTTGAATTATGTGCTGTCGCGATTGAGCGGCAGCACTAAACAAATAGCACTCACTTCTATTGGTGTTGATGGAGAGAATACCGATGCGGTGACTAACACTCATAAGCCTGAAATTGAGGTTTATGAGGGGATGATTTTTGTGACTTCCGAATTGCATTATCAGAAGAAAAAACTTGTTGCTGAAGTTTTGGGTGTTAGTACACAATCAACCTCTTTAGGGCGATTGGTGACGGCAAAAGCAAAATCAAGCGACAAAGTGATGATTTCGGGTCCAACTAGCAGTATAGCTGTTAAGGACCTAATTTCACAACTGAAAAACTTTGATGTTGATATTACCTTAGTTGATGGAGCTTTATCGCGGAAGAGTTTGGGATCACCTGCTGTAACCGATGCCATGATTTTGGCAACAGGAGCAGCACTTTCGGCAAATATCCCACAACTGGTTTATAAAACCAATTACACCTACGATCTCATTAGTTTGAAGGATGTAGGTGATGAATTGAAAGAGTCTTTATTACCTATACAAAAAGGTATTTGGGCTATTTCAGAAGAGGGAGAGCTTTTCGATTTGGAAATTGAATCAGTTTTGTTGATTGAAAAGGCTAAAGACAAGCTCTTTACTCATGGGAGTCGGATCTTTGTGAACGGTGCGATTACTGATAAGTTTTTGAATTTTTTAAAGGTTCAGAAACAAATAAAAGACATTGAGATAATCGTTCGGGATTTTACACGAGTATTTGCTACGCCCGAAACGTATTACGCCTTTATCAAACGAGGCGGAAGTATTAAAGTGCTTCAGAAAACGAAATTGATAGCGGTTTGTATCAATCCAGTATCGCCAGATGGTTATTGTCTGAATTCAGACGAATTAAAACAAGCAATGGAAGAAAAACTGAAATTGCCAGTTTATAATGTGAGAGAATTGGTTGATTAATAATAGAACGCAAAGACAGGAAGACACAAAGTAAAATTGAATTATAAAAAAAAACTTAGCGACTTAGAGTCTTAGCGTTTAAAAAATAAAATTTGAAACTACGTACTGCCATATTTCAAGTTAAAGGTTTCCAGCATTTGGTGGAAAGTATGCAGTTGCAATCCAGTTTAGGAAAGCGATACTTACTCGATATGCCTATGATGTATAAGGCTGATGAGGTGAATAAAGAACTTGATTTTGTCAATCGTATTTACTCAATTCTAGGAGGAAAAAAGGCCGGTCTGATTAGTAAAATTCAGACCAAACTCATGCAGGTGCGTGATATCAAAGGAAGTGTTAAGAATCTAAGATCAAATTCAATTTTAGATGATATTGAGCTTTTCGAGATCAAATCTTTCGCATTGGTATCTTACGAGATATTTAAACTTAAAAATGAGTTTGAAACGGCATTGATTGATATCCCAGATTTAAACTCATTGATCTCAATTTTAGACCCTGAAAATAATAGAATTCCATCATTCTACATATACGATTCCTATTCTAAAGAACTTGCTGGAATTCGAAAGGAAATAAAAGAATTAAAGGCAGCAATTAAATCTGATCCAGATATGAATGCTGGGCAAAGTTTGGAAGCTCTGCAAAGCCAATCAGATGAAATCGAAGCCAAAGTAAGAGCTCAGATTTGTAATAAGCTTTACCCTTATGCGAACGATTTGGAAAGAGCCTTAAATCAAGTGGCACACCTCGATGTGATTATAGCGAAAGCTATACTTGCTGACAATCTAGCCTTTACAAGAGCTCAAATTACAGAATCGACAATAGAATACAAAGCAATGTTTCATCCTCAAATAAAGGAGACGTTAGCTTTATCAAATAGAAAATTTCAAGCGATTGATATCAAATTGAATCGCTCATCTTGTTTTATTACAGGTGCTAATATGGCTGGTAAAACAGTTATTTTAAAAACCTTAGCACTGTGTCAATACCTTTTGCAATTTGGCTTTTTTGTACCAGCGCAATCGGCACATATCTCTTTAGTCCATCGAATTTTAGTTTCGGTTGGCGATGATCAATCAGAACAAAATGGCTTATCGTCTTTTGCTTCTGAAATGGTGAAGATCAACGAGATGGTTGAGGCTTCAATTGCGAAAGAGAATGTTTTAGTTTTAGTTGATGAATTAGCGAGAACAACTAATCCAATTGAGGGGAGAGCTATTGTAAATGCAGTGGCTGAGATTTTTAACGAGAACAAAACCTTATCAATAATTACAACCCATTACAGTGGCTTGAATAAGGATTGTCGTAAGTTGAGAGTGAAAGGTTTGGATAAAGAATTCAAACAGGGTGAGATTAATAAGAATAATATAAACGATTATATGGATTATTCCTTGATTGAAGATGATGCTTCAAAGGTGCCACACGAGGCGCTTCGCATCGCTGGAATATTGGGAATAAACAAGCAAATTATTGATAAGGCGAAGAAAAATTTGATTCGTTAATACAATTTTTTGTGATTGAAAAAGAAAGAAACAAAATCATATATCTAAACATAGAACAAAAATGCAAAGGAGTAAACTAGGTCTTGACTTTGATAAAGTTAACTACGCAAAGGGCGTTTCGAAAAAAATTGCTGATAACGTTCAGGAGTTTGTAGAGAGCTACACCACAGTATCAGTAGAGCGTACCTTGTGTCGTCTTTTGGGGATTGATGGTGTTGATAATAACGAGGTGCCACTTCCTAATGTTGTTGTTGATGAGATTAAGGACAAAGGTGTTCTTAACCAAGGGGTGATGTATTTTTTAGGAAATGCAGTGATTGAAGCGGGATTAAACCCACAACAAGCTGCTGATAAAATCTCTTCAGGTGAATTGGATATCACTCAATTACCATCTCACTCTGTTGAGGAGGCTCACGAAGCTCTTAAGCCATATATCAACGATTGTATTGATAAAATCAAAGCCCGTAAAGCTAAGAGAGATAATTATATCGATACCATTGGCGAAGGTCCTAAACCTTACTTATACGTGATTGTAGCGACAGGTAATATCTACGAAGATGTTATTCAAGCTGAAGCAGCAGCTCGTCAGGGTGCTGATATTATTGCTGTAATCCGTACAACAGGTCAGTCATTGCTTGACTATGTACCTTACGGAGCAACGACTGAAGGTTTCGGTGGTACTGTTGCGACTCAGGAGAACTTCCGTATTATGCGTACTCACCTTGATAAGGTTGGTGAAGAAGAAGGTAAATACATTCGTTTGTGTAACTATTGTTCAGGTTTATGTATGCCCGAGATTGCTGCCATGGGTGCCTTCGAAGGTTTGGATGTGATGTTGAATGATGCTCTTTATGGCATCTTGTTCCGTGATATTAACATGCAGCGTACACTTGTAGATCAATATTTCTCAAGAGTATTGAACGGTTTTGCAGGTGTCATCATCAACACTGGTGAAGATAATTACCTAACAACTGCTGATGCTTTTGACGAAGCACATACTGTATTGGCTTCAGATTTTATTAACGAGCAGTTAGCGCTTATTGCCGATCTTCCTGAAGAGCAAATGGGATTAGGTCACGCTTTCGAAATGGAACCAGGACTAGAGAACGGTTTCCTTTACGAGTTGGCCCAAGCACAAATGACTCGTGAGATTTTCCCTAAGGCACCTTTAAAATATATGCCTCCTACAAAATTCATGACAGGTAATATCTTCAAAGGACACGTACAGGATGCTTTGTTTAATCAGATTTCAATCTGGACAGGACAGGGAATCCAGTTATTAGGTATGTTAACTGAGGCGATTCATACACCTTTAATGTCTGACCGTTACCTTTCTCTTGAGAATGCAAGATATATTTTCAACAATATGAAGAATATTGGTGATGAGGTTGAGTTTAAAGAAGGAGGTATCATTCGAAATAGAGCTCAAAAAATTCTTGGTGATTCAATTGAATTGCTTGAGAAAATTGAGAAAGAGGGAATGTTTACGGCACTTGAAAAAGGAATTTTCGCTGATATTAAGCGTCCAATCAATGGTGGTAAAGGTCTTGATGGTGTTGTTGAAAAAGGAAACAACTATTTCAATCCTTTTGTAGCTTTAATGAAGAAAAATTAATTAGTTGAACTCAATAGTATAGAGTATCAAGTATAGAGTATCAAGAAAAATTAGTAATCCCTCTTGATACTTGATTCTGAAATCTTGATACTTCTCTATGATAAAAATAAAAGAAAATGAGTGGAGGACTTTATTCTACCAATTCGAATGAATTCGATAAGACCTTAGATCTAACAAAGATTAAGCCTTACGGCGATACCATGAACGATGGTAAAACACAGGTGAGTTTTACACTTCCTGTTCCCAAAGGCGAAGAGGCTATTGAAGCCGCTAAGCAGATGATGAGAAAAATGGGTTTTGAAGACATCCAAGTGGTGTTCGTTCAAGAGCTAATGAAAGGTTTCACCTTTTTCAACTGCTATGGTAGTTCTATTCATACCGTTGATTATACGACTATCGTTGTACCCAAAGTAGAATCGACTACTATGGATATGCACGAAACAGATGATTTCATTAAGGAAACCATCGGACGTAAAGTTGTTGTTGTAGGTGCAAGTACAGGTTCAGATGCTCATACTGTAGGTATCGATGCCATTATGAATATGAAAGGATTTGCAGGTCACTATGGCTTGGAGCGTTACGATATGGTAGAGGCGCTAAACATGGGATCTCAGGTACCAAACGAAGAATTTATTGCTAAAGCTATCGAGTTAAAAGCTGATATTCTTTTGGTATCGCAAACGGTAACTCAAAAAGATGTTCATATTCAAAACCTGGTTGAGCTGGTAGAAATGTTAGAAGCAGAAGGTTTACGTGATAAGGTTATTTTGATTTGTGGTGGCCCTCGTTTATCACACGAATTAGCTAAAGAGCTTGGTTATGATGCAGGTTTCGGTATGAATAAATATGCTGATGACGTGGCTTCGTATATGGCTCAAGAACTTGACAGAAGAATCAACCAATAGACTTATAATTTCGTAAAGACGCACGGCCGTGCGTCTCTGCGGGATATAAATAAAACAACATACCACAATGGATAAAAAAGAAATCAGAGAGATTATCGCAAAGCGTTCTGCTCTCGAATTGCAAGATGGTGATGTAGTAAACTTAGGAATTGGTTTGCCTACATTCATTCCTAATTATGTCCCTGAAAATGTCAATGTAATTCTTCAATCGGAGAATGGTTTACTAGGCATGGGTGCTGTTCCTGCCGAAGGTGAAGAAGATGAGGATTTTGTTAACGCTGGTGGCGGGTACATTACTTATAAGGAAGGTGCAAGTAGTTTTGACTCTGCGGCATCTTTTGCTATTATCCGTGGCGGACATGTTGATGTTACTTTTTTAGGAGCTCTTCAGGCTGATGAAAAAGGGAATCTTGCTAACTGGATGATTCCAGGTAAAAAAACGCCAGGAATGGGTGGTGCAATGGATCTTATTGTAGGTGCTAAGCGTGTTATTCTATCAATGGAGCACACAGCTAGAGGTAATCACAAGATTATGACACTTTGTACTTTGCCATTGACGGCTGCAGGACAAGTTGAAATGATTATCACTGAAATGGGCGTAATGAAAATTACACCAGAGGGCATTCATCTAACAGAGATTAACCCAACATTTACTGTTGAGCAAGTACAAGAAGCGACTGATGCAAAATTGATTATTGCAGAGGATTTAATTGAAATGAAGCTTGCGTAATATAGTGATTAAGTGAATTTGTAATTTTGGTTATGTTGTGTATTTGATTATTGTGCCTTTGTATATTAGTATATGAATTCTAAAAGTCATCAAATATCAATCCTTGAATTGCAAACTTACCAATTGGCTATTTCTCGAATTAACAAACTCACAAATTAACTAAATAACAAACTCACAATTCGTTATGACAAAAGTATATATCGTTGCAGCTAAAAGAACAGCTGTTGGAAAATTTTTAGGACGTTTAACTCCAGTTACTGCTGCTGATTTAGCTGCAGGAGTTATCAA
>JADGEF010000004.1:10932-18883 GCA_016744515.1 Marinifilaceae bacterium | reverse complement strand
AAAAGTATATATCGTTGCAGCTAAAAGAACAGCTGTTGGAAAATTTTTAGGACGTTTAACTCCAGTTACTGCTGCTGATTTAGCTGCAGGAGTTATCAAAAATATTATTGAAGAAACAAAGATCGACCCATCTAAACTTGATGAAGTTGTTGTAGGAAATATCCTAATGGCAGGTCAAAAGCAAGGAATTGCTCGTCAGGCTTCAATTAAAGCTGGTATTCCTCAAGAGGTGCCAGCTTATGGAATAAATATGATTTGTGGTTCTGGTATGAAGTCAATCAACTTGGCTTATGCTAACATTAAATCAGGTGAAGCGAATATGATTATTGCAGGTGGTACTGAGAACATGTCAGCAGCTGGTTATATTATGCCAGGAGTAGTTCGTACAGGACATAGAATGATGGATCTAAAAGCTGTTGACCATATGGTATGTGATGGTTTAACGGATGCTTTCGAAGGTTACCATATGGGTATCACTGCCGAAAATATTGCAGCAAAGTATAGTCTAACTCGCGAAGAGCAAGATACATTTGCTTTTGCTTCTCAGCAAAAAGCGATGGCTGCACAGGATGCGGGTCATTTCAAAAATGAGATTGTTCCTGTTGAAATCAAGTCACGTAGAGAAACGATTGTTTTTGATGCTGATGAATTCATCAATCGTAAAACAAGCGAAGAAAAATTAGCTGGTTTACGTCCTGCTTTTAAAAAGGATGGTACTGTAACTGCTGGTAATGCTTCGGGTATTAACGATGGAGCTGCTTTTGTATTAGTTGCTTCTGAAGAGGCTGTAAAAGAGCATAACTTAACGCCAATTGCAGAGATTCTAGCAACAGGTCAAGGTGGTGTAGATCCTGCTATTATGGGTATGGGACCAGTTCCTGCTATTGCTAACGCTTTGAAAAAGGCTGACATGAAATTAACAGACATGGAAGTGTTGGAATTAAATGAAGCTTTTGCAGCACAATCATTAGGTGTGATTAAGCAATTATGCGAAGATCATGGTGTTGCTCCTGAGTTCTTTCAAGAGAGGTCTAATGTTAACGGTGGAGCAATTGCCTTAGGTCACCCAATTGGAGCATCAGGAACACGTATTACTGTAAGTTTGATTCACGAAATGAAACGTACTAATAAGAAAATAGGTTTAGCATCACTTTGTATTGGTGGTGGTATGGGTACTGCTATTATTTTAAAAAATGTATAAATAGATTTGAGATGTGAGATGATAGATATGAATTTTTCGCGATCTAACATCTCATGTCTCATCTCTCAAGTCTATTAGAGAAATGAACTTTAGCCTAACAAAAGAACAGGAATTGTTCCAGCAAATGATTAGAGATTTTGCTGAAAACGAAGTAAAGCCACTTGCTGCAGAAATTGACGAGCAAGAGCGTTTCCCAATCGAAACGGTTGAGAAAATGGCGAAGATTGGAATCATGGGAATTCCAATTCCAAAGCAATATGGTGGCGCAGGTGGTAACAACCTAATGTATTCTATGGCTGTTGAAGAACTTTCAGCGGTATGTGGAACAACTGGTGTTATTGTTTCGGCTCACACATCTTTGTGTGCAGCGCCTATTTTAGAGCACGGAACTGAAGAGCAAAAGCAAAAATATTTGCCAAAACTAGCTTCTGGTGAGTGGATTGGTGCTTTCGGTTTAACCGAGCCAAATGCGGGTACTGATGCTGCTGGTCAGCAAACTACTGCTATTGAAGATGGTGATAACTATATTATTAATGGATCTAAGATTTTTATTACCAATGCTGAATATGCACATGTTTATGTGATTTTCGCAATGACCGATAAGTCTCAGGGAACTCGTGGTATCACAGCTTTCATCATTGAAAAAGACACGCCAGGTTTCTCTATTGGTAAAAAAGAGAAGAAAATGGGTATTAGAGGTTCTGCTACCTGTGAGCTAATCTTCGAAAACTGCGTACTTCCTAAAACAAATATGCTTGGGAAATTGAGCAAAGGTTTTGGTGTTGCTATGAAAACCCTTGATGGTGGTCGTATTGGTATCGCTGCTCAGGCTTTAGGTTTGGCTCAAGGTGCTATTAACGAGACTGTGAAATATGTGAAGGAAAGAAAACAGTTTGGTCGTGCCATTTCTGCTTTCCAAAATACGCAGTTCCAGTTGGCTGATATGAATACAAAAACAGAAGCTTCTCGTATGTTGGTTCGCAAAGCGGCTTACAAAAAAGATAATAAAATAGCATATTCTGTTGATGCAGCTATGGCTAAGCTTTACGCAGCCGAAACAGCTATGGAGGTAACAAATAAAGCCGTTCAATTGCACGGTGGTTATGGTTACACTCGCGAATACCCAGTTGAGCGTATGATGCGTGATGCTAAAATTACTGAGATTTACGAAGGAACTTCTGAAGTTCAAAAAATGGTGATTTCAGCTAATATGCTTAAATAAGTATCAAGAAGAAAAGTATCAAGTAGTAAGATAAAATGAACTTGCTAGATATATTTAATTGATATAGATGAATTAATAGAATTTTAGGTATCAATAATTGGGTGTGGAGTAATAGTAATCTTTCTTGATACTAATTATCTTGATACTTGATACTAAAAGAAGAAAAAATGAAAATAGTTGTCTGTATAAAGCAGGTTCCTGACACTACTGAGATTAAAATTGATCCAAAAACAGGAACTCTAATCAGAGAAGGCGTACCAAGTATTATAAACCCTGATGATAAGGGTGGTTTGGAAATGGCGCTACAGTTAAAAGAAGAAAAGGGTGCTCACATTACTGTGATTACAATGGGACCTCCACAAGCAGATTTGATTCTTCGCGAAGCATTTGCAATGGGAGCCGATAGAGCCATCCATTTAACCGATAGAAAATTTGCAGGAGCAGATACTCTTGCAACATCATATGCTCTTGCAGGAGCGCTTAAAAAGCTTGATTTCGACCTTTTGATTACCGGTCGTCAGGCGATTGATGGTGATACAGCACAAGTGGGACCTCAAATTGCTGAGCACTTAGATTTACCTCAGGTATCTTACCTTGAAGATCTACAATTCGACGGTGATAAAACATTCACTATGAAACGTCATATCGAAGACGGTTACCAAATTTTGGAGGTAGAAGCACCTTGTGTGGTAACGGTTCTTTCATCGGCAAATAACCCTCGTTACATGACTGTTGGCGGTATTGTTGATGCTTACCAGAAAGAAGTTGAAGTTTGGGGTAAAGATCAAATTGACGTTGATGAAACACTTTTGGGTCTTAAGGGATCACCAACAAGTGTACACAAAGCTTTTGCTCGTGGTTTAAAACCAGCTGGCGAACTTTATGAGGTAGATACTGACGAGGCTGTTGGAATCATTATTAACAAGATGAAAGAGAAATTCATTCTAAACTAAATCTAATTACGAATTTTCAATTACGAATTACGAATTAATAGTTATATCCTTTTATTGATTGAGAAAACGCAAAGGCATTGAGTTTTCCATTTGTAATTGATAATTAGTAGCTATATCTCGTAATTCGTAATTATTCATTCGTAATTATTATTCGTAATTGATTATGAAGTTAGAAGATTACAAAGGCATATATGTATTTGTTGAGCAACGCGAAGGTCTTGTTCAGAATGTGGCATTGGAACTTTTGGGACAAGCACGACGATTGGCAGATGAATTAAACGATAAGGTTTATGCTATGCTTTTAGGGCATAACATCGCTGCTAAAGCAAAAGGACTAATTGCTGCTGGTGCTGATGAGGTTTTAGTTGTTGATGCGCCAGAATTGGCTGATTATACAACTGAGCCATATACGCAAGCTATTTGCAAAATTATCAATGATAGAAAGCCAGATTCAGTATTAATCGGAGCGACGACTATTGGTCGTGATTTGGGACCTCGTGTTTCGGCTCGTGTTAGAACAGGTTTAACTGCTGATTGTACCAAGATTGAAGTAGGAGCAAACCGTGAGTTATTGATGACTCGTCCTGCTTTTGGTGGTAATCTAATGGCAACCATCGTTTGTAAAAAGCATCGTCCACAAATGGGAACTGTTCGTCCAGGCGTTTTGTTTGCTATCGATGCTGATTCTAGCCGCAAAGGAATTATCACTGACTACAAAGTTGATTTCGATGCTTCTAAGATTAAGGTGAAATTGCTTAGAACCGTTAAGGAAGAAACCAACTTAATCGATATTACTGAAGCCAAGATATTAGTATCGGGTGGTCGTGGTATTGGTAATCAGGAAGGTTTCGAAGCAATGGATGCTTTGGCTACAACGCTTGATGCTGAGGTTTCAGCTTCTCGTGCTATGGTTGATGCGGGCTATATCGGGCACGATCGTCAAGTGGGACAGACTGGTAAAAC
This sequence comes from Marinifilaceae bacterium, assembly GCA_016744515.1. Taxonomy (GTDB): domain Bacteria; phylum Bacteroidota; class Bacteroidia; order Bacteroidales; family Marinifilaceae; genus Ancylomarina. The sequence continues at coordinate 14,544 of JADGEF010000004.1, read as the reverse complement.
TGTACGTCCCGACCTTTACTTTGCTTTCGGTATTTCAGGAGCTATTCAGCACGTTGCTGGTATGGAAGATTCTGATTTGATTATCGCAGTCAACAAAGACAAGAACGCACCTATTTTCCAAGTGTCAGACCTTGGAATTGTTGGCGACGCCAAGCAAATTATCAAAAAACTAAACGAGAGATTGAGTAAGTAATCTTATCGTTTTTTAGATATTCAAGCTTGACAGGTTTATTTACACGATGTAGATAAATCTGTTAGGTTTTTTTATTTAAGATCATCAATCCTATTAGGTTTAGATTGAAACCTGACGGAGTCGTTAGACCCGTCAGAGTTGAAAAGTAATGATCAGAATTAGATTTCTAACCATTCTTCCAACATCATAAAATCGATATGCTGCTGATGCATATATTTAAAATTAGCTTCATCATCGAACCACCCAATAACTTCGTTCTTTAATAGCTTTGTTGGTTTCAACGATACACAGCTTAGATAGCTACTCCAAGGGTAATCAATAGCCATATTAGTAAAACCATGGAGAATGGGGTTATTGTGAATATACAAGACTAATCGTCTGAGATATGCTTCATCATCTACTAGCTTCCTTCTGAATGGATGTTCGAATAGAGAGCCCGTGCGCTGATATTTCTTGTTAATATATTTAGCGTAAGAATTGAAAAGGTGTGAAAAGTGTTTTGTAGGACTTGGCTTTTTAATACGAACTCTATCAGGTTCTTCGGACTCTGATAGGTTTTCGTCTGGTTTAGTTTGAAACTTGAGGGAGTCGTTAGACCCGTCAGAGTTTAAATTTTTATAGATACCGATTTCTTCCTCCGTCTTTATTCTAATCAGCAAATGAAAATGATTAGGCATCAACACCCACGCATAAGTATCCGCAATAGGTTCAATATATTTCTCATATAGTCTTAAAAAGTGCTTAAAGTCATCAGTTTCCCGAAATAGATCGCACCGATTGATACCTCTATTATAAATATGATAGCAAGATTCAGATTCTAAGGGAATGGTTTTAGTTGCCATATTGCTTAGGTTTAAATTCTAACTCTATCAGATCTTTCGGACTCTGATAGGTTTTGTTTAGATTGAAACCTGACGGAGTCAACAGACCCGTCAGAGTTTAGCTTTAGATGCCATATTACTTAGCTAGCCGATATGAATTTAGAAAGAAATCATCTGATTAACAAAATACAGAGAATGAGTCATCTCATTGCTTTTTAGATATTAAAGATGATCATCGATTTATCGATGGCCTTTTTCTATTTCATGAGTTTGTGTCTCTTACTTTTTTATAATCTTATAAGTGAAAGATCCACTAGCTGATTGAACTTTCATAAGATACATGCCACTCTTAAAGTCGGAAAGGTTCAATCGTTCTGAAGTAGACGAGGTTTCCTCTTGCAGTTTTAATCGTCCTTGAAGGTCGAAAATACGAATAGTTCTTTCTTCACTACTTTTAAACTTCACGACCATTTCACTTACAACAGGGTTTGGATAAATTTGAGTTGACGACTCTAAAACATCTTCTATGCCAGTTACGATTTCTGATATAATTACACTTTTGGTAGTAACAGAGATATCTGGGAATGCAGCATTTGTCATTTCACAATGATAAATCCCCTCTTTAAGAAATTTAAATACACCAGGTTCAATCATACTTACTTCACTTTCATCCGCATCTTTCATACCTAAATCGGTAGTCCATTTAAAAGTTGTTTCATTTTCGTCAAATGATGCTTCCAAAGAGTAATCAATTTCATGGTTTACCTCTTCATTAACTTCATCAAAAACATCAAATTGTCTTGATAAATAATCAGCTGATAATTTATCTACTTCTATCAGTTTAGGATTTTTTACTTTTATCTTGTTCAACTCCGAAAGGGGCAAATGGTTTTGATCAACATTTAATTCTCTTAGTTCTAAGTTCCAATTAAGATTCAGCTCACTAATTTGATTGTTGTTACATGCTAGTTTTGTGATGTTTTTAAAATATTCTATGCCTGCTAAATCTGCTATATTTAGATTGCTTACATCCAGTTCATCTTTAAAAGAAACGGCTTCGTATTCAGAAATTTCAGAATCTCCATCCAGGTTGATTAAGCTATTATCGACCAATGCTTTTTTGAAATTTGCATCAGTAATATTTAAGAAGTTAGTTTTATTATAAACTGTGATTTTATTTGTTTTAATTGTTAAGCCAGGAAAGCTTGTATTTGTCATTTTGCAATGATACGAGCCCTCTTTTAAAAAGGTGAACATGCCATTTCCATCTTCCTTAATATCCTCAGCAGTTACTTCGGAATAATTGTATTTATACCATTTAAAAGAGGTTTCATTGCCATCAATTAATACTTCTGATGAATAATCTATTTGATAATTTAAAATTTCGTCTGTTGATGAAAATAGACGCTTGTATGAATCATAGGCTAGTTCTGGGTAGTGCTCTTTTATTCTTTGTAATTCTGAAAAAGGGAATAGATTGTTGTCGCAATCAAGACTTGTAATATCTGTATTGTTTGTCAGATCCAAGCTTGTTAGTTGATTTCCGTTGCAATTAAGGTGTTTAATTGCCGTATTCTTACTTAAATCTAAATTTGTCAATTTATTGCTTTGGCAATAAAGGATTGTAATAGCTGTATTGTTTGTCAGATCCAAATTCGTTAATTGATTGCTTCTGCAACTGAGCTCTGTGATTGCCGTATTCTTACTTAAATCTAAATTTGTTAATTTATTGCTTTGACAATAAAGGATTGTAATAGCTGTATTGTTTGTCAGATCCAAATTACTTAATTGATTATCGTAACACATAAGTTTTGTAATTACCGTATTCTTGCTTAAATCCAAATTTGTTATTTCATTCTTGTAGCAATAAAGGATTGTAATAGCTGTATTGTTTGTCAGATCCAAATTACTTAATTGATTATTGTAACACTGAAGTTCTGTAATTGCCGTATTCTTGCTTAAATCTAAATCTGTTATTTTATTCTTGTAGCAATGAAGGAATGTGATTTCAGTATTTTGAGTCAGATCTAAACTTCTTAGTTGATTGTCTTTTACGTTTAATGATTTTAAACTCGAAAAGTATTTTATTCCTGTAAGATCAGATATGTTATTATTGCCTAAATACAGTCCTGTAGTATGTATCGCTTCAAATTCAGAAATTTCAGTATCCCCATTTGTATTGATTGATGTATTATCGACCAATGCTTTTTTGAAATTGGCATCGGGAATTTCGATTATTTTATTGTTGTCAATTCTAATAGATTCAGTTGTCAGTTTTGTAGCCGGAAAAGTCTCATTTGTCATCTTACAATAATAAATGCCTAGTTTTAGGAGCTTGTAGATTCCATTATCCGTTTTACTTACAAAAGTTTCATCCACTACATTATCATTAATGTCGTACCATGTAAACACAGTCTCTTTTCCATCTATTAAAGCCTCGCTTGAGTAATCTACCTCAAAACCATCAGTCTCCTCTATAGGTGAAAATATTTTATTTGAAGAATAATAGCTAAGTTCGCTATACTTATTTTTGATTTTATGCAATTCAGAAAAAGGGAATAGATTATAGTCGCAATCAAGGTCTGTAATATTTGTATT
>JADGEF010000004.1:0-10832 GCA_016744515.1 Marinifilaceae bacterium | reverse complement strand
GTTGTGAAATATTAATTTTATTTGTTCTAATTGTTAAGCCAGGAAAGCTTGCATTAGTCATTTCGCAATAATAAGTGCCCTCTTTTAAGAATTTAAAAACACCTATGTTATCTTCACTAATATCTTCAATAGTTGTCTCTTGGAAGCCTTTATACCATTTGAATTTGGTATTATTACTTTCTATTAAAACTTCAGAGGAATAATCTACTTTAAATCCCACCTCTTTATTTTGTTGTGAAAATATTCTCTTAGATTGTCCATAGGCTAGTTCAGAATATTTTTGTTTGATTTTAACTAATTCTGAAAAAGGAAACTTATTTATGTGACAATACAGGTTTATGATATTTGAGCTCAATTCTAAACTGGACAAATCATTGTAAAAGCAATTAAGATCTGTCAGTTTTGTATTATTCTTTAGATCTAAACTTGTCAACTGGTTACTAGCACAATTTAAACTAGTCAGTTCATTGTTGTTGCCGAGATACAAATTTGTCAATTGATTAAGTGCACATTCTAAGCTGGTTAGTTGTATGTTTTTGCTGATATCTAAACTTGTTAGTTGATTTCTTGAGCATTCTAGTTTCGTAAGATTGATCAAGTGTTCAATTCCAGTCAGATCTTTAATGCCTTTTACTTCTACATTAATCTCTCCCGTAAAAGCCGCGGCTTCACTTACCGAAATCTCCCCATCTCCATTGGTATTAATCTCTGTATTATCAACCAATGCCTTTTTAAAATTGACATCGGGTATATCTATAGGATCATTACTGTAAATATTGATATTCTCTGTTTTTAGTTCGGAAGTGGTGAGTGTTGCATTTACCATTGTACAATAGTAAGTCCCTCTCTGTAAAAATTCGAAAATACCTTTTGTCTCAGTTTCTTTTATAAAAGTTTTATCAATAGTCTCATCATTAGTATTGTACCAGATAAAGCTTGTGTTAATTCCATCGAATATTTGTTCGGTAGAATAGTCAATATTGTTTCCTGAATATTTATTAAGAGCTTCGAATATTTTTTTTGTTGATGTGTAGATTAAACCTGTAAACTGAGACTTGACTTTATTTATCTCGGAAAGAGGAAAATGATTGTCATTGCAATCTAAGAGAGTTAAAGCCGTATTGTTGCTAAGATCTAATTGGGTGAGTTGATTATCATAGCATTTTAAGGTATTTAAAGCCGTATTTTTGCTAACATCTATTGATGTAAGTTCGTTACTAGAGCAATTAAGTTCAGTAATATTAATAAAATGTTCTATTCCAGTCAGATCAGATATGCTCTTGCTCAGTACATTTATTTCTCCAGTAAAAGCCGCAGCTTCACTTTCCGAAATCTCCCCATCGCCATCGGTATTAATTGCAGTATTATCAACCAATGCTTTTTTAAAATTGGCATCGGGAATGTTGATAATGACGCCAGCTTTAATTGTAATGTTTTTTGTTGTTAGTTCAGTATCAGGGAAAGTTGCATTAGTCAACTTACAATAATAGACACCTAACTTTAGGATTCTATAAACTCCGTTTTCTGTTTTGCTTACAACAGTTTCATCAAGTATATTATTATTGCTATCGTACCATTTAAAAATGGTTTCTTTTCCATCTATTAGTGCTTCGCTTGAATAATCAATCTCAAATCCAATAGTCTCCTCGATTGGTGAAAATATTTTTTTTGTAGTTGTATAGCTAAGTGTAGAATAGTAATCTTTAATTTTTAGTAAGTCTGAAAAAAGAAAATTATTGTTATCACAATCAAGTTCTGAAATTGCTGTATTTGCACTTAGATCTAAATTACTTATGTTATTGCTTGCTATTTCTAAGGTATTTAAATTATAGAAGTATTCGATTCCTGTAAGGTCAGAAATATTCTTGTTATTCAAGTTTAGGCTTTTTATAAGAGCGGCTTCAAATTTTGAAATTTCGCCATCGTCATTTGTGTTGATCAAAGAATTCTCTATTAATTCTTTTTTGAAACTGGAATCCGAGATTTCGATTGTTTCATCGTTTTTAATCGTAATGGATTCTGTTGTCAGTTCTAGTCTAGGGAAAGTTTCATTTGTCATTTTACAATAAAAAATTCCTGGTTTTAAAAAATTATATAATCCAGTTCCTGTTTTACTTATAACAGTATTGTCAACTATATTATCATTTAAATCATACCATGTGAACACAGTTTCGGTGCCATCTATTACAGCTTCTGTTGAATAATTTATTTCAAAATTTTCAAACACTGTAATAGCTGGAAATATTTTTTTTGAAGAATTATAACTGAGATTAGGATAGTTATTTTTAATTATTTGTAATTCTGAAAAAGGGAATTTATTATCACTGGATCTAAAGTAGTATGTAATTGCAGGATTGTTTGTCAGATCCAATTTGCTTAATTGGTTGTTATTGCAATAAAGAAATTCAATTTCAGTATTTTGAGTTATATCTAAACTGCTTAATTGATTGCTATTACAACTAAGTGACTTAATTGCCGTATTCTTGCTTAAATCTAAACTTGTTAATTGATTGTTTCCACAAACAATGTAAGTGATTGCTGTATTAGCAGTTATGTTTAGATTGTTAATTTGATTATGGTCGCAACGAAGATCTGTAATTGCAGTATTCTTACTTAAATCTAAACTGCTTAATTGATTGTTACTGCAATTGAGAATTTTAATATTCTTGGGGAGATCTAAATTATTTAGTTTGTTGTTGTAGCACCAAAGTTTTGTAATTTCTGTATTCTTGCTCAAATCTATACTACTTAACTTATTGTTGGAGCACCAAAGTTTTGTAATTTTCGTATTATTGCTAATATCTAAGTTCGTTAATTGATTTCCATGACACGACAATGTTGTAATGTTGACAAATTGTTCAATCCCTGTAAGATCAGATATGTTTCTGTCTCGAAGATCTATTTGCCCCGTAAAAGTAACCGCTTCTCTTCCCGAAATTTCGCCATCTCCATTGGTGTTGATTGAAGTGTTATCAACCAATGCTTTTTTAAAATTGGCATCAGGAATATGTATTATCGCACTGTAGTTAATATAAATAAATTCTGTTGTGAATTTTGTTTCAGGAAAAGTCTCATTGGTCATCTTACAATAATAGACTCCTTTCTTCTGAAATTTATAAACTCCCGTTCCTGTCTTACTTACAACAGTTCCATCAACTACATTATTATTGAAGTCGTGCCAGGTGAAAACAGTTTCTGCTCCATTTATTAAAGCTTCTGATGAATAATCTATTTCAACACCACTTGATTCCTCAATAGGCGAAAATATTTTTTTAGTTGATGTATAACTTAGTTCGCTGTACTGTTCCTTTATTTTAAATAATCCAGATAAAAGCAACTTGTTATCATTGCACTTAAAGTTTGTTAATGCAGTATTGCTACTCACATCTAATGAAGTAAGATCGTTACCACCGCAGTTTAAGTTTATTAATGCGGTATTATTGCTCACATCTAATGCAGTAAGATCGTTACGATCGCAGTATAAGTTTGTTAATGCGGTATTATTGCTCACATCTAATGCAGTAAGATCGTTACGATCGCAGTATAAGTTTGTTAATGCGGTATTATTGCTCACATCTAATGCAGTAAGATCGTTACCGCTGCAGTATAAGTTTGTTAATGCGGTATTATTGCTCACATCTAAGCTTGTCAAATCGTTATAATTATAACCTAAATGTGTTAATTTGAGATTATTGCTCACATCTAAGACTGTGATATTGTTACGGTTGCAGTATAAGTTTGTTAAAACAATATTTGTTCTAACATCTAAGCTAGTGAGATGGTTACCAGTGCAACCTAAACTTGTTAATGCGATATTATTGCTCACATTTAAGCTAGTTAAATTGTTATATGCGCAACTTAATTCTGTTAGTGCAATATTTATGTTTACATCTAAACTTGTAATACCGTTTTGGTAGCATCTTAAGTTTGTTAAAGCAATATTATTGCTCACATCTAAGCTTGTGAGTTTGTTCCATGAGCAATCTAATTCTGTTATGTTTGTGAGAAATTCTATTCCACTAAGGTCTAATATTTCTTTCCTACTAACATCTATCCTTCCTGTAAAAGCCGCCGCCTCACTTTCCGAAATTTCCTCATCACCATCGGTATTTATCTTTGTATTATCAACCAGTGCTTTTTTAAAATTGGCATCGGGAATGTTTATGTTCTGTGCATTTAGCGAAATAGTTGCAATAAGGAATAGCAATAGGGTAAAGTTTCGAATCATAATTTGATTATTCAGAATTTGTATTATGCAATATTGTATTTAACAGGTATGTAAATATATATAAACATTATGAATTATTACTAATCAAAATAGGGCAATTGTTTCAGCATTTGTTGCAGATAATGGAATTTGCTTAGGTCAGCTTGCTACTGATGTTAGAAGTAATGAGATTATGCTATCCCGAGGTTATTGGATTTATTAGCAATTCTAATATGTTTTAAGAGTTTCTATAGCTTGCAGGGGTGCAACCTTCAAATTTTTTAAAAGAAGAATAAAAGGTAGCCTTGGAATGGAATCCCGCTTCTATACCTATACCTTCAACGGATAAATTTTTAGCTGAGTTATCTTTAAATAACTCTTTAGCCTTTTCAATCCTGAATTTATTTATGTAATTGTTGAAATTAACACCTTTTTGTTTATTCAAGGAGTGGGAAATACGTTTGGGCTGAATATTGGTAGCTTCTGTAATATCAACAATCGTAAGGTCACTCTTTGCATAACATTTCGAATTGATAATATAGTCTTCAACCGTTTTTATTACCTCCAACATATCCTTTCTAGTCATAAATTCTGGTTTTTTGCTTGAAGGAACAATGACAGTTTCTTTAGCAGAAACGATAGCCTTTTGTTCATTTTTAACAGAAAAAGTTTCATTCCATTTAGGGAAACTTAAGTAAAGCGAAACAATATTCTCTTGTGTAATGCCTTTAAAAGAAACCCAGTAGATAAGGATAATGTTAAATACTGTTATTGAATAGTACCAATATATATTGTTCGTAAAAAAATTCACAAGTAGAAATAACTGAAACCCAATACTTGCATATGTGAACAACTTGACCCAATTTAATTCTCTACCTAGAATTTGAGAAAACTGATTTCCAACTTCTCGTTGATGTCGTAAAATCCAACGAATAATTAACACTCCAATAAATATAGAGTACCCAAGCCCCAAAACAAAATAAATAATGGCATAAGAAGATGATTTTAAATCTAATTTTGTGGCAATAGGAAGAAAGAAAATTACAATGCCGGCAGTAATTTCTACTAATCCAGGTATCAATGTCCAATAACTTGGGTTTTTACTGTTGAGAACCGAGATCTTCTGAATATAAATATAGAATAACGGATAAGCTGAAAAATAAAAATGAACGGGCAATAACTCTAACCTAGGATATTCTTGCAACAAACCTAGATCGTTTAAGATATAGGGAATAGGTTCTAATGAAAATAATAAAATAAACAAGCCTAAATAAAAGGTTGGTTTACTCTTTTTGGAATGCAGCCATAAAAGCATAGTCCCAAAAAGGAGCCCCTGTACCATGCCAAGAATATCTATTGTACTTATTATATTGTAGTTTATTTCCATAAAAAAGACCTGTGAATTTTGATATCTGTATCAAAATTCGCAGGTCAAAAATACAATTTTATGTCAAAAAACCATACAAATGTTATACTCTTATTACTAATAAAAATATTAAATTGTAATTACCTGGTTTTCTTTATTATACGACCATTTAAAGCTTGCTCATTTCGATAATTATTTAGAGGCATTATTTTTTGCAATTCTTTTACCTGTCCTGATGATATAGTAATCGGACTTTTAAAGACAAACCAGTTGACTCCTTCGGTACAAGGAGGTGTAGTTAAAGAACCTACATAATTAAAATAGCCCTTGTCTTTTGGTAGGATCTTATTTAAATCGAATGAAGCATTGATTGGTTTTGTTTGTCCTTTTACTAAAGGAAGGTAGTTCTCTAAAAATTTGAACGGAGCACTGTTCTCTCCTTCTTTTACCATTACGGCAAGTACCACAAACTGATTTTTATTACTTACATGCACCATATGAATAACCATTGGATAACGAATACCGTCTATAGTATGTTCTGAAGCTTCATGAAAATGTATTTGCTTTAGATTATATCTATCACCTTTATAGTTCAAATAATTTCCAGATTCAAAATTATATTGAATGGAATGTCCGTTGTTCACCACTTCGTGAATTTTTGTATTAGCTGCATAGTGAGTATCCAATCCTTTTAAGGTATTATCGACTTCTGCATCTGTACTTATTATATTAATAGGTGATTGGTGGTTTCCTCCACAATCGGAGTCTTTTTCAAATTCAGCCCAGTGTTCTGGTCCTGTTTCTCCTTGATAGCTCCAATGTAGTTTTTCTTTATGAACAGAAGAAACTTCATCTTTTGCTTTATATTTCTGACTTTTACATGAAACTGTTATTACAGCCATTGCAAATAGGGCGATTGTTATTATTGTTCTTGTCTTCATTTTTTTCAGTATTATATTATATGTGATATTTTAATGTAGTTTGCAGTATGTGGTTGCTGTTAAAATTATTATTCCCTTTAGGTATATAAGTATTTATATAGCCTAAACCTATTGAAGTTTTTTTAGACAAGGGATATGAAAGTCCTGTGTAAAACCAATTCTGGTTGAGACTTTTAGGAGTGATACCCCGTCCTGTATTGAGCCATATTTCATCGAAAGCTGTTATCCCTATACTTTTGTCTTTATTGACCTTAAGCAATGGCATACTCCAAGTAAAACGGTAACGGAAACGCATTTTAAAATTGGTTCCGTCTATTTTATAAGTGTTGTTGGGTATCTGAACCACTTTATCTATAAAACGCTGTTCTAATCGAAAACGATGTTTGAATGAAGATTTGTCGGACTTATGCAAAAGCATTACCTGTTGCCAAAGACCATTTTCATTAAAATTGTGTATATCCCTAAAGTTTTTAGAGTATGTGTATCCAACAGAAAAATCAACGGTTTCATTGTATTTGTAATGAAATGAGGGTCGTATTAGTATCTGTTGCCAGTCCGAAAGGAAATGGGTACGTCTAAAATGGGCTTCATTTTTAAGATAAAAATTATCGTTTAATTTATAATCAACGATTAAAGAGTTCCATGAATTGTAACTCTCTTTAGTCTGTGCTATCGTAAATAGTGGAATTGATAGAAACAGATAAATAATGATTTTTTTCATTGTCTTTATGTTTTAATTTGACAGGACAAAGTTTCGAAATAGTTGATAGTAAAACGAAGAGTATCCACATTTAAAAGTATAGAAATCGGAAATCTATACTTACTCTAAAAGAATTCCTCACAGCCTGCTGCGGGGGTAAAAGGGGAAAGTCTGAAAACCTTAGGTTTTTATAACGCTTTTATAAAAGCGTATTTTCTTAATGTGGGAGAGGCTTGCCTCTTAAAATGCTTATCTCACGAAGGTGAGATGCCATTAAATACCTCGTGAGCTTGCTCTGGGCTTGTTAATTTTCTTCTAATAACTGTTTTTGATTTTCTTTTTAGGATAAGTATGGTAATCATGGCTGTCCATATTTGTATCATCACTGCATTTTCTGTTGTTCCAATAAATGACTTAATGTGAAGTCGTTGTTTTATCTCTCTAAAAAATATTTCTATTTGCCATCTGCTCTTATAAAGCTCACTTATTGTGTTTGCCCTGTTATAATTCACCCTAAATTTCTCTTTACTAGGGATAATTCGCATCTTTGTGGCCTAATGATTCGGATTAACTAGAAGATATGTTTTTAAAGAAACTCGACGAACAGCTAACTACTGCCCTCGAACAAGAGGGTTTTGAAAAGCCGACACCTATACAAAAAAAGACAATTGGTAAGATGAAAAGTGGGCGTGATTGCCTCTTTATTGCGCCTGAGCAATCAGGTAAAACTACTGCCATTGTTATTGCCGTTATTCAGCAATTAAAAGAAGCTTTGAACGATGTTCCTAGAGCTTTAATTGTTGTGGAAGATAGAGCCAAAGCAGAGGCTATGAAAGCGCAGTTCGATTTATTAACTGAGGATACCAGCTTACGTATATTTGCCGTTTTTCAGGGTGAGCATATGCTTAAGCAACGCGACAGAGTTTATGCCGGTTGCGATGTGCTAATTGGACCAGCTAAATTCTTAAATGAACTTTATTCCAATTCGGGAATGAACTTGAATGGTTTAAAAATGTATATTGTCGACGATGGATACGCTGTGTTTAAGCATGAAATTACATCTCAAATAGATAGGCTGACCACAAGTACACCTGACGCTCAGCGTATTGTTTTTACTACAGAGATGAATGTGAGAATACAAGATTATGTGGAATATTATATGATTGCTCCTGAAATTGTTGAGCTAAAGGAAGAGGATAATAAGGAGTAGAAAGGAAATAGCCTGAAAATATAAAAGCCATCGTTCTATAAAGAGCGATGGCTTTCTGTTTTATAAGATAAGTTTTGATGTTATTTTGGTACTAGTCTTCGAACATGAACTTATCTGTAAATGCAGGTTCAAGATCGCTTATCCAGAGTGCTTTATCGTTGTATTTTGCAAAGAAGGGTTGTCCTACCCATTTAGGATTTCGTCCTTGCAAGAAATTAAGAGCGTATTGCTTTTCGCCATTAATCTCAGTAATACCTAAAACCTGAATCTTTCCAGGATCTGCCGACATAACTGGCCCTCGTACAGTACGACAAATACCACTTACCTGAGAATAAGCATCGCGGAAAATGTTCCAAGCCTCTTCAAGAGTTAACCCAAAGTATTCTTGTGCACCTGTTTCACGAGCCATAAACATATAGTAAGGAATCATACCCATATCTACTTGTTTACGCCACATATTAGCCCACATGTCAGCATCGTCATTCAAGTGTTTTAACAATGGCGATTGTGTTCTGATAACCGCACCTGTTTTGCGAATAGCTTTAGTTGCAAGATCAACAGCAGCAGTTTTCAATTCACTAATATGATTGAAGTGAGCCATAAGTGATAAGCTAAGCCCGGCATCGGTAATCGATTTAAACACATTGAGAAGTTCCTGCGCATCGTTATCCTTAGTATATCTATATGGCCAGTAAGCTAATGTTTTTGAACCAATACGTATGGTTTTAAGGTTTGGTAAATCAGCTTCCAGAACTGCATCGATATATGCTTTGAAGACTCTTGATTTCATAATCATAGGATCACCACCAGTAAATAATAAGTCGGTAATTTCCGTATGTTCTTTTAGGTAAGCAATGATAAGATCAATTTCTTTCATTGCAAATTTGAGCCCTTCTAAGTTCGTAAACTGTGGCCACCGAAAACAAAAAGTACAGTAGGCATGGCAGGTTTGTCCCTGTGTAGGGAAAAACAACATGGTTTCTTTGTATTTATGCTGAGCACCCATCAACTTTTCTCCATTTAACTCAGGTAAGTTATTTGCCTGTCCCGATGGGTTAGGGTTTAGGGTTAATCTGATTTCGTTTGATAGTTTAGTAATTTCTTTTGAAGATGCTTTAGCTTGTATCAGCTGCGCCATCTTATCGAAATGTTTTGTCGAAAGCATACCTTTTTGTGGAAAGGTCAGGCGAAAAATGGAGTCCTCGCTGAAGTTCTCCCAATTTATTAACTCATCAATCACATAGTTGTTTACTTTAAAGGGGAAAATTTCTCCCAAAACCTCAATGTCAAATATCTGTGCAGTTGTCAGTTTCTGCATCTGAAGGATATTTTTAAAGGTTTTTTGTGTATAAACTTTATATTTCATCAAAAAAACATGTTTTTAGTTGTAAATGTATTCAATTACTCGTCAGATAATAAATCGCTATTCTTGTTCGATTTAGCCAGAATATCTGAAACTGTTTGTTAATAAATTGTTTTAATAATAAACGAGTTGTGTTGAAACTAAGAGGCTATTCATCTAGAGAATTTAAGGAGAAAGTCTTACTATCTTAAAAGTCATTTTTAAAAACAAATCTAAAAGCTATCAGTAAAAAACAATAGTGAAGATATATGTCCTATGTATTTGGACGAATATATTTCAATAAGGTTCCGTTATATCGCACGAAAGTGGGGTTATTTCCTATAATAAATTTCAACGAATGTGAATAAGGAAGATGATAATCCCGTGAATCAATAATAGCTTTTGGCGAAAATACATTATTTGTAGGCTTTAAGCAAATATAGTAGTGAGCTTTACGTGAAAATAAAAGACCTGTCTTTCTTTTAATATATTGCATGAGTGCCCGATAAAGATTACTTTTGCTGAAAATCAGGAATTCAGCAGCTTAAATAGATCTAATTGTTACTAGCAGCATTGGGCTCTGATTAAGGAAATTTAACTAAAAGGGATTGATGAAATACAGAATTCTCATGACTACTTTTTCACAACAAATCAAGTGTAAAGCTTGATAGTTCATATTAAAAAATTCATGAAGCGTACAGATATAGAGTTAATGGCACCCGTTGGATCGTACGAATCCTTAATGGCTGCTATTCAGGGAGGAGCTAATTCCATTTATTTTGGTATTGAGCAATTGAACATGCGTGCCCGATCGTCGAATAACTTCACAAAAGATGATCTTCGTGAGATCGTAAAGATTTGTAAAGAGAATGGCGTGAAGACTTACTTGACTGTGAATACGGTTTTGTATGATAATGAAATTAACCTGATGCACGAGGTAATTGATTCAGCAAAGGAGAATGAGGTGACTGCCATTATTGCTGCAGATGTATCAGTAATTCTATATGCTCGTTCTATTGGAGTAGAGGTGCATATTTCAACGCAGTGTAATATTACCAATGTCGAA
>JADGEF010000070.1 GCA_016744515.1 Marinifilaceae bacterium | reverse complement strand
CAGCATAAAGAGTTGGCAAGCAGATAAGCTCTTTTGCAATTTTTGGTTGTGTGTTGGCTTGTGTGTAATTGCAAATGTGCTTGGCTGTGTGCGTTGGCTATCATTCTATGTTTTTCTTAATAGTTTTAAAACTTGCCAAGGCACTCTCTACGTTTTCTATTATTTCATCCAGTAATATTTCAGGTTCAGGGAGATTTTCTAAATCAATTAATTTTTCATCCTTTAACCAGAAAATATCAAGGTTCGTTTTGTCTCTTGCAGTTAGTTCTTTGTACGAATATTTACGCCAACGACCATCCTCATTTTCTTTGCTCCAAGTCTCTTTCCTGTTTCTTCTGTCATTGGCTTGAAAGCAATTGACAAAATCTTCTAAATTTTCAATTCGTAATGGGCTTTTCTTTGGTGTATGTCTAACGTTTGTTCGGTAATCGTAATACCATACTTCTTTGGTTGAAGGTGCTTTTGTTTTTTTTCGATTTTCAAAAAACAGAACATTTGCTTTTACACCTTGTGCGTAGAAAATTCCGGTTGGAAGTCTTAAGATTGTATGCAAATTGGTTTCTTCCAGAAGCTTTTTACGTATAGCTTCTCCTGCACCACCTTCAAACAAAACATTATCAGGAAGAACAACTGCAGCACGCCCTTTTTCTTTAAGCATGGTTGCAATGTGCTGTAAAAATGCCAATTGCTTATTACTTGTGGTAACCCAAAAATCTTCACGAAGAAAGTAACCATCTTTATCTGCTTGTTTTTTATCTCTTGTTGGAATGTCGCTACTACTGATACCAAAAGGTGGATTGGCAAGAATAATATCTACTTTTTCAGAGTCCTCGACTTTTCCAATTTTACCACGCTTTAAGCTGTCTGTAACTTCAATATCTGGTGTTTCTTTCAAATCGCCTACACCGTGCAAAAACAGATTCATTAGACAAAGACGAGCAGTAGATTTCTCAATTTCCCAACCTTTAAACATATCAAATTTAATATGGTCAGTAATTTTTATTCTATTCTTCTTGAAATAATCAAGCACTCCTAAGAAGAATCCCCCAGTACCACAAGATGGGTCAGAAATTCTTTCAGTTTCTTTTGGATTAGTGCATTCCACCATTGCAGCAATTACTGGTCTTGGCGTAAAGTATTGACCTGCTCCACTACTTTCAGCATTTTTCTGTAATAGTGACTCGTAAATCTCACCTTTAATGTCGTATTCAGTCGATGTCCAGTCCTCTTCATCAATTAATTTAATTAAACGCTGAAGTTTTATGGAGTCATGAATTTTGTTTTTTGCACTAGCAAAAATCTTTTCTAACATTCCTCCTGACTCCGAGAGTTTTTGTAAAATTTCTTCGTAAACACCACCAATTTCTAATTTACTTGCATCAATTAAACATTGCCAATTACAATTATCTGGCAGTTTATGTTTGCCACTATTTTCATCAGCCATTTTTAGAAATAGCAAATATGTTAGCTGCTCTAGATAATCAGTGTAGCCTAGACCGTCATCTCTGAGTGTGTCGCAAAACGACCATATTTTTTGTACGATATTACCTGTTGATGTCATGTTTGTATATTTAAGCGGCAATACTAATTGCCCAATCAATACCTGTGCTTTTCAAACAAGCCCTTGCTGTCGCTGAAAATTCAGAAGAACATCTGGTGAATTCCTTCAATTGTTTAAACAGCACTTCCATCTTTCCTCTTCGTGTTGCACTTGGATTTTTACCTTCAGCATCAAGTAAGTTTGTTAATTCTCCAATTATTAAAGAGCAGTCTACCCAGATTTTTTTTCTAGCTTCTTTCAGTTTTTTATAATTCAATTTTAATTCAGTAATTGTATATTTCGCTTGTTCGAGATGAAACCCAGATGGATATAAAGACCTAGCTTCCCCATTTGAGTTAAATGTAAGTTTTATTGGGTCGAATTGGTTGCAAGGGTCAAGCAAATATATTGTTTCATCTTCCCATGTTTCCTCTGGTTCATTCGCTTTGTTTCGATAGACCGCAAATTTGTCTCGTTTATTTACATTTCCAACTGCTCCAGAAATACGATAATTTGTCCAGTTAAATGCTAGCCACCAATATCCTCCTTTATCTTTTTTATCAACTCCTACTGCTTTCTTTTTCGGTCTGAAATGGTCAACATGATAATATGAGAAAGTGTCTTTTGCCTCAGAATACCAACATTTCTGATGTGATAATTCCATTAACACATCCTTTAACTCTCCCCAAAGCCTCTGATTTGCATCAATTATTTCATGCTTTTTTTCTTTTGTTTCAGCTTCTAAAAGCTCCGTCGTAATATTATCTGCTTTTAACAACCAAGCAGCATTAGGAGTAAAGCCAGTGCGGTCTATGTAAATCATTTTGCGTCCTCCTTTTCTAAATCTTTCAAAATTTCAAAAGCTAACTTGTTTTGCTCTTCTATCTCATGTTTGGAATATCTGTCCTTGTTAGGTATTTTATTTTTTTCTTTAAATGCTATAATAAATCGTTGATACATTGGGTCTCTAAAAGTTTTTGATATTCCCAGTTCTTCAAGTTCTTTAAATATGATATTCAATTCTTCTTTATCGTCCTCTGTCAAATTCTGTTTCTGTTGCTTAAGAAGCAGTTCATTACGTTTTTCTAACATCGAATTAGTGTGAGAATCAATAATGGTTGGAAGCCCAAATAATTCACTTGTCAATATTCCCTCAACGCCCAATCCCCTTGGGTCAATATCGGGTTCTTCTGTTATTGTTTTTCCTCCTTCATTTTTGAATACCCTTACTTCTTCTTTTCTTAGATTTCCTATAACTAATGGGTCGTGAGTGTTAATAATAATTTGAGTTGATTCAGGTCTGTTGACAACACTCTCCAAATAATCCAAGTATTTCCATTTCCATACAGGATTTAAATGTGTATCAGGTTCATCGAGTAATATTAAAGAATCTTCATCCTTTGTGAATTTCAACAAGCCTAATACGGTAAGTAACTGTTGTTCTCCTTCACTCAATTCTTTAAAAATAATTCCTTCTTTAATATCTTTCTTTTTTACTCTAATCCGAACTTCTTCTATCATCTTTGATATATATGTACTTTCAAGAGCTTTAAAGAAATCTGTATTACCAGAATAGAAACTAGATATTTTTTGTAGGCACGATTTTGTTTTAACGAATAAATACAACCTATCCTGAGATTCATAATCATCAAAATCTATTCTTTTTCTTTCTGTATCATAAATTGGTGCAAGAGAATTATCCCAAAGTATTTCTAAAAATTTTCGAACCAAACCATCTGCTGTCCAAAAAATATCATTAGGATTTTCCTTTATTCGGTTTTTAGCCCAATCGGGCATTTTAAGTACAAAGAGAACAGATTCAATATCAATGATATTTAACACATTCGTAAGAAATTCAATAGATTCTTTTTCTTCCTTCTCGAAAGAGAAATATGCTAGCAATACAAAATAAGAATGTACTAATTGAACGTAAAATAACTTTCTTAAACTTTCAAGATTTTCTTCTTTAAAATCAGGTTTTATAATTTTATCGTAGAAATTCTTTTGATGGTCCCAGAATAACTCTTTTAGTTTATTGCTTAAACCAGAATAATAAGTAAAAACGTACTTTGGCTGATATAGAGCTTTTCCTTCATCAGAAAAAAAGGATTTTAAAGTCTTAACTTTAACTCCATCTACTTTAATATTATACTGTCGGTTTTTATAGTTAATTGTTATGGAATGATTATTATCTCTTCCAATTCGATATTCAATGCAGTAATTGAATGGGGGATAATCTCTTTTTTTTTCTGTGCTTAAATCGAGATGCTTAAAAATTAAGATTAGAGCCTCAAAGAAATTTGATTTACCTGTAGCGTTTTGACCGAGAAGAACCGTTTTCATTTCTCTTTCATCCAAATCAATTTGAAAATCTTGGAGGTTTTTAAAATCCTCAATATGTACTTTATCTATTCGCATCTTACTTAGCTTTTAAAAACGAAACTTTGCCTTCCCTTTTTTCCTCAATAACTTTTCCAGAATCAACTAATTCCTTAACTTCTGCATAAAATGCATCAATATCGTTTTTGTGTTTTGAATCTTTCCATAATTCAGCAGTTCGTATGGCTATTCCAGTACTGCTTAAAATTTGCCAAACAGTTTTATCAGTATACATAAAATAGTTTCTTTTTGGTTTTTGTAGCAATGCTTCTTTTTGAGCTTTCAAATATTCAATCTTTTCTCTTTTAATTGATTCCAATAATTTTTGAACAGACTCTTCTGTAATATCTTGTTGTACAAGTTTTCCTTCAAATGCTCTTTTCAATATTGAATGCCTTAAAGACACAATCTCTTTAAAGCTTTTATCTATTGTATTTGAGAGGTTGTCAATTAGGGTTAATTCTGATTCCAAAATTTGTATAATAACACCTTGTTCATGAATATCGCATATTGGCACTTTGAATTCTTTAATTTGAGAAAGATTCAGTGCTTCTCTCGTAACCCCCTTATTAATTTGCATTATTTTAAGTTGAGCCTCAGGAGAATTTAGAAAGAAAGTCAAATATTTGTACTGAATTAATTCAGGATTAATTCTAATAATACAAACATGTTGGTTTACATTGCCGTCAATAAAGCTTTTAGGAATATACGCACTTCTTCCAATTGAAGCTCCTGTAATATTAAGAAGAACATCTTTTGGTTTTATCTGTGTACGTTTCATCTTGTCATGAATATCTGATGAGATAAATACCAAATCATCTTGAACAAATCTATTAACCAAAATATTTTGACTTCTTATAAATGGAATGCCATCTTCTATATAGATATTTCTTCCTCCTTTAGGAGTAGAACCGCTTCCCACAAAACTGGTAAGATTAATTATTTTCTGATAGTTCCAACTGCTAGGCAATTCCCCAGCATTATTATTTCCCTTTTTTATATTCTCATTTCTACATTTTTTACTAAGCCCTCCTGTGAATGCTTTTTTCAACAAAGCTTGCCTATAAATCTCCAATTGCTGTTTTGATTTCTGCAATCCTTTTTCAGCTTGGTCAAGTTCGCTAAAAAGTGATTCGATTTTTAAAACAATTCTTTGTTGTTCTATAAGTGGTGGTAACTTCAATGTTAGTTTTCCAAACTTAGACTTATTGATAATTGGAACTGTCGTTGCAGAAGAATTTTCAATTATTTTTCTTTGAAATTCGCCTCCGAGTATTTGATAATAATAAAACAAGGGCAAAGATAAAATTGGGATAATGGCATTTATTTGTTGGTTAAATGCACCTGCTTTTTTTACCAATCCAGTTTTGCCAATTGTTGCTCCAATACTCGTTACGAGAATGCTATTCCTCGGTATTATTCTAGCAACACTTTTGCCTGCTTCTGTGAGTGTTTCATTTACACTAGACACAATTCCAGTATTTAAATCAGAAGGTTTATAAAAAGGGAAATCACCACCATAATATTTTGAAATCTTCTTTGATGGAGTATTACCTGTAGACAGAATAGCAATTTCATCTAAAGTAACTTCAATCCACCCCTCAGGCAATTTATATGTCTTCTTTTCTTTCTCCATTATTCAACACCAGTAATACTTTGAATCAACTCCAAAATTATATCCGTACTTTCTTCTCCTGAGCCGTAAGGTAAAGCACTTTCAATGCCTTCAGTTAAACCTTCATTCTTCAATAGGCTAATACACTCTTCTTTCAGATAGCTTTTAACGCTCTGGTTGGAACTGTTAATATTATCGAAGCTGTCAGGACAATTATCCAGAATGTAGATTATATCTTCAAAATCGTGGCTTTGTCTTAAATCGTTTCCACCACGTCCATTATGCGCTTCAAATTTTGCCGCTAAATAATACTCTGGTGGAAATACAAATACTTCGGTTCCGTCGGGGAGCATCTTTGCTATTTTGTTTTCAATTCCTTCTTCATACCATCTGTTGCTAAATCCTAGCACTGTTGAATCGGTTGGCATTACATCAACTTTAATGTCATTGTATATCCATCTGCAAATGGGTGCATCTTTTGAAATATCGTTTGAAAAGCCTAAAGCTCTTAGGTTTTCTTCAAGCTTAGCAAAGGCTAGCCTTGACCCAATTTCAATTACACAATCAACATCGAGTGTTGGTCTTATCTCGGAAGCTGCTGGATTATCGGCATAAAGTTCTGCAACTACACCTCCAACAAATACCATTTCATCTCGTAAATCTCCCAAACCATTTGCAACAGTTTGTAGCATTAGAATATTTGTACTAGGCATTTTTTAAGCGTTTGTTTAATTCTTCGATTGCAATTTTTATTTCTCGAACTCGCCCAACTCGAATAGTATCTACGATGATTAATAGTTCATAGAATAATTTATCTTCTTGAACTATTTGAGGCAAGGATTTATATAATGGCTCAATTGCTTGACCTCTATGAGTACCTCTAGCATTAGACCATACATAAACATCAGCATCAGATGAAATATGTTCTTTTATCGGCGAAGCAGAATGAGCAGTAGGGATTCCTTTTACAATAGCTCCTGGCTCAGTAGGGAAAACATATTTTAATCCATAAATCAAAAACTCAGTAAAAGAAGTCGTATTAACTTTTCTTTTCTTACTATCAATAAGTTTTGCAATTTTACATCTATTCAGTGCTTCGGAAACTTCAGAAGGACTTATTCCAATAGCATTAGCAATATCTATATTACGCCAATCATCGTCTCTTATTGAAATAATCTTCAGTAGAACTACAATGTCTTGTGGACGCATTCCATTATGCTTCTTCATAATCGTTATCATTAGTTCGCGATTCGCGAATTGCAAATATACTTATAAAATCATTTCAAACAAAAAGTATTCTTCCAGTATTACATTCATATGCTGTAAGTCTTCCAAAATCATCTTTATCGTGATATACACAACCTGTATCAATATTAATCACTCTAGGTTTAGACTGTATTCTATCATTACATTTAGATACACTTATTGGATTATGTCCATGAACTATTGTTTTATCTGTTAGTAAAGGGTTATTATAGGACTCTTTGCATTTCCAAAGCATTGAATAGAAATCGGTAAAAGGGTTAACTACATTATCGTTAAAACCAGCATGTACAAATAGGTACTCACCCAATGAATAATAGTATTTCAATTCCTTGAAGAACTTTAGATATTTAGGGTTGATATTTTTAATGGAAGTAATTTCAAAACTTTTTAGTGTTTCATTGCCTCCGTTTTGAATCCACTTTGAAACATTCTTTTTATTTTCGAAAGCATCAAGTAACATTGCTTCATGATTTCCCATTAGAGGTATAATGTCAAATCCTTTTTCCTGTAGTTCAATTATATAATCAACAACCTCCTTGCTTTTATCTCCTCTGTCGATATAATCACCGAGTAAAATAAGTTTATCGCTTTTTTGTAGTTGGATTTTATTTTCCACCAATTCTTTTAATGAATCGAAACATCCGTGAATATCTCCAATAGCAAAAATTCGTTTACTCATAACTCAACAGTTTGAATGGGACTTGAAGGTAAGGAAAAATTGCACTCTTTTGCAAATTTGGGGCTGCGTGTTGGCTCGTGCGATTTACAAATGTGTGCAATGTGCGTTGGCTATCCTAACTGTCCCAAAGGGCAGAAGAGCGTTGGCAAAACAAAATCTTTTCGGAGCTCTCAGTTTCTTTTCAATATTTATACTTATGTCTTTCAATCTTAGTTTGGTTTTTCTTTTTTCGCCTTGCAGGTAACTTATCATACATGTTCTTCTCTGAATCAAAAGCTTCTGCTTGGAATCAAACTTCTTTCCTTTTTTCATTAGTCCATTTTACAGCCATATCCAACAATAACAACATATATGGAACACCAATAACATAAATTTAAGAGACTAATAATGGATACCAAAAATTCACACACCAATTTTAATACTCAGCATTAACATGGATTATTCTAAGCCTAAAGTTATCTTCAGACATAAAACATATTCCAATCGGTTACTAATGTAAATATTATGAGTGGATAAAAAGCAATCAGGAATAAAAAAATCGATAATACGATATCAATCCGAATCCATGTTTTCCTATTAACAAGACTTATACGATCTACCCTAAGTGAAACTAATCGGAAAAGGAATTGAAAACAGAAGAATGCAAATATTTTAGAGGCATGAGGGTTAAGTCGCGAGGCTAGACCAAGTTGCCCTCTAATAAGAGCTGAGAATGCTCTTGATAGTCCCAAAGATGGACTGGCATCACCTGTTATATCGGTATAGAAAGAGGGTATTAAATGCTTACCTCCATCTGGTGAAAAAAGACAGGAGTAAATGAATACCAGACCAATTACTCCTGCAAATATGATATTAATGATTCTATAGGAATCAAAATTCTTCATCTGAATTATTCTTTTTCGATATGGATCTTAATCTTCGTTGAATCCGTTTTAATAATAATCATTTCATCAAGCTTAATGCTATCTAAATGCTGCTCTAGCTTCTGCAAATCGTCTTGCAAGTCGATATTGCAAGAATTCGTTCCGCGAACAACTTCTTCCATCACATCTTCAACCATGTCTTCAATTTGATCTTCGTCGAGCGATGCGATACCAACAAAAACAAATAACCATAAGCAGGCAATTAATGTTCCTATGCCCGATACAATTAAAGCGGCAATATTTATGCCCTTTGCACCATTGTTTTTACTTGCCTGAACAAGTCCAACTATCGATAAAACGATGGCTATAACACCAGGTCCGATGGCAATAACACCTATGCAAGGAATAAAAGCCATAAAAAAGCACAAAATCCCTAGCACTAAACCTGCTACACCTAAACCATGTCCTGCATTTGTTCTAATCTTTTCCATATCAACTCTTTTTATTCTTACTTGTTATACCATCAAAATATCAATCGGTATTAGAATCCTTATAAAGATAACAAGTTTTTCTTGTGTCTAAAATCTCCTGCACCATTCAAGAAAAAAAGCCTCCAATCACTTGAAGGCCTTTTCATTATTTTCGATAATTTATTAGGAATTAATATAAATCGATTTGATATGGGATTCTAACTTGAACACCACCCATATTCATAATGTCTTTTGTTTTTTCGTAATATTGGTAATTCACACCAAGCTCGCTCTTAAGAACACGCATTTTCACATTACCTGTTAATTCATCAATCATAGCTTGAAAAGGTTCTTTCTCCTTTGGTAAGGAAGTCAATCGGTAATCTTCAATTCCAGCTTTCTCTTTCGCTATTGCAATAGCTGTTTCAAGTCCACCTAAAACATCAACAAGTCCATGTTTTTGTGCATCAATGGCATTCCATACACGCCCTTGCGCTACTTCGTGAATTTCTTCTTTAGTTTTATGACGACCATCAGCAACACGACTTAAGAAAGTATCGTAACCGTCGTTCAAATACTCCTGAATAATCATTCGCTCGTTCTTACTAAACTTACGTGATGAGAATGGCATAAATGGTATTGGTTGTCCTCCTCCAAAAGAAGAGAAATCATGCGTTCCAATTGGATCCGTTGTTAAACCAAGCTTGTTCTTTATCAAATCCTCACCCGAGAAGAAAAGACCATAGATTCCAATTGAACCCGTAATAGTACAAGGATCAGCAACAATCGTATCGGCAGCACAAGCAATATAATAACCACCCGAAGCAGCTACATTACCCATCGAAGCAATTACAGGCTTAACCTTTCTTACTAAGTCGATTTCTCTCCAAATAATATCTGAAGTTAAAGGACTTCCTCCTGGAGAATTAACACGTAAAACAATTGCTTTTACAGTTGTGTCTTTTCTTGCCTTACGAATAGATTCAGCTAATTCTGGTCCTACCGATGTCGATGATTGCTCAAAAACAATTCCGCCTGTTGCATACACAACAGCAATTTTGTTTTTAGAGAATTTTCTATTCAAATTAGGAGCCTTTGTATATTTCTCAATACTAATTTTGTTCAACTTCTTCTTCGCACGAATTCCAGTAAGATCTTTCAACATATCTTCCATCTCATCTTGGTAAATAAGACCATCAACAAGTTTGTACTCTAGGGCATTTTGTGGCTTACGAATAGCAAATTCATTAGTCAACTTATTAAACTTCTCAACAGTAATATCGCGTTCCTGTGCAATACCTTCAGCCATCTGATTCCACATTGCCGACATATAGGCTAAGCTCTGCTCACGAGATTCGTCACTCATTTTCTCTAGGAAATATTGCTCTGTAGCCGACTTGTATTTACCTACACGAACAACCTGCGCTTCTACACCAATCTTTTTTAGAAAATTTTTGTAAAAAGTCATTTCGCCACCCATACCTGCAATCCAAATACTTCCTTGTGGATTAAGGAAAACACTATCAGCAATAGAAGCTAAATAGTAGGCTTTCTGAGAATAACCCATATTGTTATAAGCTACTATGAATTTATCGGTCTCTTTAAATTCTTTCAGCTTGTTACGAATCTCTTGCGCAACAGCTAATCCTCCAAAACTTGAAGAAATATCGTTTACATTCAAATAAATTCCTTTAATCTTATCATCCGTTTTAGCTTTCTCAATACAAGCCAAAATATTATTTAAACCCAACTTAGGTTGTGGTTTCATTTTCATGATATTAAAGCCATCTAAAGGATTATCTGAACCTCGATCTACAATTTCCTTGTTTAAAGTGATCTCTAGAACAGAATTACTCTTTACATTAACTGGCTGATCGCTGCTCGCAACAAGCACTCCTACAACACCAACACCAATAAATAGCAACAAAATACTACCTATGATAAAGGCCAAAAGAGAGGCTAATGTGGTTTTGAAAAAAATCTTCATAAATACTTAGTTTGATAATTAATTTTCTAATTGGTCGATTTCCTTAATTTAAGATCAGATATTTACCTAAAGGTTCAATCTAACCAGAATAACAAATATATCTATTTTGTAAATAATGCTAACCTTTAAGACATATTTTTCGATGTATATTTTGCTGGGTAAGATTTCTTTAGTTTTTTTGCCGTTTAAACAGATGCTTTATGACTAGAGTTTACTTTTTATTGGGAGGGAATATTGGGAATCGTGAAGAATTGTTATCTGAGGCAATCAGAAAAATGACAAATCAGCTTGGAAAGTACATTCAATCTTCATCACTTTACGAGACTGAACCTTGGGGTTTTACTCACGAACAAAATTTTCTAAACCAAGTTGTTATTTTTGATTCAGAACTTGCCGCTCTTGATATTCTAGATAAAACTCAGGCTATTGAAAAAGAATTGGGGCGTGTTCGCAAAACTACTCAATACTGCGAACGAACCATCGATATCGATATTCTATTTTATGGCGATGAACAAATAGAAAATGAAAGACTATCTGTTCCTCATCCAAGAATCCAAGAACGCTCTTTTGCGCTTTACCCTTTAAAAGAACTAATACCTGAATTCATTCACCCAATCTTGAAAAAGAGTATCAAGCAACTTAGAAACGAATGTACTGATGAACTAGAAATTAATAAATTCAATTAATTATTCTGTGATTTTGCAAAATCTAAGGCATTATTAAAAGAATTGAAAATATGATCTTTTCCAATCTTGGAAACTAGGTCGTACTTTTCCATATCCTGCAGCACAGATACATTAACACCTGAAAGGATAATCCTCACATTGGAATTATGAAGTGACTTAATTACTGCTTTAAAATTTTGAAAACCGGTTGCGTCAATAAATGGAACGTGTCTCATTCGAATAACTATTATTTTACTTTTTAAGCCTATTTGCTGAATAAGTTGAGCATACTGCTTAGCTGATGCAAAAAAGAAGGGTCCACTAATCTCATAAACCGAAATATCCTTAGGTAGATCACTGTAGTCTTCAATCAAATCGATATTGACATCTTTCTGAATTTGCTCACCTTTATCTGCCATTCTCTTCATAAAAAGAACTGCAGAAAGTACTACACCAACTTCAATAGCAACAGTCAAATCAACTAAAACAGTCAAGAAAAATGTTGTCAGAAGAACCAGAATGTCAAAGCCTGAACTCTTTAGAATAGATCGGAAAAGACGCCACTCACTCATATTGTAAGAAACAACAATCAACACACCTGCCAAACATGACATAGGAATCAATTTTGCCCATTTACCAAAAAAGACCATTATCAATAATAGAGTTATTGCATGCACTATACCTGCAATAGGTGTTCTTCCTCCATTTTTAACATTGGTTGCTGTACGAGCAATAGCTCCAGTCGCTGGAATACCTCCAAAAAAAGGTGTTGCAATATTAGCAATTCCTTGTGCTATCAATTCTGTATTGGAACGGTGATTTCCACCAATCATACCATCAGCTACAACGGCAGATAGTAAAGATTCGATGGCACCAAGTATAGCAATTGTAATCGCAGGAGCAATATATTGACCTAAATTTGCCCACTCAACAACTGGGAAACTTAAACTAATTGAAGTTGGTATTTCACCAAAAAATGATTCGATAGTTGTTACAGGTAAACCTAACAATTGTACTGCCAAAGTAATACCAATAATGGCAATAAATGAACCAGGAACCTTACTTGTTATTTTCTTTGAATAGATACTAATCAGTATGGTAGCTACTGTTAGAATTAATGCGGTAGGATTCAAAGTATGAATCTGCGCAAAATACAACTCCCATTTCGCTATAAAATCAGAGGGAACCTTATCGATATCCAGACCAAAAGCATCTTTAATTTGAGTTGAAAATATCACCAAAGCAATACCACTTGTAAAACCAACAATTAGAGGATGTGGAAAATATTTTAGGAGTGTACCCAATTTTAAACAACCAAATATAACCAGAAGGATACCTGCCATAATGGTTGAAATAATAAGACCTCCAATACCGTGAGTCTCAACAATACCATAAACAATAACAATGAATGCTCCCGTTGGTCCACCAATTTGAACACGACTACCTCCAAAGAATGAGATTATTAAACCTGCAACAATTGCCGTTATCAAGCCCTTATCTGGAGATACACCCGAAGCAACAGCAAAAGCAATTGCTAATGGAAGTGCAACAATTCCGACAACAATACCAGCCATGACATCATTCGAAATTTGTTTTTTATCAAGTCCGGTTTTTAAAAGGCTAAATAATTTAGGGTTGAATAATTTTGACATTAGAGATGTTTATTTGATTTTAAGACTGCAAAATTAAGCATAATCAAGGCTCATTATTCTCGAAACGATATGTTCTTTAGACTATACTCGGTCAGAATTCGGGACAAAAAAAAAGCTCCGAATACAAATTCGAAGCTTAAATTTTGGTTGTCCCACAAGGACTCGAACCTTGAATGCCTGTACCAAAAACAGGTGTGTTACCATTACACCATGGGACAATCCCTTGTCAGTCATTTCTGACTAAGACGCTGCAAATATATGAGATTTTTATTTTTCAACAAAGCCTCTTGCTGGAAAAACATCGTTTTCTTTCATCATAGTTTTGTATCTTACTGAGACTAATATATTTTGAATCAAAAAAAAAAATTTAAGTACATATGGATAGCCTAAGTGGAAAATGGCTTTATGAGGAAGATTATAGTTATGGAAAAGCTAAAGGTGAGCTCATTCTCAAACAAATAGGGAAAAGACTTATTGGCAAAATCATTTTTCTTGAGAATATTGACACATCCAATTCTGTAATGGTTCAAGAGTTTCTTGAAGGAGAAATTAATGGTAGTCGAATCTTACTACAAGCTACTGAATACGACATCGTCCATTCCGAAGAAACAATTTTCTATGAACTAGACTGTTGGAGAGGTGTTCTTTTAGATGAGTATACAATTGAAGGAGAAAGTCTTGACAGTCAAGGCGTATATGGTAGCTTTTCCTTTCATAAAGTACAAAAAACAACTTCAATGTACAATTTAGAATAGCTAAAGTGACATTAGTCTGAAATTTCTAAAAAGCTAATCCACAAAAAAATACTATTTTTGCTGTCTTATTAAGAATGAGATTTTCAATAGCATAGCAAATAGATCAACTCGTCAATTAGTAAACAAGATCAGTGAAAGTGCGATTCAGCCTTTTTCAAAAAAAAGATAAACTGTGAAAGAAGGATTAGTTATAAAATCAACAGGTAGTTGGTATACTGTAAAAACAGACGACGGAGAAATTCACGACTGCAGAATCAAAGGTCGTTTTCGTATGGAAGGCATTCGTACTACTAATCCTATTTCAGTTGGTGATATTGTACAATTTAGTTCTGAAAAAGATTCTAATGTTATTGCTAAGATCAATGAAAGAAAGAATTATATTATCCGTAAATCGACTAATCTCTCAAAAAGCAGCCAAATTATTGCAGCTAATATCGATCACGCTTTTCTTATTATTACCGTTAACTACCCTCTTACCACTACGACTTTTATCGATAGATTCCTAGCAGCTGCTGAAGCTTACAACATTCCTGTAAACTTGGTTTTCAACAAGGTTGATCGTTACAAAGAAAAAGATAATACACAACTAAAAGAACTTAAAAACACCTACCAAAACATTGGCTACAAGTGTTTCGAGGTATCAGCCACAACAGGCTTAAATATGGATATGCTTAAATCAGAGATGAAAGATAAAATTAACCTTCTTTCAGGACATTCTGGTGTTGGGAAGTCTACACTTATCAATTTCATTCAGCCAGGTTTGGAGTTAAAAACAGGTGAAATTTCAGAATCCCATTCTTCAGGAAGACACACAACAACCTTTTCAGAGATGTTCGAGCTTGATTTCGGTGGTTACATTATAGATACACCTGGAATTAGAGGTTTCGGTACATTCAATATGAAAAAAGAAGAGATGTTCCATTTCTTTCCAGAGATTTTCAGAATATCTAACAATTGCCAATTTCACAACTGTACACATATGCACGAACCTAAATGTGCTGTAAAGAAAGCGGTTGAAATTGGAAATATTGCAGAGTCTAGATACGATAGCTATTGGGGTATGATGTCTGAAGATGAAGAATTAAAATACAGATAATACGTTCGCTTTAATATTTAACGAACGTTAAATTCCATTTCTGAACCTCGATCCTCTTTGAGTTTTAGCTAAATCCTTATATATTGAACCTTCATTTCATAAATTCTAAAATCTGAAAATATGCGTTCACACGAAATAGATTATAAAATATACGGTAACGACATTCAATTGGTCGAAATTGAACTGGATCCAAACGAAACAGTTATTGCAGAAGCTGGAGCCATGGCTTATATGGAAGAAGGTATTCAGTTTGAAGCCAAAATGGGTGACGGCTCAGAGCCAGAAGCTGGCTTATTCGGCAAATTACTTTCTGCAGGTTCTAGAATGATCACTGGCGAATCACTTTTCCTAACTCATTTTACACACAAAGGCTATGGAAAAGCTAAGGTTGCTTTTTCTGCTCCTTACCCAGGTACTATTATGCCAATTGATTTAAAGCAATCTGGAGGAAGACTAATTGTTCAAAAAGATGGCTTCCTTTGTGCAGCTCTTGGAACTAAGGTTAGTATTGCTTTCAATAAAAAACTTGGCGCAACTTTCTTTGGTGGTGAAGGCTTTATTTTGCAAAAACTAGAAGGGGATGGCAAAGCCTTTGTTCATGCCGGTGGAACAGTTATCAAAAAACAATTGAACAACCAAACCTTGAGAGTTGATACAGGCTGTGTCGTTGCTTTTGAAGAAGGTATTGAATTTTCAATAGAAAAAGCTGGAGGTTTAAAATCTATGGTTTTCGGTGGTGAAGGTCTCTTTTTAGCAACTTTACGCGGTACAGGTACGGTATATTTACAATCTATGCCAATTAGAAAACTGATTCAAGCTATTTCTCCTATGGGGAGCAATACAAGAAAAGGCGGAAGTTCATTATTAGGCGAATTCCTTGAAGGTTAAACTTTCAGTTTAGACCTAATTCACAGTCGTTCGCACATATACTTACTTTATAATCCCGATCCTCAATAGCTGAGGACGGGACAATTTTTATCTAAACACATGATCACTAAACTATCAGCACAAGACTTTCTTGAAAAAGGAGAAACAATTCCGATGATAGACGTAAGAACGCCTGCTGAATTTGAACAAGGACACATTCCTGGTGCTATAAACATCCCAATTTTTACTAATGAGGAAAGAGCTCAGGTTGGAACAAAATACAAGCGTTCAACCAAAGATGCTGCTGTTCTATTAGGTTTAGAATTAGTTGGACCAAAGCTGTCTGTGTTTGTTAGAAGAGCAAAAAAAATATCTATTGATGGCGAAGTTCTAATTCACTGCTGGCGAGGTGGGATGCGATCTGGTAGTATGGCTTGGCTTTTCGAAACAGCTGGACTTAAACCTAGCTTGTTGGTTGGTGGCTATAAAGCTTACCGACAATATATTCGAAAATCATTCTCAAAACCTACAAACTTGGTCGTAATAGGTGGCTATACAGGAAGTGGTAAAACAGAAGTACTGCATAAACTTATTGAAATGAACGAGCAAGTTCTTGACTTGGAAGGTGTCGCTAATCACAAAGGTTCGGTATTTGGAGCCCTTGGACAAGCTGACCAACCAACAACAGAGCAATATGAAAATGATTTAGCTAAAATATGGCTCGAATTTGATCACACAAAACCAATTTGGACTGAAGATGAAAGTCATGCTGTAGGTTCGGTATGGATAAACGATGTTCTTTTCGATCAAATGAGAAAGGCTCCTCTCTTAGCCATTATTATTCCAAAATCGGAACGCATAAAACGCCTTGTGAAAGAATACGCTTGTTTTGATATTGAAATCCTAAAACAAATGTGTAAAAAGATTGAAAAACGATTAGGTGGCTTAAAAGTCAAGAAGGCTTTCGAAAGTTTAGATCAAGGAGATTTTGCTACTGTAGCCGATATCACACTTGATTATTACGATAAGGCTTATGGACATGGTCTTGATACAAGAACGACTCAAGAGGTATATCGATTAAACATAGAAAAGGATGAGCCTGAAAAAAATGCAAAACTTCTTATTGAATATCTTAAAAAGCTGAATTAGAGAAATCATCTATATATGAAGAAGACTGATACAATAATAAAACACATAAGCTGTTTTCTATTGTATCAGTCTTTTTTTTGACACCAATTTAAAGAGCACTATAATAAATAATTAGCATCTTTAAACGATATTTATTTTGAAGCTCAAAATCTTCATCCCACAGAAACTTACATTATAGATGAATATCTTACTAAAAAAACGCCAGTGGAAGATTGCCTTTCTACTCTTTGCAGGAATCATCGTTCTAGGTTCTATCTTTTATACAAGTAACCTAGTTAAAAAATTAGCACTCGAAGAAGAAAAGAAGGTCAAGCTTTGGGCAGATGCACTTACAAGTATAAATTCGGATCCAAATCAAGATATTACACTCCTTACAAAAATACTGGAACAAAACGAAACTACACCTATTATCTTAACCAATGAAGAAGGTGAAATTACCGATC
Source organism: Marinifilaceae bacterium (assembly GCA_016744515.1). GTDB lineage: Bacteria > Bacteroidota > Bacteroidia > Bacteroidales > Marinifilaceae > Ancylomarina. The sequence goes on along the minus strand of JADGEF010000070.1, from coordinate 3,591 downwards.
ATAGGAATTTAAGCTTGCCAGATAATGACTCCGAAAAAAAATTAAAGAAAATTTTGTATGAGATGCAACGAGGTGGATTGCATTTCGAGATTGAACTCTACGGAGTTAAAACGATCCTCTATTACGATGATTCGAGCCTTTTAAAGCAACTAGAAATCTATCCTTACATACAACTCGGACTTATCTTTTTTCTAGCTCTGCTAGCTTACCTAGTGTTTAGTGTCACTAAAAAAGCAGAACAAGATCAAGTTTGGGTTGGTATGTCGAAGGAGACAGCGCATCAACTAGGAACTCCGATAAGTTCTCTACTGGCATGGGTGGAGCTTCTTAAAGAAGCTGATATAGACAAAACCATGACCCAAGAAATGGGTAAAGATGTAGAACGGCTTGAAGTGATTGCCGAACGATTTTCAAAAATTGGCTCAAAGCCCGTTTTAGTTTCCAACGATATTAAATTGATTTTAGAAGATAGTATCAACTACTTAAAGAAAAGATCGTCCAACAAAGTTGTATTTACTGTCAATATGGATGAAAAGATTGAATTTAAACCTGCAATTAATAAGGAACTCTTTTCTTGGGTTATCGAAAACACCACGAAAAATGCCATTGATGCGATGAGTGGTGCTGGACATTTAAGTTTTGATCTTAGTAAATTACAAAACAATTTATGCCTTGATATTAGTGATACAGGCAAAGGCATTCACAAAAAGCAATTTCATACCATATTCGAGCCTGGCTACACAACAAAGAAACGAGGCTGGGGCTTAGGCCTTTCACTTGCGAAGCGAATTATTGAAGAATATCATGGTGGAAAAATATTTGTTTTACGCTCTGAATTGGGCAAAGGTAGCTGCATTCGTATACTATTGCCTACAAATTAGAGCATTTACATATTAAAACTCCTCAAAAAATTTTAGAATCAGTAATTTCTGACTATTTTTGCAGCCCATTTGAACGAATAGAAGCCTCTATTTAAAGTTTTTATTTCGACCAAATGACTAAAACAAATCCATCAAACTGAACACTAAGCCGTTTCAGCGAAATCTCTTTAGTCAAAAATCCATACTTTTTGTGAAAAAAGATGTTCGAGTTTGAGGATAGATATTAGAAATTACATACTTTTGCAAAGTTTTATTTGAGCATTTTGGATTATTTAGCAAAATACACGATTCCTTACAAAGGATTAAAAGACGGCAGTCATGAATTCGATTTCACTGCTGACGAGAAATTCTTTGAGCATTTTCAATTTGAGAATAATTTTCAAGGTCAGGTTTCAGTAAAAGCAACACTTTTAAAGAAAACCCTTGTTATGTCACTCAATCTTGAGATTAATGGGGAAATCAATGTAACTTGCGATCGTTGTTTAGATCGTTTCCCATATCAGGTAGAAGGAGAATCAACTCTCTTTATCAAGTTTGGTGAAACGTATGAGGAATTGGATAATGATATTATTGTTGTCCCTGAATCAGAAAATGAGATTAGAATTGCCCAATACATTTACGAGTTAATCTTGTTGAGTTTCCCAATCAACTTTGTCCATCCGGATGATGAAGATGGATTTAGCACTTGCAACGAAGAAATGACTCAGAAACTAAACGAACATTCGGAAAAAAAAGAAATTGATCCGAGATGGAGTGAATTAAAAAAATTGATTGATAATAAATAGTTTAATAGGTTGAAAAATGGCACATCCAAAACACAGAACATCGAAGCAGAGAAAAGGTAAGAGAAGAACTCATATTAAAGCCACTCCTGCTACTCTAGCATCTTGCTCAAATTGTGGAGCAACAGCTAAATATCACACTGTTTGCCCTGAGTGCGGATACTATAGAGGTAAATTAGCGATTGAAAAAGAAGTTACAGCATAACCTAGTTCTTACGGATAAGGTTTAACGCAATAGTAAAATTGCTCCCTAGAATATTCTTTGGAGCAATTTTGCTTATCAGTATTTTTGTGTTTAATTCATTTTATCCTCTTGATCAAACTTTGCAATTGATAGTCATTTTGATTATAATTGTAGGCTATTTTGATCAAAAGAATAATAAGTAAGCATAGTAATGACAAAGATAAACGCAGTAATTACAGGAGTTGGGGCTTATCTTCCTGACTATATTCTTACCAATGGAGAACTGAGCACCATGGTTGACACAACCGATGAGTGGATCATGACCAGAATTGGTATTAAAGAAAGAAGAATTTTAAAAGGTGAAGGCAAAGGGACTTCCGACTTGGGAGCTAAAGCAATTGAAGATTTGCTTAAGAAAACCAATACCTCTCCTGAAGAAGTTGATTTGGTGATTTGTGCTACCGTAACACCAGATATGCAATTCCCTGCTACAGCAAACATTATTAGCGATAAATTAGGCATAAACAATGCTTTCAGTTTCGACTTGAATGCAGGTTGTTCAGGTTTTCTTTTTGCTCTAGCAACAGGTTCTAAGTACATCCAATCTGGAATGTATAAGAAAGTTATAGTTGTAGGAGCTGAAAAAATGTCATCAATTGTAGATTATACTGATCGTCAGACTTGTCCTATTTTTGGTGACGGGGCAGCAGCAGTTCTTCTTGAACCAACAACTGAGAACGTAGGTATTATTGATGAGATGTTACATACTCAAGGCTTTGGTCGTAAACACTTGCACCAAAAAGCTGGAGGTTCATGCAAGCCTGCAAGTCATGAAACAATTGATGCTCGCGAGCACTTCATTTACCAAGAAGGTAATCACGTATTTAAACATGCGGTATCTAATATGGCAGATGTATCTGTTGAAATGATGAATAAACACAACATCACAGCTGAAGATTTAGCATGGTTGGTTCCTCATCAGGCAAACAATCGTATTATCGAAGCTACTGCAAAACGAATGGGCTTAGCTAAGGAGAAAGTGATGATCAATATTGAGAAATATGGCAACACAACTTCAGCAACAATTCCATTGTGTTTATGGGAGTGGGAAAAGCAACTGAAAAAAGGCGACGACATTATCCTATCAGGATTTGGAGCCGGTTTTACTTGGGGATCAATCTTAATTAAATGGGGATACGATCCTAAATAAACCCAATCTATACCATATACAAAAAGGACTTCCAAAACGGAAGTCCTTTTTTTATATCATTAATTCGATGATTAATCTTTATTGGAAGCAAAAGTAAAACTCGCACAAATCGGATAATGATCTGAATAACGTTTCCTTATACGATCGTATTCAGTACAATTCATATCTTCAGAATAGAGTAAATAATCTATGCGAAACGAAGGGAAATCGCCCGAATATGTTGCACTTATTCCTTTGCCTTGTTCTACAAATGCATCTTTTAAACCTTTAGATAGTTGGTGATAAGTGTATGAATTAGGTGTATCATTAAAATCGCCACACACCAATGTTGGGTGAGGAGAATTTTTGACATGTTCTTTTATCTTGAGAGCTTGTTCTGCTCTACGTTCAAAAGCTTGGCTTAAGCGTAAGGAAATATCCTTAATCGCATTCAAATCCTCTTCATTACCTTCATAGTCATCTTTCTTAATAAACTTATAGTTCTTGCCTACAAGGCGATTAGACTCCAAATGAAGATTATAAACTCGAAAGAGC
>JADGEF010000207.1 GCA_016744515.1 Marinifilaceae bacterium | reverse complement strand
TTCGTTTTATTCTCCCTGCAGATTTACTTGACTATTTTGAAATTACGTCAGCAAACACTGACTCTAACAGACTAAATGTCTATTTAGTAGAAAGAAATATTATTCCTGAGCAGTATTCAAAGGACCAGTTGCTATCAAAAGGTTTTTATCCAGAATCCTCCATCCAAGATTTCCCTATAAGAGACAAGGCTTTATTTCTTCATGTAAAGAGAAGGAGGTGGACTGTCAAAGGGACTAAAAAAATAGTAAGTCGTAACTGGACTTTAACAGCTCAAGGAACCCGATTCACCAATGAATTCGGGGCTTTTTTAAAAGAATTTAATCGATACTCTGCCGATTAACACCAAAAGTCTAGGTCATTTCTATAAAGTTGATGGTAAACAACTCCAACAACAGTACCGTGATCATTTAAGTAGGTATGACAAATGGAATCAAAAAGAGCATGCTGAAGATTGGCTTCTTTTTCCTGAGAATATAGGTGCTTTTTTGAGTATCGATGAAACAGCCTTGTCAAATGGTGATTTGTATACCATTGTAACCAACAAGTCAGCTAAGGGACGAAAAGGCTGCTTATTGGCAATGGTGAAAGGAACTAAGGCCAGTGAGGTTATAGATGTTCTTAAGAAAATACCATATGAGGATAGATGTTTGGTTGAAGAGGTTAGTTTAGATATGGCTGGTTCGATGAATAAAATTGTTACACAGAGCTTTCCTAAAGCAAGCAGAGTTATTGATCGTTTTCATGTACAGAAACTTTGCTACGATGCTGTACAGGATTTTAGAATTAAATATCGATGGAAAGCAATTGCCAAGGAAGCACAAGACATGCAACAGGCAAAAGAAAAAGGAGTAAAGTATAGTCCAGAAACTTATAGTAATGGAGATACTGAAAAACAATTATTAATTAGATCACGATATTCATTATTTAAATCACCTTACAATTGGTCTGATAGTCAGAAAATAAGAATGAAAATTCTTTTTGAAAAGTATCCTGATATTAAGATAGCTTATGATCTAGCACAAGATTTAAAAAGAATCTATTCACACACAAAAGATAAGACTCTCGCATATACAAAGCTAGCACATTGGTATAATGATATTGAAGAGTTTGGTGATGTGAGATTTAGAACCGTATCGAATTCAATATATTCTCATTATCAAGGAATATTAAATTATTTTGACAACAGAACAACTAATGCTTCTGCGGAATCTTTTAATGCTAAAATAAAAGCTTTTAGAGCAACTCTTAGAGGTGTCAGAGAAATTCCTTTCTTTTTATTCAGATTAGCAAATATATATGCGTGAAAATAAACTCCCCAACTTTTCAGCATGACCCCTTAAAAGTCTCTTTTTATTTAGCATCAAAAAATAAGCTTGGATATACTAAGTCCTATTCTAAATAAGCTTTGTTAATAAGTTTTAAGATCGTTGATAAGTAGGGAGATCAAAATTGTTAATAAGTCATTAAGTGTCGAGACTGTTTTCAAGTTATCAACAACTGCAAGTCAGAGAAATAGGGGTATTCGTAAGTTATTAACAAATTACCAACATTGTTGATATCGTGTTAATATACAGTCTGTAAGTCGATTTTTCGAACAACTTATTTTTTCTAATTTATTAGGGATAAAAATTCCCACTCTCTGGCGAAAATGGGATTGCAAATATAGAATTATTCGCTTAAATAAATACGCTAACTGAGATCATTTTTCAATAAAAATAGACCTCATAATCTAACTAGCTCTTCATCAAACGATCAATATCTCGTTTATGATCTTTTTCTTTTAAACTTTCTCTCTTATCGTAGTTCTTTTTACCTCTACACAAGGCAATTTTTAGTTTAGCAAAGCCTTTTTGATTGATGAAAAGGCTAATAGGTACAATAGAAAGACCTGACTCCTTTGTTTTCCTATCTAATTTATCAAGCTCTTTTCTATTTAGTAAAAGTTTACGCTCACGCTTCTCTTCGTGGTTATAATAACTACCAAAACGGTATTCAGCAATATGCATCCCTTTTACAAACAATTCTCCATTCGAAAAATAACAGAACGAGTCGACCAAACTAGCTTTTCCAGCACGAATAGATTTAATTTCTGTACCGAACAATTGAATTCCTGCAACAAATTCATCGATGAACTCATATTCAAAACTGGCACGCTTATTTCTTATATTAATATTTTGCATTTCAAGCTAATTCTATATTTTAATTGTCTCACATTCCTTCGAGACTAAAAGTACGCCTAACTCTTTTAAGAGCCAACATCTATTCGCAACAAAGTTAGTATTTATCTCAAAAGTATTCGCAGACTAAGACTTAAACCATCTAGATACATATTGATCACATCAAATTTAGAAAATGATTCTAATTATTCAGAAAACTTAAAGTAATTTTGTAGCGATTAAACAAGAAAGAAAACCTTATGCAATACAATTTATTAGTCGTACTCGGAGCAACAGCTACAGGAAAAACAAGTCTAGCTGTCAATCTTGCCAAAACTTTTGATGCAGAAATTATCAGTGCCGATTCGAGGCAAATTTACCGTGGAATGGATTTAGGTACTGGTAAAGACATTGAAGAGTATACGATTGAAGGACAAAAAATACCTCACCATTTAATTGATATTGCTGATGCTGGATATAAATATAACGTGTACGAATTTCAACGTGATTTTGTAGAATCTTTCGAGGATATCCAAAAAAGAAACCACCTCCCTCTTGTTTGTGGTGGTACAGGCATGTATCTTGAGGCTTGCTTAAAAGGCTACAAACTTATTGCTGTACCCAAAGATCAAGATTTTCGCGACACATTGTTGGATAAAAGCCTTGAAGAGCTAGGTGAGATTCTTAGAAGTTATAAAAACGTTCATAACAAGTCCGATCTTGAAACTAAGAAACGTGCCATACGTGCTATTGAAATTGAACGCTACATAAGCTCTCATCCTGAAATTGAGATGAAACATCCGGAACTTAAACCATTGCTTATTGGTATTAAATTCGATAGAGAAGATAGAAGAAGTCGAATATCACAACGCCTAAAGGAACGTCTAGAGTCAGGAATGGTTGAAGAGGTTGAAGGTCTTATAAAATCTGGCGTAAGCCCTGAAGATTTAATATATTATGGGTTAGAATACAAATTCCTAACCAAATATGTGATTGGAGAATTGACCTACGATGAAATGTTCACACAATTAGAAATTGCCATTCATCAGTTTGCAAAACGACAAATGACATGGTTCAGAAAAATGGAACGCAGTGGATTTAAAATCCATTGGTTAGATGGCTTTATGCCACTAGAAGAAAAAGTCAGAAAAGTTCAAGAGCTTTGGAATGCCTAATATTCCAAAACTCTAATCAATACCTATAGAAATTTCTCAATTTCAGAAAATTTAATTCGACTTACACCTAAAGCATTCCACTTTTCAAATGGCAGTGGAATATTGGGCAGTTCTTTTATGGCATTTTCAATTACAAAAACCTGAATTCCCTGGCTAGCCAAACCACAAACAGCACAATCAACACAAACATTAGTCGTTACACCGTAAACAAAAACTTTCTTGGGAGCTAAAGCCTTCACAAGGCTTAAGGTATTAGGGTTACCTTCAAATACATCAAAAACATCTTTAAAAATGATTAGATTTCTTGAGACAGTTAATTCTAAAATCTCTTTATCGGAATACAATCTATCCCATTTAATAACAGTCCCTTCATTTGGGAAAGTTTCATCCACATAGGCTTCGCCACTTGTATTAGCCATACAGTGTGGTGGAAAAGTTGATATAAAATCAGGTGTATCAGATAATTCTTTTGCATCAGGAAAATGATGATCTGCCGTATTAACAACCTGAATATTGGCTTCCTTTGCAAATAAAGTTAGACGTTTTAGTAAAGGCAAAATTAATTCAGAATCGGGTACATATAACTTACCCTCTTTGTTCATAAAATCAAATTGAGTATCCACATTCCAAAACAAAAGTTCTTTTTTAAACATATCATTTGACTAATTAGATTCCAACGAAACTACTAAAAAATAGAGCAAAACAGACTATTTATAAGCCCTAATCAATCTTATTTAGAAAATTGTTTCATATACTGCTTATTGTTTTTTATTTTCATGCAGCAATTTGAAATACACCATATGTCAACTCCAATATTAATGACCCGAAGCAAAAGTATTTATCATTATATTTTTTGGTTAGTCTCTATATTATCCTGGTTATTAACCATGTTTGTGG
>JADGEF010000003.1:82279-87977 GCA_016744515.1 Marinifilaceae bacterium | reverse complement strand
TTTCAAAAACTTCATCAATTTAGCTTTACCTTCTTTGTTTATTAAAAAATCGATAAAAGCACCACCTATAGGATAAGACAAGCCTCTTTCGTAACGTGTTGGTGATTCCCATAATTCTAACAAATGAAACTCTCCATTAGGCGTTACTTTTCTTGCAGCATCCATTTTATTCCTTATTGATTGATCAAAGTACACGCATATCCCTTCATTTATTAGTTTAGTTTTCGTCTTAGGTTTAATCGCAGCATCACAAAGTATATGACAAATCTCATGTCCTTTGGTTTGTTTGTACCAGGCATTAATAATTTTTCCTTTTGAGTTGGCAAAACCTAATGGTCTTCCAAACATATCATAGGCCTCTTCCCTATCCTTCCAAACGAACAAATCTATTTTCTTACTCAGGTCAGCTTTGAAAAAACGATTAATAGTTAGGTAAGCCTTTTCATGCTGAGCAATATATTCTTCTATATCCTCAATCGCCGATTCATCTTGAAAGTGAAATCGAATATGCTCCGTTTCTCTTTTGTTCCATTTTTGAAAAAATTTATTCTCTTGAAAACGCATTAACCTATTGTGTGCCGAACGTGTACAATTTCTAGTAGCTTTCATCTTAATGGCCTCTTTTAAGCATGCAACTGCTTTATCAATCTTCCCTGTATGATAGTAGGCAATACCTAAATCAGCTAAACTCCATGCTTTTACGAACGTTTTCTTCTCTATTGGTTTCAATCCCTTTTTCAAATACACAATACTCTCATCATACTTATTTAATGCGACATACGATCGACCTAATATTGAATTCACTTCTGGGTTTTCAGAATCTTTTTCCAAAATAGCAGATCCTTTTTCAATCACTTTCTCATACTTCCCTTTCGCAAATAAACGTCCTAAATCTTTCATTTGAGCCGATAAACTCAAACCTACAAGCATTAGTAAAATCAAACAAATATGTCTCATTATCTATTTTAGTTTTTATACTCCTTTTATGAATAGGATAAAACTACAGTTTAATATAATTTTATCAAAATGTTTCTAACTAAACTTAAAAAAAATGCACACCCTACAATTAACCTGAATTTTCAAGCCATTCATGTACAGAATACGTCCGTTCATTTCATATTTTCACTATTTTTATTCATCTTTAAGGGTGTCTAAATAACCAACATTAATACGATCATGAACTTGCCAATATCAAGCTTTAAAGACTGGAAAATAAAGTCTCGACTATTCCTTTTAACAATTGTTTCTATTACGAGTATAATTCTTCTTGGCTTACTGGCAAATTTCTTCTTTCAATCTAGTCGCGTTTTGACTCTTCTTATGAATGCTGACCGTATTCATAATAACACTTTTAATAATGGTGTTCAAGACTACTATAAATATTTACATACTGGTGATGAAGCACTCTATACATCAGCTCTAAATAAAATTAAAGAGGCTAATACGATGGTTTACAATTTCTCACAAATTAATGACCATCTCAAAAACCTTCCGAAAAAAAGATTCACAGATCTCTTTTACAGTTCTTTCCCTACAATGCAACAAACTGATGCAGAACTAGTCAATACCTTTTATAAAAGACTAAAACTTCTGAGTAAATATGCCCCCGATAAACTAAAACAGAATCAAGAAATTGCTGACAACGGCTATCAGATTGGATTGAAAATTCAGAAACACATAGAAAACCATAAAGCAAACCTAATTAATACAGATTTGATTAATGAAATTAATAACTTTAAAAGCCATTTTGGAGATTTTGCAATAAAAACAAATCAAATATCAAACACTGTAAATAAAGCTTTAATTTATGTTATTAGCTTCTTTATATTATTCATCGCAATTTTTATTTCAACAATCTCTTACTTAATAAATTCCTCGATCACAAAACCTGTAGATGTCTTAGTTCAGAACTTCAATCTTCTTAATAAAGGGATTCCACAAAAACGATTAAGGTTTAAAAGTAATAGTGAACTAGGCATTCTAACTCAATCATTCAACGAGATTCAGTTTGGATTTTCACGAATCATACACAATATTCAAAAAGTAGCAGAAGGAAATTATAGTGTCAAATTAAAACCACGCTCAAAAGCTGACGAATTCACGCTCACTTTCAACAAAATAATCGATCAGCTAGAAGCCGCACATCTTAAGAATAAGGAAGCCAATTGGTTTCGAACGGGGCTAAATGAATTAAATGAAAAGCTACGTGGAGATCAAGAAACGGAGGAAATTTCAAACAATGCCCTAAAATTCACAATCAATTTTTTAAATGCAGAACTTGGAGCCCTATACATTTATAATGAAGTTGATGAAGCATTTAACCTTGTTGCCTCACATGGTCTACCAGATAAAAAACAATTTAAATTCATAAAGAAAGGACATGGTCTTATTGGTTCGATGAATGAAAATCGAGAAATAAAACATATTAAAGATCTCCCTAAAGATTACTTTACGATTTTTTCTGGAACTGGAGAAATTAGCCCTAAAGAAATTATACTTGTTCCACTATTATTCAACGATCGACTGTGGGGTGTTATGGAATTAGCATCAATACGTGAATTTAAGCCTCATAAAATAAATTTCCTTGATAATGCAAATGAAACAATTACCGTAAATATCGCATCTTCAATTGCACGTGATCGTCTTGAAAGCCTATTAAAAACGACGCAAGATCAAGCTAATGAATTACAAGTTCAGCAAGAAGAATTAAGAGTTGCCAATGAAGAACTAGAAGAGCACACTAAAATATTAACCGAAAACGAAAAGAAACTCCAAGTTCAACAAGAAGAATTAAGAATTGCCAATGAAGAATTGGAAGAACGAACCAATCAATTGGAACTTCAAAAAAACGAGATTGAACACAAAAACAAAAACCTATCTCAAACTCATAATGAGCTAGAATTTAAGGCTAAAGAACTTGAACAAGCGAGTCAATACAAATCAGATTTCTTGGCAAATATGTCGCATGAATTGCGTACACCTTTAAACTCCCTCCTGATTCTATCTGGGATGTTAGCTAAAAATAAAAAAGGTAATTTAACTAAGTCTGATATCGAATCTGCCGAAATAATTCATAAAAGTGGCAAGGATCTGTTACAACTTATAAACGAAGTGCTTGATTTATCGAAAATTGAGGCAGGTAAAATGACTATTGAATTTGCACCTACATATGTAGAAGATATTAAGCATGAAATCATGCTTGATTTTAAACATCAGGCTGAAAAGAAAAAGTTAAAGCTCTCTGTTGAGATTGAGAAAAACATTCCTGATTCATTTATTAGTGATAGACTCAGGTTATCTCAAATTATTAAAAATTTGTTGTCGAATGCACTCAAGTTTACTCAGAATGGAAGCATAACTGTTGCTTTCAATAAACTTGATGATAAAATAACTTTAATGCGAAATGATCTTAATCCTTCGCAAGCACTCTCAATTTCCATTTCAGATACTGGAGTTGGTATTCCTGACGAAAAAAAAGAAGCCATTTTCGAAGCCTTCCAGCAAGCTGACGGTAGTACTTCAAGAAAATATGGTGGTACTGGCTTAGGTTTATCTATCTCAAAAGAATTAGCATTTATGCTAGGAGGTGAAATTCATCTTGAAAGTAAAGTTAACCAAGGTTCAACTTTTACAATCATTATTCCAATTACACCCGATCAAGCTTCTCTTAACAATGAAATTGTAAAAACGCCATCACCTAAACCTATTGAGAATAAAACAATACTCAAGGGTAATATTGTAGAATTTATTCCAGATGATAGAGATCATACGCTTTCTAAAGCATTAGTTCTACTTATTCATCCTGAAAAGAAAAAAGCAGTAAAGCTTCTTAATCTAATTCACAAAAATGATTTCCAAGCCATCGTCGCTTCCGACATTGAGTCTGCAATGCCTCTCGTTGAAACATATCAACCTACATCTGTAATTATTGCATCAAAGCTTTTATTAACTGATGGAGACAAACAGATTACTAAACTAAAAGAAAATCCTCTCACTGCAAATTTACCTCTTCACATCGTTTCTCCACTTGATGGACTTAGAAATGATGCAGAAAAACAACTTACAACAGTAGACGCCATTGATTTTAATTCAGCACTAAATAAAATAAACAGTCAACTTTTCAAAGATTCTAAACAGATTTTAATTGTAGAGGATAGTGCCATAACAAGAAAGGTTATTCACACTTTGCTTAAACAAACTAATGCTCAAATTGACGAAGCTGAAAGTGGAACCGATGCTTTACAGAAAATTAAAGGAAAGCAATACGATTGTGTTATTCTAGATCTTGGCTTACCTGATTTTTCAGGTCATGAGTTATTAGAAAAACTATCAAGTTTAAATATCTCTATTCCTAATACAATTATTTATACTGGAAAAGAACTCTCGAGAGAGGAACATCGTGAACTTAGCAAATACACAAATTCAATTATCCTTAAAGGATTAAAATCGGATGTCCGTCTTATGGATGAAGTAACTCTGTTCTTGCACCATGTCGCAATTAAAAATCCACAGATCCCATTCAACCCTACTGATGAAATTGATGAATCTATTTTTAAAGGCAAAAGGATTCTAGTCGTTGATGATGAGATTAGAAACATATTTGCTTTAGGTAAAATACTTGAAGACAAAGACATGGAAGTACTCGAGGCTGAGAATGGTAAGATTGCTCTCGAAGTACTTAGAGACAACAATAATATAGACCTCGTTTTAATGGATGTTATGATGCCAGAAATGGATGGATACACAGCCATTGAACACATTCGAAAGACACCAAAAATTAAAGATATTCCAGTAATCTGCACTACAGCTAAGGCTATGAAAGAAGATTACGACAAAGCTATCTCACATGGAGCTAATGATTATTTATCTAAACCGATAGATGAAAATAAATTGTTCTCGATGTTAAAAATTTGGTTATATAATTAAGCTATGAAAAAGGATAAGATACTAATTGTAGACGATAAAGAAGAAAATTTAATCAGTCTTGAATATATTCTTAACGATTTTAATATCGAAATAGTAAGAGCTTATTCTGGCGAAGGGGCCTTAAAATGCACTTTAAAGGATGAATTTGCCATGGCGATTCTTGACGTACAGATGCCTGGCATGGATGGTTACGAAACCTTAGAGTTAATGCGACATAGGAAAAAAACAAAATACCTTCCTGTCATTTTTGTTTCTGCAATTCACCAAACCGATTTTCACATTGTAAAAGGCATAGAAACAGGTGCTGTCGACTTTATTCCTAAGCCAATAATTCCAGAAGTACTAAAAGGGAAAGTAAGTGTATTTCTTGATCTATACCGCCAAAGACAAGAGTTAAACTTAGTTTTAAAATACCTCGAAGAAAAAAACGAAGAATTAATTATTGCTAAAGATAAGGCAGAGGAAGCTTCTCGAGCAAAATCGATGTTTCTTGCTAATATGTCTCATGAAATCCGTTCTCCTATGAATGGAATTTTAGGGCTTTCTAGATTAATGAAAAACGAAACTGTAAATTCGGAACATCATGATATGCTAAATATTGTTACCACTTCAGGAGAACATCTTTTGCAGATCATCAATGATATTCTTGATTTCTCTAAAATTGAAGCTGGTCAAATCGATTTAGAATGCATAGATTTTGACATTCGTAAATTATGCGATACAATATACCAACTGCTCAACTTCAGAGCTGTTGAAAAAGGAATTGATTTCA
>JADGEF010000003.1:18967-82179 GCA_016744515.1 Marinifilaceae bacterium | reverse complement strand
AAATCGATTTAGAATGCATAGATTTTGACATTCGTAAATTATGCGATACAATATACCAACTGCTCAACTTCAGAGCTGTTGAAAAAGGAATTGATTTCAGTATAGATATAGAAAAAGATGTCCCAGAAGTTCTAGTTGGCGACTCCTTTAGGTTGAATCAAATTATAATGAATTTAACCAATAATGCAGTGAAATTTACATTGAAAGGCGCCGTGCAAGTTTCTATCAAATTATTAGAAAAAAATAAAGAGTGGGTATCTTTATTATTCTCCATAAAAGATACTGGAATTGGAATTCCTGAAAAAGCACAAAACACCTTATTCCAAGAATTTACTCAATCTGACAGCTCTATCTCAAGGCAATATGGAGGAACGGGCCTTGGCTTAGCAATCTCAAAAAATTTAACCAATTTAATGGGAGGGAAAATAACCCTCCAAAGTAAACAAGATGTGGGGTCGGAATTCATGTTTGAACTTAAATTCAAATATAAAGAACAAAAAATGACAACAAGTCCTAACAATAATATGGAGCTACCGCAAGAAATTACAATTCTTGTTGCAGAAGACAATCCAATTAATCAAAAAGTTGCAGTTTTAACTCTTCGTCACCTTGGCTTAACTTGTGATGTGGCAAAAAATGGACTAGAAGCTCTTCAGATGCATAAAGAAAAGAGATACGATATTATTCTTATGGACATGCAAATGCCTGTTCTCGATGGATTAAATGCGTCACAAAAAATAAGAAGCTTTGAAGCCAATGAAAATATCGACAACTCAACTTATATAATTGCTCTCACAGCAAACGCATCATCCGATGACAAACAGAAGTGTTTAGATGCAGGCATGAATAATTTTATAAGCAAACCTTTTAAACAGGATGGTTTAATGGAAGTTTTGAGTAAAGGAATCAAAACGCTTCATTAGGATGGCGAGTAATCAAAATAAAATTGAAAAATTTGAGAATATCGATCTCGAAATACCATTAATTCTCGAAGCTATCTATCAAAAATATGGATATGATTTTCGTAAATATTCTCGTTCGCATATAAAAAGACGATTGGTTCACCGATTAGCTATTAGCAATTTAGAAAGTGTATCTCAGCTGCAAGATAAGGTTTTGCGAGAGAAAGACTTTTTCATTGAATTGCTTGAGGATTTGTCAATTAATGTAACGGAAATGTTTCGCGATCCTGAGTTCTATTCCTCATTTCGAGAGAATGTAGTTCCAATTTTACGGACTTATCCATTTATTAAAATTTGGCATGCAGGCTGCTCAACAGGCGAAGAAGTCTATTCATTTGCTATTCTATTAAGAGAAGAAGGCATTCTTAAACGTTGCCAGATATATGCAACAGATTTTAACCGAAAAGTTCTAGAAATTGCCAAGCAAGGTATCTATCCTATTCGTGATTTAGAACATTTTGAAAGGAACTACGAAAAGTCTGGAGGAAAGTCAAAACTATCCGATTTCTACACAATGAAATATGGTTCTATTAAATTAGACCAATCTCTAGTTAAGAAAGTTGTTTTTGCTGATCACAATCTAGTTACTGATTCTGTTTTTGCAGAAATAGATCTAATTATTTGCAGAAATGTCCTTATTTATTTTAATCGTGATCTTCAAAACAAGGTAATTAACCTTTTTTATGACAGTCTCTCATCTAGTGGACATTTGTGTTTAGGATCAAAGGAAAGCTTAAAATTCACGGCTAAAGAGAATTGTTTTGCAGATATTGATGAAAAACAAAAAATCTATAAAAAAAGCTTGAGTAAATCATGTATAAAGCTTTAGTAATTGGAACCTCGTTTGGAGGACTAGAAGCTCTAAAAGCAATTATTCCTCAGTTTCCAAAGGGTTTCCCTTTGGCAGTAATCGTTGTGCTCCACATTGGGGAAAATCAAAACGATTCATTTATTAGGTATCTTAATGAAATAAGCCAATTGCATGTAAAAGAAGCTGAAGACAAAGAACGAATCTCAACAGGAACGGTATATTTTGCACCGCCAAATTACCATCTATTAATTGAAGCTGATGAAAGTTTTTCATTATCTACAGATCCAAAAGTTAACCATTCTAGACCATCAATAGATGTTTTGTTTGAAACTGCAGCGTGGTGCTACAAACAAAAACTTATCGGTGTCGTTCTTTCAGGCTTAAATCACGATGGCGCCTATGGTTTATTACAAATCAATGATTTAGGTGGTATGTGTATTGTTGAAAATCCAGAAAATGCTATTGCTCAAATTATGCCTTCTGCAGCAAATAAAATAGCAAAGCCACAATTTATAACGCCACTGCATGATATTGCTGAAAAAATTAATGAACTCTTACATTCACAAAATTAAATAAGTCTCGACCATAACAGATTTATCTCTACTTTTGAATCTTAAATCTATTCAAAATAAGCCATGCCAATAAATATAGAAATCAAAGCTCAATGTCGCTATTTAAATAAAGTAAGAGATATTCTTAAAAATAAGAATGCTGAATACAAAGGTACAGATCATCAAATTGATACTTATTTTGATTCTAAAAAGGGACGTTTAAAACTACGTGAAGGGAATATTGGAAATAGCCTAATTCACTACGAAAGAGAAAATACTCAAGGTAGTAAAGAAAGTAAATTCACTCTCTATAAGACTGAGCAAGATTCTAACCTAAAATCTATACTGGAAGTAGCAATCGGTAACAAGTGTACAGTTGAGAAAGATCGAGAAATCTATTTTATTGAGAACGTAAAATTTCACCTTGACACTGTAAAAGATCTAGGTACATTCGTAGAAATTGAAGCTTCGAACAAGGATAATGATCTAACTAAAAACAAGCTTCAAGAACAATGTAATTTCTATATAAAATTGCTACAAATAAATGCCAAGGATTTCATATCTGACTCCTATTCGGATATGATTCAACGTAACAATTTATTCTCTCAAATTTTGATTGAAAAGGATTGATTTTAAGCAAAGGTTTTTATGTTGATTCATTTTTGATTAACTTGAGTTAAATCTTAAATCAATATGCTATGCTTCAATTCGAATACGATATCCGAAGTCATAAGATTAAAGAACTTAATGGTAAGAGCAAACAGTTAGCTGTTGGTATTGCTTTTGTTATCACGGCAGTTGTATTGTATTTTTTTGTTAGATATTTAGAGATCATACCTCTCTGTAAAT
This sequence comes from Marinifilaceae bacterium, assembly GCA_016744515.1. Taxonomy (GTDB): domain Bacteria; phylum Bacteroidota; class Bacteroidia; order Bacteroidales; family Marinifilaceae; genus Ancylomarina. The sequence goes on along the minus strand of JADGEF010000003.1, from coordinate 79,006 downwards.
ATTTTGCTCCATTTGTAGTTATCATCGCATTAATTTACACGCTTGGAATCCTTTTAGGCTGTAAGTTCATGTATCCTCGAGAATATTTAAGAATTAATTCAAGAAGAATAAAATACAAGTATGGGTGGTTAAAAACCAGAACAAAAATATACCGAGTAGATATCAAAGAATTTAAAATCGTTAATCACGAATTGATCATTATTACTAAAGAACAAGATGAGTATAGACTATCACTCAAAGATTTCTCTGATGAAGCTATATTAGTTTTAAAAGGGTATCTAAATATAGCTTCAGAATAAAATTAGGAAAAAAACAGCCTTGAAATATTCTTCAAAGCTGTTCTTTTTTATTTTATCGTCATTCGTGCAAATGGCGCTGTATCCTGTTCCACAAAATCTTTTTTCAGATATTTAAAATATCCCGTTATTGCAACCATTGCAGCATTATCAAGTGAATAACCAAGCTGTGGAATGTATACTGTCCACCTATGCTTAACTGCAGCTTCCTTCAACGCATTCTGAAGTCCTGAATTGGCAGAGACACCTCCAGCAATAGCCACTTCTGTTATTCCAGTTTCCCGAACTGCACGTTTTACTTTATTCATTAGTACATCAACTATCGTATATTGAATGGATGCACAAATATCATTCATATTCTCCTCAATAAAGTTAGGATTCTCCTTCACCTTATCGCGAATGAGATATAAAAATGAGGTCTTCAATCCACTAAAACTGTAGTTTAGTCCTTGTATTTTTGGTTTATTAAATTCGAAAGCCAACGGATTTCCTTCTTTAGCACGCTTGTCAATCACGGGCCCACCTGGGTAAGGTATTCCGATCACTTTTGCACATTTATCAAAAGCTTCACCTGCCGCATCATCAATGGTTTCACCGATGACTTCCATATCCATATGATTTTTCACAACTATAATTTGCGAATTACCTCCAGAAACTAAAAGTGCTATAAAAGGAAAATTAGGGTGATCGTAAGTATTTTTCAAATCATCAATAAAATGAGCTAGAATATGTGCCTTTAAGTGATTCACCTCAATAAGTGGAATATTTTTGGATAGAGCAAATCCCTTAGCAAAAGAGGTGCCAACCATCAAAGAGCCTAATAATCCTGGACCTCTTGTAAAAGCAACGGCATCAATTTCATCGGCAGTTACATTAGCTTTTTTCAAAGCTTGATCAACAACTGGGATTATATTTTGCTGATGGGCACGTGATGCCAATTCTGGCACAACTCCACCGTAAGCCATATGCACTGTTTGAGTGGCAGTAATGTTAGAATGAATCACGCCATCGCGCAAAACCGAAGCCGATGTATCATCACATGATGATTCAATTCCTAATATCGTTATACTCATTAAATTAAAAATTAACGTAAAAACATTGAAAAAGACTATAAACACAACTTTCACTAGCTGTTTTCTATTTCTTTTTATCTAATTTTGTGCAACTGCACTCAAAAGCACAAAACTATTAAAAAATTTCTCAAAATATCAATTTGGATCATAGCAAGTATCATTATGGTGCTCATATTGGCTTATATGATATTTTTGAGTCCTCGTGTGCAGACTTATCTTAGTCAGAAAATCGCAAAATCAATTTCAGAACAAGCTCATACACCTGTAACTATAGAAGGTGTGAATTTTTCCCCTTTCAAAAGCATTATACTAAAAGGCGTTTATGTTGAGGACTATAAACAAGATACTTTATTGTATGTTGGCGAATTAAAATCAAAACTTGATTCAATAAACTTCAAAACTAAAAAAGCTTACATCGGTAAGCTTATTTTAAACAAAGCCTACTTTAACTTATACGAAGGGAAAGATCGTAAGCAAAACCTGCAGGTTTTTCTTGATTCCCTTTCAAAAAAGAAAGAACCTAAAGACGTACCAGCACTAAAAAAATCATGGGATATAAATATCTCTAATCTCGATTTAGTTAATTCTCATTTTAGCTTCATAACTATAAACGCTAAGAAACAAGCTTTCGGAATGAATTACGACGATATTGATGTTACGAAAATAAAGCTTCAAGCTCGTAACATTAAGATCATTGGCGATTCTGTTGACTTCGACTTGAAGCATATGAGTTGCATCGAAAAATCAGGCTTTGTTCTAACAGATTTTAAAACTCATTGCTGGATTACGCCAACTCAATGGGGAATGTCAAATGTGACCATGAGTTCAACTAAAAGTCAGGTTTCTGCTCGCCATATACTTCTTAACTATAAAAGCGGACAAGGCTATTGGAGACAATTTACCAAGAAAATGAAACTTGATTTTCAAGTTAAATCATCAAAAATCAACTTTGAAGATCTAGCTTATTTCAACGATAGATTATTAGGTTATAGAGAATCAGGTTTCTTATCTGGTCACATTTATGGCACCATATACGATCTAAAAGGACGCAATATCAATATTCTATACGGTAATCAAACTAGTTTCAAAGGGCAATTCTACATGAATGGTCTTCCAAAAATTGAAGATTCATATCTAGAAGCTGATTTCAAAGAATTAACTACGAGTATTTCTGACATTGAAAATGTTTATATTCCTAACTATAAAGACAATCACATCAAGCTTCCTAAACAACTTGACAATTTAGGTCTTATACACTACCAAGGAAATTTCAATGGTTATATTAATGACTTTGTTTTTTATGGAGATTTCCAAACTGATCAGGGAAACATTAGAACAGACATCTTACTTAAACCAAGTCTTACAGAAAACAACCTAAGTTTTACTGGAGACATTACTACCAATGACTTTAATCTAGGACATTTGTTGAGTCAGGAAAAGGTTGGGAAGGTTTCGATGAATATAGCTCTTAAAGGATCAACTTCAAAAGATGTGACTCAGGGTGTAATGCAAGGGAATATCAGTAAAATAAATTTCTTTAACTACGAATACAAAAACTTATCTCTCGATGGGTATTTTGCGGATAAGCATTTCGATGGGAAAATCGCACTGCTTGACCCGAATATTGAATTCGACTTTACGGGTAAGATCGATTTTTCAAAGGAAACTCCTGAGGTTAATTTCCAATCTAATTTAAAAAATGCTAAACTCTTCCCTCTTCATCTAAACACTAAAGATGAATTAGCTGAACTTAATTTAAGTTTAGATGCTAATTTTACGGGAGACCGTTTTGATAACGCAAATGGTAATATTCTTATCAATGGTATTGAATACAAAAATGGTAGAGGAAAGTTCAATTTAGATGAAATTAAAATCGATTCTAAAACGACACCAGAGCTCAAACAATTTGACTTAAAATCGGATTTAGCTGATTTAAACGTAAAAGGTAATTACGAGCTTGATAAACTCGTTTCGTCCTTATCTAATATGATTTACTACTACCTACCTGCCTACGCACCAGATTCATCGTATACAAAAATTGACTCAACCAATAATTTTGAATTTGATCTCTTAGTAAAAGAAAACTCAGAACTGACTAAATTAATCTATCCAAAAATAGTTTTAGCACCACAAAGTCAACTAAGTGGTAAAATTAATGCAAAAGAACATTCCTTAAACCTCAAATTAGATATTCCTTTTTTAAACTACGATTCAAAATCTATTGAAGGAATTAGAGTAAGCCTAAACACAGATAACGAAAAATTGAATTTGAAAGGGCGTAGTGACAAATTAGTATTCACTGAGAGTTATAATATTTTTAATTTATCACATCAAATTGAAGCTCAAAACAATCAAGTCAAATACGATTTAAACTGGAACAACTGGGGTGCAAAAACATACAGTGGCTCACTAGCTGTAATCGGAACAGCTAGCTCGGAACAGTTGAATTCGGATCCTAAATGGAACATTGACATTCTACCAAGCACCTTAATTCTAGCCGATAGTACATGGCACATCAGCCCTTCACTTATTCAAATAGATAGCACTAGCTATAGTGTAAAGAATTTTAAAATTAGTCAAGATCAACAATTTTTTACTATTGATGGTACGGTTTCTTCACATACTGAAGACATGATTAAATGTCAGATTCATGATATCAGTTTAAAAAACATTAATACAATATATAGTAATAAAAGTCTTGGGATAGATGGGAACACCCGAGGCTATTTTCAGCTTTCTGATTTTTACGGAGATCGTTTAACCAAAGCTGATCTTGTTCTTGATAACCTTACTTTCAATAAAGACACAATTGGAGATTTTTATCTTAAAAGTGATTGGGATAAGGATGAACAAAAGATATCTATAGAATCATATGCAATTCATAACAATAAACGTGAGTTAAATATCGAAGGCGATTATTTTCATGAAGCAGATTCTATTAATTTAAGCCTAAGCTTAGATTCAATGCGAATGAATGTTTTTCGCCCCTATTTAAAAGGAAACATCTCAAAATTAGAAGGTCATATTGGAGGTTTTATGCAAGTAGAAGGACCGACTAGTTCACCTCGTTTTAATGGCAAACTTAAGTTCCTTAATACCAGTTTCAAGGTCGACGAATTACAAACAAACTATACGTGTAACGATAGCATAATTTTCGCACCTCAAGAAATTCAGTTTAATAACTTTAAAATCTACGATTCTGAAAATAATTTGGCTGAAATCTATGGCGCAGTTACTCTAAATAATTTCGAAAATATTGATTTAGATATAGCCCTAAGCACCAATAATTTTAAACTTCTTAATACCAAAATAACCGACAATGAGCTTTTATATGGCAAAGCTTATATGACAGGGATTACTCATTTATTTGGTTCTCCTGACGATATTGAAATTGCGATTGATGCTAAAACAAATAAAGATACACGTATCTATATTCCTTTGAACAAAACAGGGGATATTGCAGAAAGTGATTTCATCACATTCATCAATTCGTACGAAACTGTTGAAATTGTTAAAGAAAAATATGATATTGATCTTAGTGGTATCAAACTAAACTGCAACCTAGAAATTACGCCTGAGACGGATATCCAAATCATCTTCGATCCTAAAGTAGGAGATATTTTGAAAGCCAATGGTAGTGGCAATTTAAAACTTGGAATTGATACGAAAGGTGATTTTAATATTTATGGAAATTATACTATAAATACGGGAAGTTACTTGTTTACACTTCAAAATGTGATCAACAAGAAATTTGATCTATCAAATGGTGGAACAATAAAATGGAATGGTGCCCCTTATAGTGCAACCATTGATATCAACGCTGTTTACAACGTAAAAGCGAGTCTGTACGACCTTTTACTAAATACCCCTAACGTAGATAGTAGAAAGAAGATACAGGTTCAATGTAATATGAATTTAAGCCAGCAAATAAGCAACCCAAATATTCATTTTGATATTGATTTCCCTTCTCTCGATCAACAAACGCAGAGTATGCTAGAAGCATTGTTTTCTACTGAAGATGAAATGAACAAGCAGATTCTTTCACTCTTGGTGTTAAATCGCTTTTATACGCCAGAATACATGCGTTCTACTGATTCTGAATTCGAAAATAAGAATTCAAGCTATGCGGTTGGTGTTACCACCAGTGAACTTCTATCAAATCAATTATCAAACTGGCTAAGCAAAATCAGTAACAAATTTGATGTTGGATTCAGTTATCGACCAGGTGATAATGTTACTAGTGATGAAATAGAATTTGCACTCTCAACTCAAATTTTTGATGATAAGGTAACGATCAATGGTAATTTAGGCACCAACTCTAACCAAAATCAGGACAATGATATTGTAGGTGACTTCGATGTGAATATAAGACTTGATCAAAAAGGAAAGCTACAAATGAAGGCTTTCACACGATCAAACGAATATTTATCTGATTATGCTTCACGAAACACACAAGGTGTTGGTATTTTTTACAAAGAAGATTTCGATACAGTTTCTGAACTTTTCAAAAAATATCTTCGCTTTTTAAGAAATGATCAGAAAAAGAAAAAAAACTGATTAAAAAGCCATCCTAGCAACATTCATTTTCACTCTTTATCATACCTTACTGTTTTTTTCTATTAATGATCAGTCTAAATTAACTGATTTTTAAAAATATTAAAAATAGCCTATTTCAGACATCCTCTTCATGACTAAATATGATTATATTGTGCCAATTAAAAATCAATTAATTAACTGTTAAAAAAGAATAATATGTTTACATTAATGGTCGTGGTTTTTGTTCTTGGCTATATCGCTATTGCTCTAGAACATCCCTTAAAGATTGACAAAGCAGCTTCGGCTCTTTTAATTGGTGCAATTACATGGACAATCCTTGCACTTGACAGCTCTAAGATTCTATCTATGGGCTTTAATTTTGAATGGAGTAAACTCATAAGTGGATTTGAATTAAATACACATCAAATTAATGAACTCGGTCATCATTTTATTAAACATGAATTAGCACATCATCTTTCAGAAATTTCAGAAATATTATTTTTCCTTTTAGGTGCAATGACAATAGTTGAGGTTGTAGATCATCACCAAGGTTTTAAAATCATTACTGATAAAATTAAAACTAAAGATAAGGTCAAGCTTTTATGGGTTCTAGGAGTCTTAACCTTCTTTATGTCTGCTGCACTAGATAACCTAACTACAACTATCGTAATGGTTACTCTACTAAGAAAGCTTATTGATGATAAACAAACGAGATGGTTATTTGCAGGTATGATTATTATATCTGCTAATGCAGGAGGGGCATGGTCTCCAATTGGTGATGTCACCACAATAATGCTATGGATTGGTGGTCAAGTTACAGCTTCGAACATTATACTAATGGTTTTCGTCCCTAGTCTAGTTGCTATGATTGTTCCTCTAGGGATTCTATCATTTACGCTTAAAGGTGAGGTAACCAGACCTAATCTAAATAATAGTAAAAAGACAGACTTCACTACTGATAAAGAGAAAAAAATATTCTTAATTGTAGGTGTATCAGCACTACTATTTGTACCTGTATTTAAAACAATAACTCACCTTCCTCCTTATATGGGAATGTTATTTGGCCTAGGTGTCATTTGGGTACTATCTGAGATTAATAACAAAGGCAAAGAACAAGAAGATAAGGCTCATTTATCTGTTGTTAATATTCTAAAGCGTGTTGACATACCAACAGTCATGTTTTTCCTTGGAATTCTGACTGCTGTTGCCAGTTTACAAACTGCGGGACATTTATCTCAGGTTTCACTCTGGTTAGATGATGTAACAAATAAGAATATCTATATCATTGATTCAACCATTGGAGTGCTTTCCTCAATTGTCGATAATGTCCCCCTTGTTGCTGGTACTATGGGAATGTATGACATTGCTCATGTAGGAACTTATGCTCAGGATGGTGTATTCTGGGAATTACTTGCCTATTGTGCTGGTACAGGAGGATCTATCTTAATTATTGGTTCTGCTGCTGGTGTTGCTGCTATGGGAATGGAAAAAATTGATTTCATTTGGTATCTAAAGAAAATTAGTCTTTTAGCATTAATTGGTTATTTTGCTGGTGTAGGGACTTACTATATTCAAGAAAAAATTGTAGGAGCAAGCGAAGAGGTTGAAGAAATTCATCATGAAATTGAAACTCCTAAATCAATTATAAAAGTGGGTGAACATGATCATATTAAATTAAAAAATGAATTTAAACTGATCATTCGTAAACAAAATAAGGATGGAAGCCTTTCATCTCTAGACTAATTTATTTGTGTTAAATAACTGGGTATTGATATTTCATTTATAAACTCAGCTTTAAAAAACACTTTTTATAGCAGAAAAGCAATTTCAAATATTTAATTTAGCGAGGTATAATATTTTATATTATATCTCGTTTTTTATGTATCGACAAATCAGAAAATTGACAATATGAATTACCTTACGATGTTTGCAGCCTTTCAAAACATAGCTCAAAATGAAGAGATTATAAAGGATGTAGGAGCCGAATCCTCAGAAATAACACTTAATTTTTTAGATTTAGCTTTCAAAGGTGGTTGGATAATGCTTCCTATCTTAGCTCTATCTGTTATTGCCATCTGGATTTTTCTCGAACGCTTTTTTGCAATTAGATGCGCTTCAAAGGTAGACAATAGCTTCATGAATCGCATTAAAGATTACATTCACGAAGGTAAAATCGACTCAGCATTATCACTTTGTGAATCAAATGACACACCAGTTTCTAGAATGATTTCTAAGGGGGTTAAGCGCATTGGTCGTCCTTTGAATGATGTAAATGCAGCAATTGAAAATATAGGTAACCTTGAGGTTTCTAAACTTGAAAAGAACTTACCAACTCTGGCAACTGTTGCAGGTGCTGCGCCTATGATTGGTTTCCTTGGAACTGTAATGGGAATGATTCAAGCCTTTTATGCTATGGCTAATGCTGGAAACAATATTGATGTTTCGCTATTGGCAAACGGTATTTACACAGCCATGGTAACAACTGTTGCTGGTCTTATCGTTGGTATTATCGCTTACTTTGCCTACAATATTTTGGTTGCTAAAGTTGAGAAAGTTGTTTTCACTATGGAAGCTACTACTACCGAGTTTATGGATCTTTTGAATGAACCTATAAAGTAAACAAGCTATGAGATTTAAGAGATGAGAAATGAGTAAAAAAGATGACATGTACTCAATACTTGTATATTTCGTCTCAACAAATCAATCTCAAATCTAGTATCTCACATCTATTTATAAAGTTATGGCACTAAAATCTAGAAATAAAGTCAACGCCAATTTCAGCATGTCATCCATGACTGATATTGTCTTTTTGCTGTTAATCTTTTTTATGGTCACATCAACCTTAATTGCACCAAATGCATTAAAGTTATTGTTGCCTAAAAGCAGTAATCAAACAGCATCAAACCCGATTACCTCAGTATCTATAGATAAGAATTACAATTATTATATTGAAACAACTCCAACTCCATTCACGAAGTTAGAAGGCAAACTACAAGCCCTACTTGCACAGCACGAAGATCCAACAATATCTCTTCATGTAGATAAATCGGTACCAATGGAGCAAGTTGTAAAAGTGATGAATATCGCTAAAAACAATAAATACAAATTAATATTAGCCACCTCAGCAAAGTAAATTCATGGCGGATTCTAAGAACAAAAGAATAGGATTTGTAGGAACCTTACTGTTCCATATTGGAATTATTGCGCTCCTATTTTTCTTTGGATTTAGAACGCCTCTTCCATTACCTGAAGAAGAAGGTATCGTAATTAACTTCGGTAATACCGATCAAGGTGTGGGTAATAAAAGACCAGCTCCATCTCAGTCACGACCTGCTAGAAAATCGAAATCAACTCCAAAAAAGAAAGAAACTGTAAAACCTGTACAGAAAGTAACAAGTTCTCCTAAAGAAAAAATATTAACTCAGAACACTGAAGATGCACCTGCTTTACCTTCTACTGAAGAAATAGCAAAAAAGAAGGCCAAAGAAGAAAAAGAAACACAGTTAAAAAAGAAACAGGATTTAGCAAAAAAAATTGAATCTGAAAAGAAACGTATAACTGAACAAAAAAGACTTGAAAAAGAAAAGGCTGAACAGAAAAGATTAGCTGAACTAGAACGTGAGCGATTAGCAGAAGAAGCACGTCAGGAAAAAATAGCAAGTATTAATAATAAAACCAAAAATGCCTTTGGTAGTGGAACTTCAAGTGCGAGTTCACAAGGTAAAACATTCCCCTCAGGTAATCAGGGTAAGAAGACTGGATCACCAGATTCAAACAATTACACAAGCTCCGGACTAGGCAATAAAGGCTACTCTTTCGATCTAAAAGGTCGAAATTCAATATCAATACCTAAGCCTAAATACAACCTGCAGGAAAGTGGTAAAGTTGTTGTAGAAGTAACGGTTGATCGTAATGGTAAAGTAACCAATGCTCGCCCTGGAGTGTCAGGATCTACAACTGCAAACATTACTCTACTTGAAGCAGCAAAGAAGGCGGCATTAAAAGCAAAATTTAATTCTGACAGTAAAGCTCCAGCTTATCAACGTGGAACAATTACCTATCACTTTCAGTTAGATTAATAGTGACTCCTTTTATTATTTCAGTATCTTCATTACTAAATCGAATACGCCTAAAAATTTGATTGATGCGACAATAATAACTCCCATTAAGATATAACGCACATATTTAGCTCCCCAGCTAACAGCGAATTTAGTTCCAAACCAAGCTCCAATCATATTACCTAGACCAAGAATAAGTCCGATTTTATAATCAACCTGATCGTTGTAAATAAATATGGCTAGTGCAAAAATGGTATACAAAAGAACAATAAATATTTTGATAGCATTAGCCTTAACAAGATTATAACCTGCACCAAGTACTAGGCCGGCCAATAGAAAAAAGCCAACTCCTGCCTGAATAAATCCGCCGTAGAATCCAATAAAAAAGAAAATGGCATATTGACTTAAACTAGGACGTCTACCCATTTTACCAACTTGACCTTTTATCCAAGCATCTGGCTTATAAAGAACAACAAAGAAAAGAACAATAAGGATAGCCCCAATCGTCTTCTCCATAATTTCCTCATTGATATTCACCGCAAAAATAGCCCCAAAAATAGAGCCCACAATTGCGGGTAATGCCAAACCTATGCCTTCCTTATAATTGAATACTTTCTGCTGCTTAAAACTAGCAACTCCAACAATGTTTTGCATTAAAATGGCTATTCGTAAAGTTCCATTTGCGACAGTTGCAGGTATACCAAGAAACATTAAAAGAGCCAAAATAAGGATAGATCCACTACCAGCTAATACATTTATAAATCCAGCAAATACACCAGCCAGAACAACTAAAATATAAGAGTACCATTCCATAATTCATCCAACTAAAATCGAAAACACTAATAAGTATGTAAAAATAAAGGCCACCCAGTGGGCAGCCCTTAAAATATATCAGTAATTATAGATTACCAAGCGAAAATTGGACGCTCTGTCATCAATTCATTTACACGAGTTCTAACTGAAGCAATTACTTCTTCGTTATCGATATTAGAGATTACCTCATCAATCATTGCAACAATAATTGGCATCTCAGCTTCCTTAAGACCACGAGTTGTGATAGCAGGAGTACCGATACGGATACCTGAAGTAGAAAAAGGAGAACGCGTATCAAAAGGAACCATGTTCTTATTGATAGTAATATCAGCTTTCACTAAAATATTCTCAACTTTTTTACCTGTAATTTCAGGAAATTTAGAGCGAAGATCAACCAACATAGAGTGGTTATCAGTTCCATTAGAAACAACCTTGTAACCAAGCTTAATGAACTCTTCAGCCATTACCTTAGCATTTTTTTGCATCTGAACTGCATAATCTTTGTAGCCATCAGTTAAAGCTTCTCCAAAAGCAATAGCTTTGGCAGCAATGATGTGCTCCAAAGGACCACCTTGTTGTCCTGGGAATACCGCAAAATTCAATACTTGAGACATCATTTTGATAGCGCCTTTTGGTGTTGTTTGTCCCCAAGGGTTTTCAAAATCTTTACCCATCATGATCAAACCACCACGAGGTCCACGAAGCGTTTTGTGAGTTGTAGTTGTAGCAATATGTACGTAAGGCATTGGATCACTCAAAAGACCTTTAGCAATAAGACCAGCAGGGTGAGCAATATCGGCCATTAATAAACAACCAACTTTATCAGCAATTTCACGCAATCTTACAAAATCCCAATCACGAGAGTAAGCAGAAGCACCTGCTACAATCATTTTTGGCTTATGCTCTAAAGCTAAAGCTTCTATTTCATCATAATCAACTAAACCAGTTTCCTCGTTTACATGGTAAGGAATTGGATTATAAAGATTACCAGAAAGGTTTACTGGAGAACCGTGAGAAAGGTGGCCACCGTGAGCCAAATCTAATCCCAAGAATGTATCACCTGGTTGCATACAAGCATAGAACACGGCTGCATTCGCTTGAGCACCTGAGTGAGGCTGAACATTAGCATACTCTGCACCAAATAATTCACAAGCTCTATCAATTGCCAATTGCTCAGTTTGATCAACAATCTGACAACCACCATAATAACGCTTACCAGGATATCCTTCAGCGTACTTGTTAGTTAAACATGACCCCATAGCTTGCATTACCTGCTCACTTACGAAATTCTCAGAAGCGATCAATTCGATTCCTTCTTTCTGACGATTGTGTTCTTGTCCAATCAGGTCGAAAATAAGAGTATCTCTTTCCATTGTTGTTGTTTTTCTTTTGTTTATTTTATGATACTGTTAGTGCTATTCTATAAGTTAGATTCTAAAAACACATTAAAATCGTAACTTTAATGAATTAAAATAAGGATAATTAAATCGATTACAACCTACTGACTTACAAGTTATAATTATCTGTAAAAAAGAATGATTACTACCCCCATTCAATTTTCCAAAAATAGACAATTAGACCTATTAAAAAAACATTTAAGACCTTTTTTACAATAGCTTTTAAGAAAGTCTTTAAACCTTTAATATTAATGAAATAATTACGCTCTAAAAATACGATGTGAGATAATTAAGTTAATAGTGACATTTATAATTCCATTTACTGTAATTTTTTCTCATATCTATGTACTAATTACTATATCCCAACATAATTTATGTTGAGATTTGTTCACTTTTTATTACATTTATTATCTATTTAAAAACAAATTGCATCTCAATATATCATTAACTAACCCAAAACCTTGAATATGGAAACTCTATCAGTACACCCGAGACCTCGTCCAGTTTTACTTACTGTACTTTGTGTTTTAACTTTTATCGGAAGTGGGTTTGGTGTTTTTGGAAACTTAATGGCTATATTCGCCTCCCCTTTTCTTGAATTCCTTCAGCCTTCTATATTCGAGGAAGCCTTTAGCCACCTAGGTAATAACCCTGGTGATCAATTTATAAAACAGGCTCTTGACATGGGGGTTTTAGTCTTAGATAACTTTCTTGGGATTACCCTATCGAAATTTATTTTCTATGCCTTAAGCTTAGTTGGTGCTATTATGATGTTTCAGATGAAGAAGATTGGGTTTTACTTGTATATCGTTGCTCAGGTTGGGTTTCTATTTATAGGTCCTGTTTTTCTAGGATGGAATCTATTTGTCAGTATGGCTCTTTTATTCTCGGGCTTTTTCTCCGTTTTATTTATCGCACTATATGCGATCCATCTAAAGCACATGTCTTAATATCGAATAATCAAATATTAACCTATACTAACACATTAAATTAACTCAAATGGAAGACAATATTACACAAGTTGTACAAACTAAAAAAAGACCAACTTTTATTACAGTACTATGTATTTTATCTCTAATCGGTAGTGGCGGGTTTGGATTACTGCAGCCTCTTTACCAATTTGCTACTTTTGAAAAATCTTATCCTGAAAAATTAGAACAAATTGAAAAAGGATTAGAGCAAATGGAGGATGCAGGTATGGAGTCTGGTTTTCTCTATGATATGGCCGTTAATGGACAGATTGCTCTTGAGAAAACAGCTGAAAATCTAGTTCCAATGACAGCAGCTAATGTTGTATTTGCTTTATTTAGTTTATTCGGTGTTTTCTTAATGTTCAAACTTAAAAAGAATGGTTTTTATTTATACTCTGTTGTAAATCTATTCTGGATGCTCGTACCAGTCTATTTCATTGGAATGGAAGTAGGTATGATGACCCTTGCTATGGGAGGGGGTTTCACAATTCTGTTCATTATTCTTTATGCCGTAAATCTAAAACATATGAAATAGTATCGAAACGCAAACATTTATAGAAAGAGACTGTCCTAGGGCAGTCTTTTTCTATATAATCTAAATTGCTTTTATAACAGCAAAACACAAGCATTTGAGGCCAATATCAATAAGTATTCTTTACTTTTGCACGAATTTTCAGTTTATCACAAGCAATAGAACAAACTACATGCAATATCTAGCACAGAATATAAAATATCTTCGTCTTCGAAAGCGTTTATCACAATCTAAACTGTCATTCAAAACTGGAATTGGAGCCTCATCTATATCAGCTTATGAGAAAAAAAGATCGACTCCTAAACTTGAAACGCTTCTTAAATTCACGAATTTCTTTAATCGAGGTTTAGATGAATTAATCCTAACAGACATTAGTACTCAGGATAGAGAAAAATTACAAGACACCAAAGGTGATAAGTTGCGAATCCTTCCAATTGTTGTTGATCAGCAAAATGAAGAAATGATTACCCTCGTTCCAGTTAAAGCAGCTGCAGGATACTTGAATGGCTATTCCGACACAGAGTTCATTAGTGAACTTCCAAACTTTAAAATGCCATTCGCAGAACTATCAGAAAATAAAAGCTACCGTGCTTTTCAAATTGAAGGAGAAAGTATGTTGCCTATCCCTTCAGGTGCTTACATTATCTGTGAATATGTACAAGATTGGGAACTTATCCGTAATGGATCATACAATGTGCTTGTGAGTTCTGATGAAGGTGTGGTATATAAGCGAATTCAAAAAGATATTGAGAATAATCAATTCGTTCTTCACTCAGACAACACTGAGTATGCTAGTTTTGAAATTAGCTTAAATCAAGTTCTAGAGGTTTGGAAAGCTTTAGGCTATGTTTGTTTCGAATTACCAAGTGCCTAAAAACAAGACTAAAATCATATTTTGAACAGCTTATTATTCTGAAAATTTAGATTACATTCGCCCTGATTAAATTCATTCTAAATAAACAGATCCGACCAAAATGGGAAATTCAGGAATATCAACTAATCTTAAAGGCGTTCTTTTTGCATGCCTAACGGCTTTTCTTTGGGGATTTTTGCCAATTTTCTTGAAAGTTGCACTTAAATATCTTGATCCCAATTCAATTGTTTGGTTTCGATTTACGTTTGCTGGAGGTGTTCTCTTTATCTACTATTTATTTACTGATCAAAAACAGCTTCAAATATTTAGGCGTCCTCCCGTTCTTCTAATAATTGCTGCATTAGCTTTGGGGTTAAATTATATTGGTTTCTTGCAAGGATTAAACTACACCAGTCCTAGCAATGCTCAAATTATCATTCAGACGGGACCAATTCTACTAGCTTTGGTTGGCTTTATTGTTTATAAAGAAAGTCTGAATTTTAAACAAATAAGTGGTTTTGCAATTGCAGGAATTGGTTTAATACTTTTCTATCAGAATCAATTAAAAGGATTTATTGATGATCCCGATGCTTTTAACACAGGTTTTATTTGGATTGAAATAGGTGCCGTAGCTTGGGTTATTTATGCTGCTTTACAGAAAAAACTTGTACAGAAACATCCAACTCAAACACTAAATATGTTTCTATATGGTCTACCAGCATTACTTTATATACCAAGTGCCGATTTTCCAGCTTTCACTGATCTGAGCCTTCCAATATGGCTAATCGTAATATTCTTAGGCGTAAATACACTTGTTGCATATGGTTCTCTAGCATTTGCCTTTAAATACACAGAAGCCTATAAGGTTAGTATTATTGTTACACTAAATCCAATTATCACACTTATTACAATGGCAGTTCTTTCTAATTTTCAGGTAGATTGGATTAAAACAGAAAACTTAGATTTCATTTCAATGATTGGAGCCATTTGTGTAATTGGTGGTGCTATTATAGCTGTTTTCTTTGCCAAAAAGAATAAGCTTGCAAAAATATAAACTCTTAATCTTTAAAACTGATATACTCCGCATCATTCGGATCAATATGTAAGGTTGCCGAATATGCATGTTCTTCAGAGATTTGATTTTCGATATAATCTACAATTTCATGAGCTTCTCGAATTGTCATTTCGGAAGGTAAGCAAATATGAAAAGTAATTTCATTGTGATCACCATATGAATGAACATGAAAATGATGTGGATGTAAATCTTCAGGATAACAACGCTTACAAGTTGACTTAAGCTTATCTATGATATCTTCTGAAGGACTTTCACCTAATAAGGTGTAAATTGAATCCCTAATAATTTCGTAAGCAGCATAACCAATTAATAAAGCAACAACTAGACCTAGAGCACCATCGAGCCACCAAAAATATTTACCCAAAAAGATACCGATAAGAATAATCAAAGATGAAATTGCATCGCTTCTATGATGCCAAGCATCAGCTTTTAAAACTTTAGATGCTGATTTTTTTGCACCCCAAAAAGCAAATTGAGCTAGCAATTCTTTTAAGATAACTGATGTTATCATCACGTAAATAGCCAAAGGTCCAAACATAGAACCTTCTCTATTTTTAAGCGCATCATATGATTCTAAAATAAAATCAAAGGCAACTAAAAGAAGCATTATTCCGATAACAAAAGCAGCAATTAAATCAGCACGACCATGACCGAATGGATGATCTTTATCAGCAGGTTTTTTTGAAAATTTAGCACCAAACAATACAATAATCGAACTCAAACTATCAGACAAAGTATGCCAGGCATCTGCCATAATTGCAATAGATCCCGTGACTATTCCTGCCCAATATTTAAGTCCAAACAATAAGACATTGACTATAATTGAAAGAACACCTTCAACATATGGCAAATTATCCTTATTCAGTTTTTTTAATAGCTTACTCATATTCATTAAAATCTAATTCGATCTTATAATCTAGTTCTTTATTACAATGGTTCGGTAAGGTTTTTCAAACACCTGATAATGAGATCATCCCAAACCTGCTGCATTTTCATTAATATCTTGATTATAAGTAGTTTGTAAACCAGTCTCATATCTTGATTCTCATATCTCACGATCTATTGTTATTAGGCTTCCAAGCGTTTATCAATCGAATGTAAAGTTGAACTTGCAAGCTTAGTGCCTTCTTCCTTATCTATATAAAAATCAATTCGCCCTAAAGCAATACCTGCCCATCCAACCTGATTGATAACAACTTCCTTCTCATCTAAATTACGAACTCGCATTGCAGTTTCCAATAGCGTATGCGAATGTCCTCCTAAAATGACATCAATACCGCTTGTATTTTGTGCTAACTTCATATCACACATTCCACCTGTATTACTTGAATAACCAATATGTGACAAACATATTATCAAATCACACTGTTCTTTCTCTTTCAAGATTGAAACCATCTTTTCTGCCATAAAAATTGGATCGATATAGTCAACTCCGTCGTAATTCTTAGTTGATACGAGTCCTTCTAACTCTATACCTAAACCAAAAACCCCAATCTTAATACCTCCTTTATTAAAGGTTTTGTAAGGCAATACTTTTCCATCAAGAACAGTACCTGTAAAATCATAATTCGAATTGATAAAAGGAAAATTCATATGTCCCATTTGAGATGAGATACCAACGAGTCCATTATCGAATTCATGGTTTCCAATTGTACTCGCATCATATCCAATCTGAGACATCAATTTAAACTCAGCTTCCCCTTTAAAAAAGTTAAAATAAGGTGTGCCTTGATAAATATCACCACAATCGAGTAACAAGGTATTCTCTTCTTCCTCTCTAATTTTTTTCACCAAAGCATTAATACGAGCAAAACCACCTAAACCCGGGTGTTTAGGATCCGATTCTGGGAAAGGATCAATATGAGAGTGCATATCATTGGTATGTAATAAAGTAATCTTAGTCAGTTTATTCTTTGCTGCTTTTAATGGTAAGGCATAGCCACCCAAACCTAAAAACAAGCCTCCCATTCCAAGTTTCTTAAAAAAATCTCTCCTACTTCTCATAGTAAATCCTCCCATCTAATTCTGCCTTAATACCTACTCCTGACTTATATAAGACCTTAGCATGATCAATAACAGCTTCGCGTAGTTTCAGGTGTATATGACGAAAATTATCTCTCTTATCGAAGGAATTCATTCCATCACCTCCATTAATTAAATAATCAACACTAATAAGATGATAAACCTTATTCAAATCTATAGCCTTCTCACCAATCTTTACATCAACGGCCTCATCTCCTTTTATTCCCATCCTAATTCCAGAAACACCTTCTCCATCTTTAACTGCAATATACTTCAATACATTTTGAAGATCGGAACCTTTCATACCAACAATAACGAGCTTATTCTCAAATGGAAGAAGTTCGTATAATTTCCCTGTAGTAATTTCTCCTTTAGGAAGACTGGTTCTTAAGCCACCATTATTAATAATAGATAGATCAACTCCATATCCTAGCTTATTCTCTTTGCAAAACTCATTCCCAATTGCAAGCATAGCATCTGCGATATAATTACTCAATAAAGATTCTGGTCTGCCACTCATCATCGCTTCGCTTGTAACAGAAACAATCTGATTCATTTGAGCATCAAGTCCTAATTTGTACTGATTGATGATATTGGTGAAAGCTGTATCTCGAAAAGCTTGTTGATCTAAACTTGCATCAATGCTAAAATTTGAATCATAGACTCCAGCTTGCTTATGAATAGAAGTCGTACAAGCCATTAGGAATAAAATTCCACTCAGCCATAAAGCTTTAAATATATGTTTCTGCATCGGATATAAAATAAAATACTTGTAGGTCTTTTTATAAAGAACAAAAATAGAAAAATCATTCTGAATGAAGGCATAAACAACACAATTCCTTGGCTAGAAATCAAAAGTTAGCTGAATAACTTCATTAGGCTTTATTTCATTAGATATACCTATACCCAATAAACGAACACTATCTATTAGTTCAAGTTGAGCAAGTAAATTGTTAGCCAATTCAAATATCTCGTCGTAGTCAACAATCTCATACAAAACGGTTCGGGATCGAGTAATCTGTTCAAAGTTGCTATATTTAATTTTCAAACTTATAGTACGCCCTTTAAATTTAGTCCGTTGCAGGCGTTTATGTAGATCAAGTGTAGCTTCTACTAATCGTTTTTTTAATTCTGCCTTAGTTCTAAGGTCATCTAAAAAAGTATTCTCTGTACTCACCGATTTCCTAATCCGATTTGGATTTACTTCTCTATCATCTATACCCCGAGCAATATTATAGTAGTAAGCACCATTTTTTCCAAATAAGCGAGTCAATTCCAGTAAGGATCGCTTCTTTAAATCTTTACCATGGAAGATTCCAATTTGATGCATTTTGTCAGCCGTCACTTTTCCAACTCCAAAAAACTTCTCGATACTCAATCTTTCGATAAAGGATACTACCATCTTTGGTTTTATCACATACAAACCATCTGGTTTCTGATAGTCAGATGCAATTTTCGCTAAAAATTTATTTACCGAAATACCTGCAGAAGCCGTCAATCCAGTCTCTTCTTTTACTTGCTTTTTTATCTCTTCAGCAATTGCAGTAGCAGAAGCTAAGCCTTTCTTATTGTGGGTCACATCTAAAAAAGCTTCATCAATTGATAAGGGTTCAACCAAGTCGGTATATTCATGAAAAATTGCCATTATCTGATTGGAAATCTCCTTGTACCTAGAATGACGAGGCGTAACAAATATCAAGTGTGGACACCGCTTTAAAGCAGATTTTGATGGCATAGCAGATCGAACACCAAACTTTCTGGCCTCGTAACTAGCTGCTGCAACAACGCCTCTATCTCCTCCTCCACCAACAGCTACAGCTTTCCCCTTCAACTCTGGCTGATCTTTTTGTTCAACCGAAGCAAAAAAAGCATCCATATCAATATGAATTATTTTCCTAATTACCTCTTCACTCATAATGCCTACAAGATCTGAATTAATCGAGCAATTTTCTATATTATTACTTCTATTTCTTAATTTTGCAAGACTAATAAAAGGAAGTACTTATTCAATTCTATGAAATAAATTCACTTTCATTCTCCATGTCAATCAATTAAAAAAAATTTAGTGTCGCAGATAAAAGATCTTACAACAGGAAACATTTTTTCACAAATACTAAAACTTGCAATTCCGATCATAGCTACCTCATTTGTACAAATGGCGTATAATATGACTGATATGGCTTGGCTTGGTCGTGTAGGTAGTGAAACTGTGAGCGCTGTAGGTATAGCTATTTACATAGTATGGTTTGGAGCATCTCTCATGTTTATTACAAAAATTGGCGCTGAGGTTTGTATCTCACAATCTATCGGGCGTAAAGACATGAATGAGGCCAAAGAGTTCACTCGAAATGCTTTTGGATTATCCTTCCTTATTGCCATTGGTTTTGGTTTTCTAGTCTGGTTATTTACTGGACCAATTGTCAGTCTCTTTCAAATAGAAAGTGATTTTGTGAATGAAACAGCCTTTGTTTATCTAAGAATTGTTGCCATTGGTATGCCCTTTACCTTTTCCAACATTACTCTCTCAGGTATATATAATGGAACGGGTAACTCAAAAGTCCCTTTCTATATTAACGCTGTAGGTTTAATTCTGAATATGATACTCGATCCTATCCTAATTTTTGGATGGGGTAGCATTCCAGCAATGGGCGCTGAAGGTGCAGGCATCGCCACTGTAGTATCACAAATTCTTGTTTTTGCTTTGTTTATAGTTCTCTTAAAAGGGAAAAATAATCCTTTAAATACGAAGAAGTATTTAGGTAAATTGCAGAAGAAATTCTTAAACCCAATTATTAAAATTGGTGGCCCAGTTGCTCTTCAATCAGCCTGCTTTGCTTTACTTTCAATGCTCCTCGCACGAGTTATGAATAATATTGCTTTAGGAAATAGCATCCCTTTTTCGGTACAATCAATCGGATCACAAATTGAAGCTCTTTCGTGGATGACCGCCTTAGGCTTTTCATCTGCACTCGGAACTTTTACTGGCCAAAACTATGGAGCCAAGCGTTGGGATCGAATTCAAAAAGGCTTTTTCATTACGCTAGGAATTGCCTCAACTATAGGTCTTTTAAGCACAGTCTTGTTTTACTTTTTTGGCGCCGAGGTATTTAGTTTATTCATTAAACAAAGCGAACCCGAAGTTCTAAAAATGGGAATTGTTTATTTGATAATTCTAAGTTTCTCTCAGATTTTTATGAGTATAGAAATTACTGCTACTGGCGCATTTAATGGAATTGGTAAAGCCATGCCACCAACTATAATTGGAATAGTCGGAAACGTTTTGCGTATCCCATTTGCTTATATTTTTGCTTACAGTCTCGTTGATGTCCTACCCCTTTTCCCAGAATATCTTAATTCTGATTCTGTACCTGTAACTTCTGTATGGTGGGGACTTACCCTATCAAGTATTCTAAAAGGCTTGTTCCTTTTCTTTGGATTTTTGATTTTATTAGTTCGTCACCCTGAGAATAATCAGGAGTTACCTTTCCAGAAAAAATGGATCAATCTTCTTCCAAGCCGAATAAGACAACAGGCAGCTGTAATATCACCATTAAATCAAAAAGTTAATAAAGAATAAATTAAACTAGAACGAAAAACCATCAAACATTAAATTTCATCATGCTGAAAAGAGAGATTAAATTAACAGAAGATGGTTCTCATACCATATTTATTCCTGAGCTAAACGAACATTATCACTCAACTCATGGAGCAATACAAGAAGCCATTCATGTTTATATAAATGCTGGTTTAAAATATTCAGATAAAAACCCAATTAGTATTTTAGAGATTGGTTTTGGAACAGGTCTTAATGCTTACCTAACATTGGTAGAAGCAGAAAATAATAAACGATCTATTATTTATCATAGCTTGGAGCATTATCCAATCGAAGAAGAACAGTTGAAAGTTCTTAATTATCCCGATTTAATTGATTTTGAGAAACGTAATTTATTCAATCAACTACATGAATCTGAGTGGAATAAATCTTGTGAAATATCTAATCATTTTAGCCTAAAAAAAATAAGTGGTGACTTAAAGAAAGTAGATTTTAAGGATAAATATGATCTCATATTTTTCGATGCCTTTGCTCCTGATATTCAACCTAAACTATGGACAGAAGTTATTTTTAGAAAACTATATAATTGTTTAAACTCCGATGCTAAATTAGTTACATATTGCTCCAAAGGAATTGTAAAGCGAGCACTACGCGCTTCTGGTTTCGAAGTAAAAAGACTAGCCGGCCCTCCAGGCAAACATCATATTCTAAGAGCATCAAAAATTGAGGGATTTGATTTTAATTCTCCAATTTGAAAAGATTAAAAAAACCTTAAAAAACAGATCCATTTCTCGCATTCTTGGAGAAAACTGTTAACTTAGGGCTTTATTTTTAGAAGGTGACATAATTCACTGAGAAACAATAAAGTAACTAAATATTGATATTTCTTAAAAAACTAACAAGAATCAATTCAACTACAAGTGTTTTAGTATCTGTAATTTGAAAAGCTTGTTATCATTTTTGAGAAGAATAATTTTGAATAGATGAAATATACTGAAGAACAAGATAAGGTAAGCTATTGCCTTGGTTTAAGCATTGCAAGCAATTTAATTACATCAGGTGTTAAGACTTTGAGCACTGAACCATTTGTTGAAGCTCTTAATGCTGCATTCAATGGTAAAATGCCAGAATTATCTCCAGAAGAAGCTAACGATATTTTACAGGAGTTTTTTGGTAAAATGCAAGAAGAACAAGCCGGACAGGCTATAGGCGAAGGAAAAACTTTCCTAGAAGAGAACAAAAAAGCTGAAGGTGTAACAGAACTAGAAAGTGGTCTTCAGTATCAAATCATTACTGAAGGAAGTGGTGACCTACCTAAGGCTACTGATAGCGTTAAGTGTCACTATCACGGAACATTGATTAACGGAACAATTTTTGATAGTTCTGTAAATCGTGGTGAGCCTGCAACATTCCCTGTGAATGGTGTAATTGCTGGATGGATAGAAGCACTCCAATTAATGCCTCTTGGATCGAAATGGAAACTATTTGTTCCTTCGAACCTTGCTTATGGCGCACAAGGTGCTGGTAACCTAATCGGACCACACACAACTCTTATTTTTGAAGTAGAGTTATTAGAGATCGTATAATTTTTTACATATAAACTAAATATCCAAAACAATGAAATTAAAAGTATTAACACTAGCATTAGGACTAGGCGTATTCGCATTTAGCTCTTGCGACAAAAAAGTAGATACTAACATGGCTTTGAACTCAACAGTTGATTCTGTGAGCTACTGTATCGGTACTAGTTTCGGTGGCAACTTATTAACAAACTCTTTAAATGAGGTTAACCAAGACGCTCTTTTAGCTGGTTTAAACGCTGCTTTAGCTCAAGAAGATTTAAGAATTGACCAACGTGCTGGTGGAGCAATCATTAATAAGTATATTACAGAACTTAAGAAGAAAGCTGCTGAAGCGAATATTGCTGTTGGAAAGAAATTTCTTGAAGATAACAAAGGAAAAGAAGGTGTTGTTACCACAGAAAGCGGACTTCAATACAAAATTTTAACAGCTGGTACTGGTGCAATTCCAACTAAGGAACAGCAAGTTAAAGTTCACTACCGTGGAACAACTCTAGATGGTAAAGAATTCGATTCTTCATACAAACGTAAGGAGCCAGCGACATTCTTACCTTCTCGCGTAATTCCAGGATGGACTGAAGCTCTTACATTAATGCCTGTTGGTTCTAAGTGGGAATTATATATTCCTTCTGATTTAGCATATGGTGCTCGTGGGGCAGGTGCTAATATCGGACCAAACTCAACTTTGATTTTCGAAGTTGAACTTCTTGAAATTGTAGAAAAAGCAGCTACTGCTAAAAAATAATTTAGAGATTCTGTTTCATTAGATCTCTAATGAAATATTCCCTTTTCGATTTATATCGGAAAGGGATTTTTTTTCTCTTTTGTGAGTACAATTCTTTTCTTAACTTTGTTCCTGATTGAAATTAAAAAGCTTAATTTCGGATAAGAAGTCAAGTTCTTACTCACTAGCTGTTTACAATTAAGATAACTCATAATAAAAACTTAGAGGTAATCACCATTTTCGATTATTTACCGTCAAGGAAAGGCATTTTAAAAGAAAATGAGTACTTTCAATCTTCAATTTTAGTGATTAAAATAAATAAAAATCAAAGATATGATACAAGCAGAAATTCATACAGACAAAGGTCTAATGAAGGTTGAATTTTTTCAGGAAGATGCACCTACTACCGTTCAAAACTTTGTTGATCTTTCGGAAAAAGGATTTTACGATGGATTAACTTTTCACCGTGTAATTCCAAACTTTGTAATTCAAGGTGGATGTCCTGATGGAACTGGAGCAGGTGGACCTGGTCATACTATCAAATGTGAATTAACTGGTGGTAACCAATTCCACGATAGAGGTGTTCTTTCTATGGCTCACGCTGGAAGAAATACTGGAGGATCTCAATTTTTCATTTGCCATAGTCGCGAAAATACAGCTCACTTAGATCGTCAGCATACTTGTTTCGGAAAAGTTATCGAAGGTCTTGACGTAATCGACCAAATTAAAGGTGGCGATGTTATCGAGAAAATCGTAATCATCCGAGAATAACTCTCATAATAAATTTACAATAACCAAACATTAGTAGGTACTTACTAAGCAAAATATATTAATATGAATTTTGAAATTAACGGTAAAGTTATCCTTAAAGAGGATACTCAACAAATAAGCGATCGTTTTAAGAAAAGAGAATTTGTAATTGAAGTTGAAAATGAAAGAAATTCTGATTGGAATGACTTCATTAAATTTCAATTGACTCAAGATCGTTGTGATTTATTAGAGACGGTTTCTGTTAACGAAGAGATTAAGGTTTCTTTCAATATTAGAGGTAGAAAGTGGGAAAAAGATGGGAAAGTAAATTACTTCTCAAATCTTGAAGCTTGGAGAATTGAAAAAATGCAAGCGGCAGCTGCTGCTGAAATGCCAGAGTTCAATGCTGCTGATATGCCTCCTGCACCAGAAGAAGATGATCTTCCATTCTAAGAATGAAATACGCATAAAAAAAATGCTGCCGATAATTCGACAGCATTTTTTTTGCTTTAAAAGTAAGGTTCTACGACTGATGTAGCATCTTTTTTGCAAGATTATCGAATACCACTAGAGATAATGCTGCTACCATAATAATATAAACAATAGCAGGTAGATTGACCATTTGATCAACTACCCCTAATAATAAATCATGTATTGGTTGAATTAAAATAGCATTTAATTGCTGAACCAATGGATGTTCCCAAGATGCAACAATGCTATGCACATCAGTTCCTATAAGGATAATAACACCTAATAAAACAATAGCAATTATAATAAGTAAACGCTTAACTGGCATTTTCTTTTTCACGCTTACCGAATTAACTAGCCAGTCCTGCATCACATCATCCATCACGTTTTTTGTAAAATCAGTCGATGGTTCCTCAAGCTCAACACCACTCAATAGCTTTTTAATAAATTCGTCTTTATATATATCTTCTTTTTGCATCAGTTCTAAGTTTAATGAATTAGAAAAAGCAAGTTTATTTTTGTTATCCTGATATCCTTTTAAAGAATAGTCTTTAACTCATTCTGTAAAAACTGCTCTAAGATACCGTATAATTTCTTACGTGATCGATGTAATTTAACTTTTACATTGGCAACACTTAATCCTGTAATATCACTAACCTCATCAACCGAATTCTCTTCCAAGTAAAAAAGATTAATTATCGTTTTCTCATCACCGCCAATTTTATCAAGAGCTCTATTTATAAATAATTTCTGTTCCTCATTAGTTAGAGCTTGAAGTGCCGACTGAGTCGATTTCACATTAACCGATGCATTATAGTCATCATCAATTGAAACCTGATTTAATTTTTTTTTTCGCATCTTCGAAATAGACGCATTGTATATAATTCGATAGAGCCAAGTTGAAAATTTCGATTCTCCTTTATACCTATCCAATGCTTGATATGCTTTTAAGAATGCATCCTGTGTAATCTCCTCAGCATCTTCTCTATTGCCAATTATTTGCATAGCAATATTAAAAGCCATTTTTTTATGACGATCAACCAAGTTGGCGTATGCACCGACATCACCATCCTTAATTTTTTGTATGTAATAACTATCCTTGTTCGATTTCATGTTCTAATGTTAAGAAACTAGATTTGCAAACTTGTTCGGCGGCAATTAATTTATCTCAATTCTCTCACACAACACAATAGACGATATAAAGTTATAAAATGTTGCATCTGTTTCGAACTACTAATAGTTAGACGCAGCAAACTTATATTGGTTACAATCTAAAAGGTAAAACATTTCAGTCCAAATACAAGCTAATGATTTATAGATAAATAATCCATCATCACAAAAAACTATATTTTATTTGTAACCCTTTATAAACATATGGCGTCATAAAGTTGAAAGCAAAAAACATGAGGCTTTCATTATCAATTTGTAAAATATTAATCAACCAATAAAACTTATATTATGGATATCACAGCAATCGTAGCAATCATCTGCTCAATTGGATTTATTCCTTTAATCATTTTTCTTGTTTACCGTCATCGTGAGAGAAAAGCCCTAATTGAAAAAGGAATTAGTGCAGAACTTTTAGTTAGTACCACTAGGGATAGAACTCAGGAGAGTTTAAAATATGGAATTTTAGCTATCGGTTTAGCTATTGGTATTCTAGTCGGAAATATTCTTGACGAATACACCAGAATGAGCGAAGAAGTTTCTTATTTCTCTATGATCTTCTTATTTGGAGGTTTAGCTCTTTTAACCTTCTATAGCCTTGCTAAAAAGGATAAAGAATAGCGATATAAAATCATCTATTCAAAAAAAAATGCACTCATATTGATGAGTGCATTTTTTGTATCGTAATACAAGACCTATTCCCCAATCGTAAACTTGATCATTTTCTCACAAGCTCTTTGGCAAACAGGACAAAATTCATCTTTATTATTTGTTTTCATCTTGCAATCTTGAACAGGAGAATAAATTCCCTTACTCATATAACCGCCTCCTTCAAAAAGACCAACTTTACCTTCATACTCCTCTGTTCTTGGAGTTGGTGTTACTAAACCTTCTTCTATCATTGATTTCCACTTACGATCAAAATCAACTAAAGTCGTGATATTTGGCTCCCAAGGCTCTACTTTCACGTTATAAAAATCCTCAACAGAAACATCAAATGTATAATATTCATCAGCTAAACCAGCAAAGCCATGCCCGAACTCATGACTTGCAACTTCTTTAGACAGTTTATGATCCGAAGCACAAGATGTGTAATAATTATAGATTCCCGCTCCTCCATACTTCTCCGTATTTATTAGAACGAAAATTTGATCGTATGGTACATTCGCAGCAATATCATACATACTTTTCAAATCAGAAGTCGTTAGGTATCGCTCAGAATCGAATGTATAGAAGTTCGAATTCAGAACTGTATTCTTATAAATATGCTTCCCCGGAATATCAGGTCCCGATTCTTCAGATATAGATTCTAATGCATAAATATTAAAACGATCAGCATAAGATTTAAATGGTTCAACATTCAACACATAGCCAGCAACTCGTTCAACGTCCGCTCTAAACTTCCCCATTTCTTCTTGAGTATATCCTTCGGCAATAAAAGCAACATCAATACTTTTGCTTGCATCACCAATCCCCATAATCTTAGAATGCTTCACCTTCATAACAGTTTCTTCTTGTATGAAATAGTTTGTAGGGTCAATTTCATATGCAAAAAGCTTCACAAACTCACCATCTCTATTTCTATAATCGATAATGAATTGTACTGTATTTTTAGGAAAAGGCATCACATTTACCTGATAATATGATCGGTTCATAGTTTTAGCTTCAGGAGTAGCTTGCCATTCTTGAAATAATGAACTGAAGCCTCTAGAATAAATCAAGGTCCCTGATGCTTTATCAATTAAGCTAAATCGAAAGTTGCCGTAATTAAAGGTATCAAGCATATTCACCCTTGTACCTCCCCAATAAGGTTCTTTCTTTATATTTTGCAAAAATACGGTTTGCTCTTTTGCATTTCCTCCAAGCAAATAATCAACACGCAAGGTTTTGTGTTCAAAGTAAGTGTCAAAATCTACTGAGGCAAAACTCAGCTTGCTTGCTAATACTAGCAATGTTAAAATTGATGTGATAGATTTCATCTTCGTTTTTTTTTAAGGTTAACACAAAGATAAAAGAAAGATTAAGGCAAATAAATGATCTTTTTCATCTCATCAAATAAATTACAGAAGAACTTGCCAATTGAAGTATTCAGATACTTGTTTCCAGAGCAAACGCATACTTTTCTAAGTAAATAATCCTCAGTGATTTCATTTATACCCACGCATCTTATTGCACACTTCCTTTTTTTACTTTTTCAAATTCGGCTTTCATCGCTTTTACTTTGTCAGGATATTTTGTTGCTAGGTTATCTCTCTGATTGGGATCTTTTCGGATGTTAAACAGCTGAGTTTCCATTAAAAAACCTGTTTCTACATCAACTCCCCAGCTTGGCGTTTTTCCACCCTTATAAGATGGAATCAAAACCCAGTCACCCTTTCGGAATGCTGTTTTATGAAAAAGCCCTTCCAATACGACATTCTCTCTTCCAATTTCGCTCTCTCCCAGTAAAACTGACAACATATTCTGACTATCTGTTTTCGGCAGCTTTTGATTTGTCAAAGAAGCCAAAGAAGCCAAAATATCAACCTGACTAACAATTGCATCTGAGACCTTTGGCTTAATTTTCCCTTCCCACATGATCATAAAAGGTACATGAGTTCCAGCTTCATACAAACTATATTTCCCTCCTCTAAACGGTCCCCAAGGAGTATGGTCTCCAAGCTTCTCTTTAGATGCATCCATATATCCATCATCCAGAACAGGACCATTATCGCTTGAGAAAATGATAATGGTATTTTCCATCAAGCCCTTCTTTTTCAAAGTTTTCAGCAACTCACCAATACACCAGTCAGCTTCGGCAATTACATCTCCACGAGGTCCCAAACCTGTTGTTCCTGCAAATCGAGGATGTGGTATCCTTGGAACATGAGGTTGATGCAAAGCATAATAAAGAAAAAATGGTTGATTAATATTGCGCTGAATAAATTGTTTAGCTTCATTCAAAAATGTATCTGCCATTTCTTCATCAATCCACTGTGCAGCTTCTCCTCCTTTTTGATAACCAATTCTCGATACGCCATTATTAATACTCATATCGTGTCCATGGCTATACATCACTTTCAATTGCTCTGGATTCTTCCTGCCTGTAGGTTCTCCCTCAAAATTCATCCGATAATTCACCTGCAATGGATCACCCTTTTCCAAACCATCTACAAAACCATCTTTCACGTAAACATTGGGCACTCTATCATTTGTTGCTGCCATCACAAAAGAATAATCAAACCCAACCTCTTTAGGACCTGGACTTACCTTTTGATTCCAATCTACAGATCCATTTCCCATTCCCAAATGCCATTTTCCAACTACACCAGTTTTATAACCTGCCTTTTGCATCATTTTTGGCAGAGTAATTTTATCAGTAGGAATTAATAATGGTGCATCCCCCTGTAAAACCTGTGCATTTTTATTACGCCATGGATAATACCCTGTTAACAAAGAGTATCGACTAGGAGTGCAGGTTGCAGATGTAGCATAACCATTTGTAAAACGAATTCCCTGATTGGAAATTGCATCTATATTAGGGGTTTTCAAATCTTTTGCCCCGTAAGCCCCCACATCTCCAAATCCTAGATCATCTGCGTAAATAATTACCACATTAGGTTTTTCCGCCTCTTTATCCTGAGCAACCAAGCCACCTGCTATTGTACTTGCTACCAAAAACAAAAATGAATTCTTCATGATTTTAAATTAGTTTTCAACTCTAAAATTATTTGCATTTTATCAACACAGCTACTTTCCCTCATAAAGAGGATTCCTTTACTGTGTCAATGGAGTCTTAAACGAGTTACTCCATTAATTAAGATCAGAATATAACGCCTCAACTTTATGAGGATATTCTTTTGCCAGCTTATAATTCTCACTCAAATCAGATTTCAAATCATAGAGCTCAAGTTGATGATTCTTAAAAACACTATTTGAACTTCCATTTCCCCTTACGTATGGCACTTGTAAATGTGTTTATCAATAGATCGTGAGACATGAGAATCAAGACATGATATTAATCTGCAAACAATTTACAATCATGACATTACAGCAAGTACAGTGGATCATAAACAGGATTATTATCAAACACTTCTAAAACCTTACCGAACTATTGTTTATAGAACACCTCCAAAATATTTTCTAGCTTACTCTTCATATAAAAAAGAGAATGCTTCCGATTTCACATGTGTTTTCTCAAACAATGTTTTCATTTGAACTACCACCTCAGGATACTGACCAGCAATATCTCTTTTTTCGTATGGATCTGCCTCCAGATCAAAAAGCTGAATAGGAGTATTAGCTTCTTTAATTTTCACACGAACAGCCTTCCATTTTCCTTTACGGATGGCCTGTTTATCGCCAGTGTAACCATGAAACTCCCAATAAAGGAAATCATGTTTAGCTTGCTTCTTACCCATAAGCTCGGGAAGGAAAGATATTCCATCCAAATCATCTGGTGTTACAGCACCTGCCACATCACAAAGAGTAGGAAACACATCCCAAAAAGCAGACACATGCTCCGATACCCGTCCCTCATTAATGTGACCAGACCACTTCACGATAAAAGGAGTTCTTATACCACCTTCATACAAATCCCTTTTAATACCGCGATAACCGCCTGCACTATTAAAAAATTTGGGATCGTTACCACCCTCAACGTGAGGTCCATTATCGGATGTAAACATCACAATGGTATTTTTATCCAATCCTAACTCCTTAAGAAGTGCATTAATTTTACCCACATCACCATCAAGATGCGACACCATTGCGGCATAAGCTGCCTTGGGATAATCCTGTTTCCCATAATGAGCACCAGGATAGGGCTTTTCAGGAAACTTCCCTTTATATTTCTCCAGATATTTCTCAGGAAGCACTAACTCAGCATGAGGAATGGCATAGGCCAGATAAAGAAAGAAAGGTTTGTCTTTATTCTCTTTAATAAAATTTATACCCTTATTGGTACATTCATCATGACTATACATCTTGTGTTTTCCATCCTTATTCTCAGGATATAAAACCTTTTTATCATTCTCCCACAGATATTCAGGATAGTAGTGGTGAGCTTGCATCTGACAGTTATAGCCAAAGAAATAGTCAAATCCCATTTTTAACGGATCACTATCTGATCCAGGATATCCAAGTCCCCATTTCCCTACACATCCTGTAACATATCCGACATTTTGGAGAGACTGAGCCACTGTTCTGGTGTCACTTGGCATTGGCATCTGTCCTTCAGGCTTCATCTCATGATTACCGCGCACATAAGAGTGTCCTGTGTGCTTACCAGTCATCAGAGCG
Source organism: Marinifilaceae bacterium (assembly GCA_016744515.1). GTDB lineage: Bacteria > Bacteroidota > Bacteroidia > Bacteroidales > Marinifilaceae > Ancylomarina. The sequence continues at coordinate 47,858 of JADGEF010000003.1, read as the reverse complement.
CAGCGTGAAGGGGCGCATACAGTGCAACCAGTATAATGGTTAGTAAAGCGAACCCCTTCGGTTGCCATCTTATCCAAATTAGGTGTCTTAATCTTTTTTTGTCCATAGCAACCCAAATCTCCATACCCCATATCATCTGCCAGTATGTAAATGATATTAGGTTGCTTTGTTTCTGGTTTTTTATTCTTAACAGAGCAAGCAAACAGGCTTAATAAAGCTGTTGCACCAAGGCTTATAATTGATTTGTTTGACGTTAATTGCATTATCAATTTGAATTATTAATCTAATATCAGGCTAAAAAAAAGAGTATTCGGTTTTATTTATTCGCCTCCAATTATTTGTGAACTCTAATTAGTGTTTCAAATGCTTGGCATCCAAAAATCGATTAAGATGCTTCTGATCATTTTCATCACTATCTCCATATTTTGCTCTCAGCGCCACCAATTTCTCATGCATATCCTTTTGTACTTCTTTGTAAGAAGGTTCATCATATACATTGTTCATTTCAGAAGGATCTTTGTCCAAATCGTACAGTTCCCATGTATCCGAATCGTAATAAAAATGGATCAACTTATAACGATCTGTACGAATTCCATAATGGCGCTGCACATTGTGTTCGCCTGGATATTCATAATAAGTATAATAAATAGCATCTCTCCATTCTCCAGATTCACCATTTAGTAATTTTCTAAAGGATTCTCCTTGTATATCCTTTGGAATATCAACACCAGCATAATCTAAAAAGGTAGGAGCAAAATCAAGGTTCTGGATCAATTTATCCACTACAGCTCCCGCCTTAATCTCCTTAGGATAACGCATTAAAATAGGGGTTCTAAATGATTCTTCGTACATAAATCGTTTGTCGAACCAACCATGTTCTCCCAAATAAAAACCCTGATCAGATGTATAAACTACAATCGTATTTTCAGTTAAATTATTTTTGTCTAAATAATCTAATAGTTCTCCTACTCCATCGTCAACAGACTGAACAGTACTCAGATAATCTTTCATGTATCGATCATATTTCCATAAGGCCAGTTCTTTCCCTTTCAAACCCTTAGCTTTAAACTCAGCAATAAGTGGTTTATAATGGGCATCCCAATCGGCTTTTTGAGTCGAATCCATACGCTCGTACATCCGTTGGGCATTTTTTCTTAATCTCGTTTTAATTTCGCCTTCATCATCAAGCATTTTAAGATCATAGGCCAGATCCATATGCTTATAAATTCCCATTTCATGTTTCGCTGCAACAGGTCGATTCTCGTATTTATCGAAAAAATTAGCTGGAGGCGTAAATTGTTTATCTTCAAATAAATCAAAATATTTCTTCTCTGGCATCCATGTTCTATGCGGTGCTTTCTGATGATAAAGCATTAAAAATGGCTTATTCTTATCTCGCTTATTTTCTAACCAATCCATTGCGATATCAGTTGTTATGCTTGTGCAATAACCATGGTATTGTTTTTTTATACCATTCTCGATAAAATCGGGATTATAATATTGCCCTTGACCTGGTAAGACATTAGAGTAGTCGAAACCCTGAGGCAAACCGTTAAGATGAATTTTCCCAATCATAGCAGTTTGGTACCCTGACTTCTGAAGCTGTTTGGCAAAATTATCTTGTTCCCAATCAAAGGGCAGTAAGTTATCCACTTTTCCATTTACAAAACTGTGCTTTCCAGTTAACATCACTGCCCTGCTAGGAGCACAAATAGAATTAGTTACAAAACCTTTGGTAAAAATGACACCTTCTTTTCCGATGCGATCAATATTAGGCGTATTATTTAAACCACAACCATAAGCACTAATTGCCTGATAGGCATGATCATCACTCATGATGAAAATAATATTCGGTTTTGATACATTTTGAGCTTCTTGCTTATTTGCCGACACACAAGCTGTTAAAGACAAACTTGAAAGAGCTCCTATAAAAATTGAATTTCTCATAAATTCTAATATTATACCTCATAAACTAGAATTGGAATATCGCTCAGACGATATCCCAATACTAAACATTTGAATATTATTTTTCTATTATTACTTCATCTACCCAAGGAACCAGTGCAGATTTGTAATAGTTAATGCCCATGAATTCAAAACGAGATTTTTGATTACCTAAGCGAACTTTATATTCATCCCAACTTTTGTTGGTATTCGAAGACCAACCTATTTCAGCATAGCCTAATAAACGTGGAAAAACCATGAATTCAACATCATCTATTGTCTCAATTGTTTCAGTCCACAAAGGCGCTTCAATTCCTACAATATTTTCTTTACTAATACCTTTTACATTACTTTCCAGCGTCCAATTGTAAGCCTTATCGACTTCAATATAGCCCGACCAATGAAGTCCTAAAGGGCAAAGTGTATCATACTGAATATCCATATAAGCTTTGGCTGCAGGGGACATAATTATCTTAACATTTTGCTTAACAGCATTCAATGCATTGTCTGGTTTTGTTTGCCAGAATTGTGCCAGTGAATTCTCTTTTAATGAACCTGCAGCAATATCAGCCCATCCAATCATCTGTTTACCATGTGCATTAACGATATCTTGTACTTTATTGATAAACACAACATAATCATCCTTTGCAGTAACGTGTGATTCGTCTCCACCAATATGAATGTAAGGACCCGGAGTCAAAGCTGTTAGTTCGCGAATAACATCATCGATAAATTTATAGGTAATCGCTTTATCAGTTGCTAATGTACTAAAACCAACATCTGTTCCGGTATACAACTCTCTTACCTTATTATCAGCATTCAACTCGGCATACGAAGCCAAAGCGGCGTTAGTATGTCCTGGCATATCAATTTCAGGAATTACAGTAATAAAACGATCCTGTGCATATTTTACAATTTCAACATACTGCTCCTGAGTATAAAATCCACCTTCACCTCCACCAACTTGAGTACTTCCTCCATGAGCTGTAAGATTTGGCCATGATTTTATTTCTATCCTCCAGCCCTGATCATCGGTTAGATGCAGATGTAGAATATTCATTTTATAGGTCGCAATCAAATCGATGAATCGTTTCACATCTTCAACTCCAAAAAAGTGTCTACATACATCTAACATAGCACCTCTAAAACCATACTGAGGAGCATCTTCTATTGTACCACTTGCAATTTCCCACGGGCCATCCTGCAGTTTATTTGATTCGATTCTTGCTGGGAACAATTGTCTTATGGTTTGAACACCTCTAAATAAACCTGCGGGTTGATACGCTTTTAGTACTATTTTATTTTCATCAATACTTAGTTTATAGCCTTCTTCACCTAAATCTACATTATTTTCAGTGAGCCCTAGACAAATACCCTTTTTAAACTCAGATTGTTTTACTCCTTTCACCTCAATTTTAAATCCTGTAGCTGGTTTAATCAAATCAGCCAGATAATTCCCAATTGGTCTAATTAACATATCATCATCTTCAACATATATCGTTGTTTTATCTGTTAATTCAAAAGAACTGCCAGTTGCAACAAGTTTTGTTGGTTTTGGAATTATATTTTCTTTAGCCAAATCCTTTGGCGTGTGGCTTTTACAAGAGAACAGTATCATTACAACAATTAGCAATTGACCTGCTTTAAATATTGTTTTCATATTTGCATTTATTTTAGTTAATCTCTTAATTTTTAATTATTAAAAAGCAATAATATTTCCTGCTAATTCTCTCTTCTTCATATTATATAAATACCAAACATTTAATTCAGCACCTCCAGTTCCTTGCTGAAAAAACACAGAAATTGGATGCCAGCCTGTTTTAAGAGCAATCATCCCCGATCTCTCACGTGGAGCATGATGACCTCCATTATCCACAACCATTTCATCTTCGATGTATAACAAGCTACCATCGTCAGATTTGGTGAAGAATTCGTAAATCCCATCATTTTCAGCATAAAAATACCCTTTGAATGCCATAAAAATCTTTTCTTCTTTGCTATATTCTCCCAAGCCTATTTTGCTTACTAATTTGAAGTCATTAGATTCGTTTAGATCAACTTTACTGACTGCATCAGGATAATTTTTCACGACCCATCTCTTCAATTTACCCTTTTCTGGAGAAACTGTTTGAGCCTCGCGTAAGTTCTGCTTTTCAACAATTGCCTTAGCCAGTCCACTACCCGTATTTCCTTTAAAGGCTCTAGCTTTTATCTCACAATTCGCTTTAAGAACAACAGGCTCATTGTAAAGCTTCGATTCTTTTGTTGGTACAGATCCATCCAAGGTATAATAAATCTCCAATCCCTTCATTTGAACCGATAAATTTATTATTGCACTATCAACAAAAGCAATCTTCTTATTAAGCCCTTCAACTGAGGGAATATAGTAATTGATATTCATGACATCCATACGGTCGCAGAGCAACTGAACTCTGGTATTAAACTCGTCATAATCTTTACTTTCTTTTTTTGCCCAGGCTGTTTCAGCCAATGCTAAAATTCTTGGAAAAGTTTGGTATTGCAAACGTTCAAAGTTAGGAATCCATTCTGACCATAAATTTGCTTGTATACCCATTACAAGTTTTTCCTGTTCCGGAGTGAAATCTGAAGGTACAGGTTCGTAGTCGAAAACCTGTTGTAAAGTGGTTTGTTCATTTTTAAAATCGAAATAATATTTATTGTTTGGAGTAATAATCATACTATTTCCATTTTCTGCAGCTGTAACCAAAGCCTCAGGTGCCCAATTTCGCCACCACATAACATGAGCATCTTTGGTTAAACCTCCTTCGGCAATCTCATCCCAACCCATTAATTGCTTACCTTTTGATTGCAAAAATTGTTCAATTCTTCGATTAAAATGAGATTGCAATTCATGTTCATTTTTCAAATGATATTTATGAATTTCTCCCTGACATTTTGGACAATCTTTCCAGGATTGAATATTAACTTCATCACCACCAATGTGAATATATTTAGAAGGAAAAAGTTCAGCAATTTCTCCAAGAATTGTTTCAACAAACTTATATGTAGATTCTTTTCCTAAACAAGCTGGTGTTGTAAATACTTTACCCCAACCCGCTTCTTCTTTACAGGATAAAAATGGATAATTATCTATAGCAGCTTTTAAATGACCTGGCATGTCAATTTCAGGAATTACAGTAATGCACCTTTCATCTGCATATTTAATTATTTCTTTAATCTGATCTTGTGTAAAGAATCCCCCATACATTTTTTTGCCATCTTTCATATGATACTTTTCTGGATCAATGGTAAAAGAAGGATCAGTCTTGGCATTGTCGATACATACCTTATCGTGCCGACTTTCTGTTCTCCAGGCTCCTTTTTCTGTCAGCAAAGGCAATTGTTTAATTTCAATTCTCCAACCTTCGTCATCGGTTAAATGCATGTGATAAATATTCAGCTTGTATAAAGCCATATAGTCCAAGAAGGTTTTAACCTCATCTATATCGAAAAAATGACGGCTGAAATCCATCTGCATACCTCTCCATGCAAAACGGGGCTCATCTTCAATCTTTACACATGGCACTAACCAATCAGTACTCACAATCTCTTTACTTTCTATCGCAGAAGGAAGTAATTGTCGAAGGCTTTGAACGCCGTAGAAATAACCAGCTTCCCCACTTGCTGAAATCAAGATTCTCTTAGGACTTACATCCAGTTGATAAGCCTCTGGAGCCAATCCTTCAATTTGTTGAAATACAATCGCATTTTGATCTGATTTTTTTTGAATATCTAAAAGAAATCCAGCGGCGGTTTGAAACATATCCTTTAAGTATCGAACAGCTTTTTGCTGATCTGTACCAGGTGCAGTAATTCTAGTACTAGAGCTGATCCTAAAAGATTCTCCTTCCAAACTTAGTTGATTGGGTTTAGGTATGATTGCAATTTGATCTTTCTTAAAACTCGGATTTGAGCAAGAAAACATAAAAATGAGTAATATCCCTAATAATCGATTCATGATGGTTGAGTTTTATTTGATTGTTTTTTTTATCATTTTTTTGATAGAATCAGAAACAAGTATCTGGTAACACAAAAAGAACTTCAGCTTATTTCTAAGGAACGAAGCAATTACTTAATCAACAATTTGAATTTCGTAAGTTAATCTATAAGTACTCTCAGATAAACGGTACTCTGGATGCGCTATCGCAATAGATGACCAAGAATTATCGCCCCCAAGACCAAATTGTTTAAAATCAATATTTAAGATATAAGCATCTGCTTTATTAAGTTCGTTAATATGAGTCGCCTTTTCAAGGTTTTCCATGCTATAAGACCAAACTGAAAAATCAAAAGATGGAATTCCCTGAATTTTAAGAGTGCGTTTTTTAGTCGTCATCTCCAGCCAACGCACATCACTTCTATTTCCATTTTCCTGAGGGCGAACATAATCATAAGCAATATCTGAACTTTTCATGGCGTATAAACCTAATCGAGCACCTGTTTTTCTGTCCCAATAGGATTCTTGAGGTCCTTTTCCATAAAAATTCAATTCTGAATAATCTTTAGAAATACTACACTGCATACCAAAACGAGGCAAGTATGTTACATTATTCTCTTTATTGATTTGCATATCTACTTTAATATTTCCTTTGGAAGTAATCTCATATTGAAGACTTAAGACACTACTATCAATAGGAATATTGTATTTTCCAATCAATAAAACTCGATTCTCTTTCTGCTCTATTTCCCATGTAATCAATTCCATATTTTCAGCAGCCTCTTTCCATGCATATACCGCTTTGGTCATCCATTTAGCCCCCTTATCGTTATCTGTTGGTACACGCCAAAAGTTAGGACGCAATTCTTGCGTAAACACTTCTTTACCTTTTACCTTATATGAAAATAAGCTGCCTTTTGATTTTTTAAACTGCAATTGAAATCCATTTCCTGTAATTTTGCAAACATCTTGGTCTTGCTGGATACTTAATCTGGACTTCTTACTCTTCACTATATGACAAACTTTTGTATTAGGTAATACAAATTGATTCCATGCAACTTCGTATCCTTTATTAGCCCACACTTGTGAGTGTCGCAATAAAAAGTTTATTTCCAATACATATTCTTTTCCAGCCAGCATGTTAATTTTTTGCACTGGAAGTTTCAAATGCACACTGTTTCCAGATGAACATTCGGGAGCAATAAATTTCCCTTTTTGAATTGTCTTACCGTCAGCCATAATTTTCCATTGCAAATCGAATTGAGACGTGTTAATAAAATGATGTCTGTTAAAAATGGTAAATTCATATTTCTCAAGATCAAAAACGGTTGTCTTAATTGGTTGAAAAACCTTTTTGCATTCCCAAAGTGCTGGTTTTGCTGTTTGATCAGGTGCTACAACACCATTAATACAAAAATTACCATCATTAGGTTTGTCACCAAAATCGCCACCATAAGCCCAATACTGACGACCATTCTTATCCGTTTGAAGGATTCCCTGATCCATCCAGTCCCAGATAAAACCACCAATCAAATTTGGATATTCATAAACCAAATCCCAATAGGCTTTCAGATCACCCACAGAATTCCCCATAGCATGAGCATACTCACACATCATAATAGGACGCTTAATATAGGGACTGTTAGCCAAACCTTCTAATTGCTTAGGTGTAGGATACATTCTGCTGATTACATCAACATAAGCTGGATCAGTAGGATTAGCCATATAAGCTACTTTTTTCTTTGAGCCTAGTTTCACATAAGCTGGATGTTCATGATCTCCCTGTGCTCCTTCGTAATGTATCAAACGAGTTGGATCAAAATCCTTTATCCATCCTGCAGCAGCAGCATGATTGGGTCCACAACCCGATTCATTTCCTAAAGACCAATAGATAATTGAAGGATGATTTTTATCACGTTTAACCATTCGGATAACACGATCCATAAAAGCGTAATTCCATTCCTGCTTGTTAGAAAGATATCCACCTAAACCATGAGTTTCTATATTAGCTTCATCTATTACATATATACCGTAGCGATCGCACAATTCGTAAAAATAAGGATCATTAGGGTAATGAGAAGTTCGAACAGCATTAAAATTAAATTGTTTCAACAAGTCCATATCCTTCTGCATATTAGCACGACTAACCGTTTTGCCATTTACCTGATTATGGTCATGACGATTTACACCTTTCAACTTCACAGGTTTACCATTTACTAATAGCATTCCGTCCTTATTTTCAATTTCACGGAATCCAACTTTTGAAGATACTGCTTCAATTACTTTTCCTTCTGGATCTTTTAAAGTGAGAACCATAGTATATAAATAAGGCGTTTCAGCAGTCCATTTAACTGGATTTTCAACCTCTTGCTCCATCATGCCGAAATAGACATTATCCCGTTGAGGATAATATTCATTACTAATTCGATTGGCAGATATTTCCATGGGTTTCGATAAAACATTCTTACCATTTGCATTAAAAAGTTGAGCATCCAATATCCAGTTTTTCAGATCTTTTTTATGCAAATTTTTAATTTCTGGACGAATTTGAAATTGAGCATGCTGGTAATTTTGATCCAAACGTGTACGTACTGCAAAGTCTTCAATTCTTACTTTTGGACGAGCCATTAGAAATACTTCACGGTGAATACCACTCATTCGCCAATGATCCTGATCCTCAAGATAACTTCCGTCGCACCAACGATACACTTTAACTGCCAATTTATTCTTTCCTTTTTTTAAGAAAGATGTAATATCGAACTCGGCAGGCAAACGACTACCTTGACTATAACCTACATATTCTCCATTCACCCATAAATAAAAGGCAGAACTTACGCCTCCAAAATGTAAAATTACATCACGCTTTGTCCATCCCTCTGGTATAGAAAATTCACGAATATAACTTCCTACCGGATTTTCTCTTTCGATATGGGGTGGATTTACAGGAAATGGGTAAACCACATTTGTATAAATAGGTGTACCATATCCTTTCATTTCCCAACAAGAGGGAATGTCAATATTATCCCATGCCCTTGCATCGTATTCCTTTTGATAAAATTCATTAGGTGCATTCTTATCATTTTCAGCGTAATCAAATTTCCAAGTACCGTTCAGCATTTGAATATATTCAGACTTATCTCGATCTCCGATTAATGCATCTTTAACATTATCAAAAGAATATAAAGTAGCGTGAGCTTTCAATTTATTTTCTGAAATCAACCTTGGGTTTTCAATTTTATTCTCGTTTGCAAAGCTGACTTTACACAACAAGAATATCGTCAACAACAACATTCCACCTTTTACTATTCTTATATTCATATAATTATATTTTATCCAGTACTATATATAAACTGTCATAGATTCTTATTTGTAACCATTCAATTGAGAAAAATCAGTTCATTCACGCCTGATTTTTTCACAGCATTGTATTTGTAACAATACTCAATCGTTATAACGAAAACTCAGCTCGCTAAAATCATCACAATCACTTTTCAAATCTCAAAAAACATCTAAAATAAAATCAACTAAACCGATTTACTAATATTGAACTAAGAGTATTTCTTTTTTCGTTTATAAAGATAGAAATAACTGTCCATAAAACAAACCAGTACCAACCAGTTGGTTTGGCTATATGTTTATTTTCCTTGTACCACAAACAAGTGGATACTTATCAAAACAAAATGTATTATTTAGTCAATTTAAAATACGAGGCAGTATCCAATTTCAAATTCTTCCTACTCATATTTTCCAATTTTATTTCTTTTCCTAAAACATTTCCCTCAACATGATTACCTTTAATTAAAACATGTTTACAGGCATTAAAAGTAAAGCCAAATTTCCTCTTGTGAAATGGAGAGATCTTCTTACTACGTATTAATTTATTACCAGTAAAACTCAATCCATCTACAGACTTAGCAAATAAAATAGGATAATCGAAAGGATGAAACGTATTATTTTCGATTCGAATATTACGATGAAAAGGATATTTTGAATCAGGTTGTGGTATTTCGGGAGATACACTAATAATCCCTTCACAAAATTGGTACATAGAAGACATGCATATGTAACGAAATTCGTTATTACGGATGAGTACATCTTTTACAGCTCCAGATTCGTACCATTGATTAGCGTCTCCTGCGATTAAAATGGCTGAGCCACTTGATTCAAAAATATTATCTTCTATCACGACTTTCCCTGGTGTTGAAATTAGTAATCCACGGGCGCGACAACTTCCCAAAACACTATTCCGGATTTCGACATTAGGAGTCCATGTGAGGTTTTCCAAGGCCGCCCCAACTTTTAATAAAGATGGCGTTGGCTTTATAAACTCCACTATAAATTCAGTTTTATTCAATACTTTTAACGACTTAATTTCACCAATAGCTAACGAACGCATACTTTTGTTCTCGATAAAGCTAACAATCTCTCCAGCTTTCCCCCAAAGCATACCTTTACTTTGAGGATGCATAAACTTACACTTTATTTCTGTTGCCGAAATTAGATCGATGATGCGTACACAAGTCCCATGAATATTAATTGGATCGTCCATTAAACCAGCCCATTCACAATTTTCTACTTTAATTAAACCTTTACAGCCCATAAAATGGAAGCCATCGTCGTGCCCACTTAAAAAACGTCCCTTCTGTTTATTGGGTATTACCTTAACCTTATTAAATGAAATATTTTCGGTGTATTGCGACAAAATACCTAATCCTGCAGTGTGATGAATATTTATATTATCAAGATGTATGTCTTTGCTATCCAAAAGAAATATACCTGCATGATCACGTTTACTATGACGCAATACAAGCCAATTTCCCAATACTGGATAACGTAAAAAACCTCCCGCCCGAGAAAATCTAACGACTCCCGATTCTATTTCTTGTACCTGATAATTATACCAGTCATGACCTAAAGCTTGATCATCGCCAGTATATGGCTCAACATATTTAGTGTCAGACTGAAATTCCATAATCTCGAAAAGAGGAGATTTCCAGCCTTCTCCTACAAACACCAGTTTTCCTTTCTCAATAACATAAGGAGATTCAAGTTTATTAATTCTCACATCAAAATATTCTGTACTAATTTTAACCACCTCTCCTTGAGCCGTAAGAGGTATATCCCAGTCAACTGAGAAATTTTTCAGACTAATCTGTTTCGAATGATCGATTGTTACTGGTTGCATCCGATCATGCATTACAAATAACGATCCATCTCCATCCAAATTAAAATTAGTCATATTATCAATTAGAATAGCTAATCGTTTGGGATTATTGTCACTGGTGTTAGATTCAAAATAGTTTCGTTCAATACAATGCTGTGGCCAAAAGTCATATCGCCCTTTTGGAAATAAAAGCACAGCACTTTTCTTTTTTTTAGCCATATCCATAGCTTTTCTCACATACGGAACGGCATTCTCTCTGGTATTGGGCAAGAGTCCAAAATTAGCTACTGAAATAGTATCCTGCGCCACTGTTGAAATTGACAAGGAAATTCCTATCAATAATATTATAAAATATTTCATTTGTTAATCTGTTTGCATTAAATCTCTTAAGCTTATCTATAATTATTTTATTTGGCTTTTCCCCAAAAATCTTCTTGCTGACGCTCCACTCCTTTTAGCTCCCCTAATAATATTTATTTTATTTCAGTGATGTTATGATTCCAAGATCTAAAGAGTTTTTTTACGCCTGCTTCGAAACGTGCAAAGTTTTTCTGACTTTTATTCGTCCATCCAACTTCTGCGTAAGCTGCCAAGCGAGGTAAAACTTGATAATAAAGATCCTTTTCTTGAGGAATCCATTCGCTCCACATTTGGCATCCCAATCCCAATACTTTATTGCGATATTTCTGATCTAAAGCATCAGGGACTGGTTGAAAATTATAAGCCTTCTCCAAAGAAATTGAATTATAGTCATAATCGAGATAAGTATAAATATGATGTGAATTTACAATATCGTATCCTTGACTTATAGCCTCTTCAATTAATTTGATATTTCCTTTCCAAAAATGGATGATAGTCGTTTTAGCCAAAATTTGACTAGTTTCAACATCTGATAATTTTTGCCACTCGTTAACATCACCACCTAATATATCATTCCATCCCATCATACGATGACCTTTCTTATCAATAAAATTAGAAACCTTATTAGTAAAATAGATTTGAGCATCTGCAAAACTAGATAGTTTTTCATCTTTCATTAACTTTAAGACCTGTTGATTCTCTTTCCATTGATCAAACAGAACCTCGTCTCCGCCAATATGAACAACCTGACTTGGGAACAAATTAAACACTTCGTTTAAAACATCTTCTACAAACTCATAAACGCATGGATTAGCAATATTGTACACATCTTTCATTTTCCCAAAAACAACAGGCACTTCAATCTGTTCGCCAGATGATCCCAACCATGGATAGGCAGCTATCGCAGCGCTGGCATGTCCTGGCATTTCAATTTCAGGCACAATTGTAATATGCCTTTGGGTGGCGTAATCAATAATCTCCTGAATTTCTTTCTGAGTATAAAAACCTTCATGAGCTTCTCCGCTGCGTAACGGACTATTCCATCCGCCTATTTGAGTATCTTTGCGTTTAGAACCTATTTCAGTTAGTTTAGGGTATTTTTTAATTTCAATCCTCCAACCCTGATCATCAACAAGATGCCAATGAAACACATTCATTTTTAATTCTGCCATCTTATCAAGCAGGTCTTTTACGACTTTTATTCCTTTAAAATATCTCGATTCATCGAGCATAAAAGCCCGCCAACCAAAAGCAGGAACATCCTCAATTGACAAACAGGGCAATAAACATTGCATTTCCCCCTTACTTTGCACTAAAATCTGACCTAAGCTTTTAATACCATAAAACGCTCCGGCAGTTGTTGCAGCTTCAATGCTTATTCCATCTTTCTTAATATCTAATTTATAACCTTCTTTCCCAAGTTGTTTTTTTAAACTCTTACTCAATTTAAGTTCTATTCGCTTTCTACTTTTTTTTACAAGCTCGATTTGATCCCCGCAAAGAGTCGATAACATGTCTTGCAAATAAGTCGCTTTCGCTTTTAAACAAACATCAGATTCTATGCTTATTTTACCTGAAAGAGAAAAATTCCCATCTTTTATTTCAATTTGATTGGGATAAGGCACAAGGGAAAGTGTGCTTTGTGCATTCACCGTTTTAAGTATTAATAAGCACACTAAAAAAAACAATAATCGTCTCATAATTTAACCTATTTATTAAAATGAAACAGAATCGAGCTCAAATTAGTTGATGTTTTAATCTGAACTCTCTCTGATTATTTTTATATAATTTCAAATAATTTTCTTTTTCCAACTCAAAAATCAATTTTAAAGAAATTCGATCCTCATCTATAATGATCTGAATTACTTTTCCTAAAACTGATCAATACCGATCGTTGTTTCGTTTGAGTCCTAAATTCACAGGTTCATCTACGACTCAACATACATCGGCATTATACCATTTAGCCAAGACTAAAATTAAATTGGTCTAAGATCTATAAAATTCGCTTCTTATCTACTACAATCGTTCATATTGTACCGATAAATTTTGAGATAATTCCCAATAATAATCCGAATAGTAACTGGTGTTATTTAGATTACACTTATTACCATCTGTTTACGCTAAACGATGTTGAACTCATAAGAATCAACCTAAAACAAAAACTTAACATCCCCTTACAACTGTCAATTTTATCATTCTAAATATCATTTAAGTTATTGCGTTAATAGTCCCAGTTCTCCAACTGATATCCAGTCTTCGTTATAAATACCTGATATACTTTCAAACTTAAAATATCGAGCCATATAAGAGGTTTTAAAACGGACAAATTGCTTAATTGGATGGTTTCTCATGTTGCTAAATTCCCCTTTATTCTTAAGGCATATCCAATTTTCACCATCCACACTCACATAAAAAGAGTATTTTAAAACTGTTCCGCTTTTATTTGTACCAGCTCGAGGTATATATGAAAATCCTTTTATTTCTATAGGTTCACCTAAATCTACAGCAATAAAATGAGGATGACTAAGTACATTGTTATCCCAATGAGAATGCCACATGGTTTGTACATTTCCATCGATAGCATTTGATGCAGGAAAACTATTAACCTGATCGCTGTATGAAATCACCTGCCATTTTGCTGGACAAATATCAAATTGTTCAGTTATCATATTGCTGATATCCTTAAAATCATTAGTAAATGCACATGCTTTCACCAAACCACCTTTAGGTAGCAAAAATGGCTTATCATAAATCATAGAAGATTTCGTCGGATCGCTCCCATCAAGGGTGTAGGTAATTACAAGATTGGGGCTTTCTGTGCTTAAACTTACCAGACCTTCCTTATCACGCAAAATAACAGGGTCAGATAAAATCTCAGGAGATTCAAATAATCCAAAATTACAAATATGAGCACCATCTCTGCACTCTAAAATAGTTAAACGAACTTTATTCGTCTTCACCTTTTTAAAACGCATCAATTTCTTATATCCAATAGTTGTTGATGAAACAATCTCTTTCCATTGTCCATCTAACATCACCTCTACTCTAAATTTTTCTACTCGCTGTCCTAAGGCTATCTGCTCTTGCAACATTAACACATTAAATGATTCCTCTTGGGTTAATGTAAATTCAACAGATGTAGACATTACATCCACATCCCAAGATGACTCATATTGATCATCAATAGCTTTATTCGCATTTACTCCACTATTGGAAATGGCTCCCTCCAATATGTTTCTATCAAACGTACGATCAATATATGCTTTAAACTCTTGTAAACGCGCCACATCATTTTCATGAATTAAACCACGCTTATCAGGTGGAATGTTCAATAACAATAGAGCGTTTCTACCTACTGAATTAAAATAAATATCAACCATCTTAGCTAATGATTTTATCTGATCGTTCTCACTTTCATGGTAAAACCAACCTGGTCGAATAGAAACATCAACCTCTGCTGGATACCAAAATAGATTAGACGCCTTATCAATCATTGCTCTACTTCCTAAGTCAGTTGTTGTAGACTGAATATTTAAATGTCTATTAATCTCAGTCATGGCTGCTTTTCCCCCAGGAGCAAGAGCAGTCACACTCCATTCTGATTCTCGTCCATAACCTGATTCGGTACCTACCCATCGTACATCTTCTCCCATTACTGCAACAACCGCATCTGGCTGAAGTTCATGATTTTTTTGATAATAGGCATCCCAATCGTATACTTGCTTCTTGCCATTTGGACCTTCACCACAGGCTCCATCGAACCATACTTCGTCTACTTTTCCGTACCAAGTTAACAGCTCCGATAATTGTTTCAGAAAGAAAGCATTATAGGAGGAACCTCCATAACATGCTGCATTTCGATCCCATGGTGACAGGTAAATGCCAAATTTCATTCCATATTCCTCACAGGCTTCTTTTAATTCTTTTACGACATCCCCTTTACCATCTTTCCATGGAGATGAAACAACGGAGTGTGTCGTAGTTTTTGTTGGCCAAAGGCAAAAGCCATCATGGTGTTTACAGGTAAGAATAACCAGCTTCATACCCCCATCCTTCAGTGTTTTAACCCATTGTTTGGCATCTAATTCTGTTGGATTGAATAGCTCTGGGGATTCATTACCATGCCCCCATTCCATACCTGTGAATGTATTGATTGTGAAATGAACAAAAGCCGTCATCTCTAATTTTTGCCATTCTAACTGCTGTTTGGTAGGTATTACATGTGCTGCTTGCCTAATTTTCGTATCTAAGGAAATCCCCTCCTCAAATACTGCTTTTTTAACAAAAAAATGATCTTTTTTTAAACTTGAAGTACAGGCAAATAAGCTAACGACAAATAAAATCAATATTAATTTACAATTTACACATATTTTCATAATGTTCTTTTTCACCTAATTTACTTTTTAAATGAGATAACAGACTAATCATTATATACGAAAGCTTAGTATTGATTATCCAGATATCGAGATTGATTTTTAAATGGCATGTAATTAAAATCTTAGCAATTTAGGTGAAATTCTATTTGATCACACTCTAATCACATAAGATTCTTTCCAAGGATATATAAAGGGTATAAGTTATTCTATTTATAAATACGCAGGCCTTTTTTAATCATAATCAAATTTTCAAAAACTGCAATTCATATATTTATCGATTTTCAAATTATTGATATACTTTTATCCAATCCACTATCATTTGAACAGGCAAATCATCTATATTAACCTTTCCAACCCATGATCCACCTAGCTGCTGATCAATTAAAATATAGAAAGGTTCATCATATGGCCATTGTGAACTATTTGCTCCTTTCAATTTAGGATATACAAAACTTTTAATCCCATTTACGGTAAATACCAATTTATCAGGATACCACTCCATTCCATAAGTATTAAAAGCCGAAATATCAACAGAACAAGTTCCTCCATGAGGAGGGTTATTTTCTTTACCTAAAACTTTAGTGTAGTTTGAATGTATTGTTTGATAAATAATTGAATCGCTATTTAAATGTTCCATTATATCAATTTCACCACTATTAGGCCAAGAGCCAAACTTATTTTCTTGTGGCAACATCCATATAGCAGGCCATGCTCCTTCAGCACACTCTAACTTTGCATGAATTTCAATTTTCCCGTATTGAAAAGAAAACTTTCCTTTCGTGCTAACTCCTCCTGTTAAAAAAGGTATTGAGTCACTTAATGTGTCTTTATTAACAATCCCTTTTAAATATAATTTCCCATCTACAATATCATAACATTGTGAGTCCGTAGTCATATGTTTACCCCAATCAGCAGTATTGGGTGAAATCCGAGTCCACTTACTGGTGTCTAGTTTAGAACTACCAAAACTGTCTTGCCAAATAATCTGCCAATCCTTTTTTTCCCTCTCTTTATTTAATACCGAAATATCAAGACTCCCAATCTTATGTAGATTAGTTTTACATCCTATCGTTGTAACAATCAGAAAAAATAATAACCAATAATACTTATTCATTTTTTTTGATATTTAAAATTAACTACATACCCTATCGTAAGCAAACTAAATTTTAATAAAAATCCTCGGGACAAGCCCACGAGGATTTTAGTTGAAAATATCTTTTAATCCCGAGGCAAACCTCGAAGTATTATAATATACTTAAAGAGAATAAAAATATGAAATATTCTTTTTTTACTAATATGAAGACATCTATTTAATAGCCATCATTTTGAATTAACGCCTTACTCATATCTAAATAAGTTTGAGAAAAAGGAAACAATTTATTTTTTTCATCAAACATATTATTTTAGGAATTCCGAGAATTCCATCGACATCACTCAGTAAGAATATTATTCATCATGAATAAAATAAGTTTACCAATTGTTTTGTTTTAATTGAGGATTCGCATCTAGCTCCCCCTGAGGAATCGGAAAATAATCAAATTTAACTGCAACATAATTTGGCCGATCCAAATGCTCAGAAAAAACTTGAGCTCCAATATTCCACCGAACAATATCATACCATCTTTCTCCTTCAAAACAAAATTCCAAAGCTCGCTGATGTCTGATCTCTTCACGAAGATCATTTTGATTTATTCCTTTAGGAAGGTTGCGTAAATCTGCTCTTTCTCGCAGACGATCCACGGGTTCGATTGCTTTAACAGTTTTTCCTACTTCATTAAGTGCCTCACCATACATCAAAAGCACATGAGATAATCTCATAATTCGTTCGTTAATAGAAGAACGCCCCAAACTGGCATCAGCAACACTCGAATCCCAATTCTGATACTTCTTCCAAGCAATATAATTCAGATTGGTGGCAAAATATTCAGTAAAGGGTTTCTGATAGATCATGGCTCCCTCATAGTTCCAGATAAAAGTAGCATACATACGGGGATCTAGTTTTCCATCAATGGTTTTCTCTTTCTGAAACTCTTGAAAGATCCACGCTGATGGGTTAGCTACATAGTATCCTACGCCAGGAGGAGCGAAATGTTTGGCTCGACCAGTGGTTTGATAAGAGGTCTCAAAATAATGATATTGAATCTCAAAAATACTCTCTATATTATTCTCATTTCTATCTGAAAAATTGTCTTGTACATCTGTAACCAAATTATAATTCCCTTTGGTTAGAATGTGTTCAAACTCAATAATAGATTCATTATAACGCTTATTATACAAATATGCTTTGCCAAGATAAGCAGCAGCAGCAATGGATGTTACTCTCCCCATATTATCCTCATCTACATTTAAAGGAGCATCTTTCTTAGCATCCTTGAGATCTTGATAAATTTGCTCCCACACCTCATCTCTAGAGGAAAGCGATGGAAACATTTCTTCACCTTTAGGAGTGGATGTAAGTACTAAGGGAACCGTTTGAAAATTTCGTATTAAAATAAAATAACCAAGTGCACGTAAAAATTTGGTCTCGCCCAAAAGTTCTTTTTTTCTAGATTCATTCATTACTATATTCGGTACATTGTCCAAAACCTGATTGGCTCTATAAATAAGAATATAAGCATTCTTCCACATCCCTAATGCAAACGAATTAGATGGGGTATTTATAAATAAATCAGGATTAAAAATATTAGGATTCTGTTTGCGAGCTACCAAATCATCACCACGCATATTCATGTTTTTTATTCCCTGACTATTAAATAAAAATGTCTGCTTAAGACCAGCATAAGTTGCAGCTAACCCTTGTTCCGCATCTGTTGCAGTTTTCCAAAATGTGGTATTTGTAATTTCGGTAGGATCTTGAAGATCTAAAAAATTATCACATCCAACCACAAAACAAATAATTATAACGAGTAAAAGTATATGTATTTTCTTCATTTTTATCTAAGTTTAAAAAGTTAACTGTAATCCGATCAAAAATGTTTTACTTGGAGGATATACACCATTGTCAACCCCTCTTTGCAACAAACCATCTCGTGCAACATCAGGATCAAATCCTCCATAATTCGTTAGAGTAAATATGTTTTGTCCTGATATATAAACCCGACCTTGTGATAATTTTAAATCATTAAATAATGACTTAGGAAGAGAATAACCAAGTTGAATACTTTTTAATCTTAAATATGAACCATCTTGTAAAAATCGATCAGATTGTGTTCGACCATTACCATTGGCATCAGAAAAAGTTACTCGAGGAATATTAGAGGTACTATTTTCTAGAGTCCATGCATTCAAAAGTTTTGAATCCATATTGGTAAAGTTAGGTAATCCCTCTAAAGAGTAAGCCACTCCATTAAAAATTTTATTCCCATGAACACCTTGGAAAAAACATGAAAAATCAAAGGACTTAAACTGCATACCTAAATGTAATCCATATGTAAAATCAGGCATTGCAGAACCTGAATAAACACGATCATCTCCATTAATTACACCATCTCCATTTGCGTCTTTAAATCGGATATCTCCAGGAACAGCATTGGGCTGAATAGAACTTATCTCACCTGTCTCAGAATTTGTAGAAACATAATTATCTACTTCCTGCTGTGATTTAAAAATTCCATCAGTTTTTATTAGATAGAAACTGGCAATTTCTTCTCCTACTTTGGTTAAAGTAGTATTATCTGCCAAATGATAAGGCTTTCCAGCCCAAATTACTTGATCATCCTTTCCTAGTTTTTTAACTTCATTTTTAATTGATGCTATGGTGAATCCTAAATCGATTTTTAAATCTCCATATTCTTTTCTTAAATTTGTAGACAATTCAATCCCTCGATTATTAATTCGTCCAATATTCTGATATGGATTAACATTACTTCCATTAGATCCAGGAATGGGAACTCGAACCAAGATATCTTTCGAGTCATTCATGAAATAATCCACATTAACAATTAATTGATTATTAGCCATAACAAAATCGAATCCAATATTTTTAGAGATATTTGTTTCCCATTTAATTTCAGGAGTGGCAAAGGCAAGTTGAGAAGCTCCAAAAAAGAGATCTTGAGAAGCTCCAAACACATAATGTTGCGATGAATTTATTGATGAAGAAAATGCATAATTTCCTATTTCCTGATTACCCAACACACCATAACTCATTCTAAACTTCACATCATTCAGAAATTCTGTCTCTGGGAAAAATTTTTCTTCACTAATACGCCATGCTAACGATGCTGAGGGGAAAACACCCCATTTATTCTCAGTCCCGAATCTTGATGATCCATCGCGCCTAACAGTAAAAGAAGCAAGATACCTATTATCAAAGTTATAATTTAAACGACCAAATTGAGATGATAATCTATAGTTCCATTCTGTTCCTCCAGCATCAATCTCCTGTGTAGCAGCACTAATCACATCAATTTTATCATTAGGCATACCCGCTCCTTTTGCATAAGTACTTCGATAGGTATTGTTCTGTGCAGAAACACCAGCAAGAATCTTAAAAGCACTCTTATTAATTGAAAAATTATAATTCAGAGTACCCTCAGTTAACCACATAACACTCCGACCTCGTGTTTCACTCATACGAGGTAATGTGTTACTTAAAATTGGCATTACGTAAACTTTTGAATGACTATAATCATATATATTCGTAAGAGTTGTACCTGTATTTAGCTTTGCAGTCAAGTTAGTAAGCAATTCGTAACTAATGGAGAAATTAGCCTGAATATGATCTTTTGTTCTCTCTCTCTTAATCAAGTTTTGGGCAGCGATTGGATTCATGATATCAAACATATTCCCATAAGTACCAGCATATCCTCCAACATTATTCTCATCATAGACTGATATTGTTGGTGGCATCTCTAAAGCACGCCAAACTGCAGAAGCATTTTCCATTTCTTCACCACTGGAATAAATACCAAGATTTTGAGTAATTCTAATCTTTCCTTTAGAATATTCACCATTTAACCTTGCAGAAATACGCTCAAAGCCTGTATTCAAAACAATCCCCTCCTGATTAAAGTAGTCAAGAGACATACTTCCCTTAAAATCTTCTGTTCCACCTGAAAATGATAAATTATAATTTTGAATTGTGGAGGGAGAAAATAATTCCTCAACCCAATCGGTTCCTGTTCCATAGGAAGATGGTTCACCTCCATAAAAAGGATCTAAGCCATCTCCTTTATAGGCTTGATCGATAATACGAACATGCTCTTCCGCATTACACAAATCTAGTTTCTTACTTATACTCTCTACACCATAGTAGGTATTAAATTGTACTTTTGCAGCCCCTTTCTTTCCTGTTTTTGTTGTTATTAAAACAACACCATTAGCAGCTCGAGATCCATAAATAGCTGCTGCTGCTCCATCTTTCAAAACCTCAATGGATTCTATATCATTAGGTGATACATTATTTATATCATCTGGAATTCCATCTACAATATAAAGTGGCTTATTACTTCCCAATGTAGCCGTTCCTCTAATTTTAATATCAACCCCTGCCCCAGGTTTCCCTGATGCGGAAGTTACCTCCACGCCTGCCATTCTTCCTTGCAATGCCTGCCCAACATTTGCTGTTGCATATTTTCTTACATCTTCTTGTTTAATTGAAGCAACAGCTCCCGAAAGATCAGACTTCTTCTGAACTCCATACCCAATAGCCACAACTTCATCCAAATTTTCGGTATCGCTCTTTAAAACGATTGCGAAATTTGCCTGCCCATTTAGTTCAATTCCCTGAGTAATCATTCCAATAAACGAAACAACTATTTCTGTTGTCTCTGCAGGTACCGTTAAATTGAAATCACCGTCAATTCCCGTGGCTGTTCCTATAGCTGTTCCTTTTGCAACAACAGAAACTCCAGGCAAACGAACTCCCACATCATCGGTAACAGTTCCTGTGATTTTCTTTTTTTCTTGCACGGGAGGGGCGACGTTTTCGTGAAGTTTCTTAACTTCCTTATAAACTACAATCACCTCATTCTGCACTTTGTAGGTTAGGTTTGTTCCCTCCAAAGCTTCACTCAAAACCTCCTGCACACTAACATTCTGTTTTGTCATGTTCACACGAACATCAAAATCCACTTCATTTTGTTTGTACAAAATTCCATAACCAGTTTGTTCCTTCAGGTTTTCAAACACGTCTAAAAGTGACGCATCTTCATATTTAACTGAGGCAACCTGCTGAGTAAGACCATTAGAAAAAGCACTCAAATTAAAAACAAAAAACAGAATAATAAAATTCCTCATAAGCCAATAAGCTTTTATCCATTTCCTTGGGTTAGAAAAGAGATGACAATTCAATTTTTTTTTCATAAATTTGTTATGAATTAGATTAAACATTGAATACCCTATCGGTATTCTTTTATTCCCCGGAAAATGTTAGTGCATTTTCTGGGTTCTTTTTAATTATATATTAATTTTTACTTCTAACTATTACAACATCACCCTGCACTTTAAATTGAACATTCGAACCGAGTTCTAACAAATTTAAAATTGTTGCAAAATCTTCAAATCGTTCCATCTCTCCACTAAAGCGTATATTTTGTATTGATTGATTTTGCGTGAAAAATTTCACATTGTACCAACGAGATATCTTCCTAAGAATACTGCCCAAATTTTCATTATTAAATTGAAATAATCCATCCTTCCATCCTGAATACAAAGAAGCATTCACATATCGCACCTTTCCTTTTAAATCTCCTCTTAAATATTCCATCTGCATGTCTGGTTTAAGCATAGCAGATTGGATCATCTCATTTGCATTTTTCAAATCTACATTCACACTACCCTCTAACAAAGTCGTTTGACAAATATCCTCATCGTCATATGCCATCACATTAAACTCCGTTCCATAAACTTTAACATCCATATTCTTAGTTCTTACAATAAATGGATGCTCTTTATCTTTACTTACATCAAAAAAGGCCTCTCCTTTCAAGTAAACAACTCGTTGTTTTCCTACAGTCTGATTGGTATATCTCAATTCAGAATCAGAATTTAACCAAACCTTGGTTCCGTCTACCAATTGCAAATGATACTCTCCCCCAACTGGTACAATTAGCTTGTCCCATTTGACAGATGCTTTAGCCAAATCGTGTGCATCAGTCAAGTAGGTTAATGTGTTGTCTTTATTCAATAAATGTCCCTCGATCAAAGTATCTCGTTTTTCTTCCAAATTAATAACTTTACCATTTGAGAGAACCAAGCTCGCCTTGCTTGTTCCTGGTACAACCTGATTTACAACAGTTTCACAGTAATTATCTCTATTATTCATAACCTGATACACAGATAAACTTCCAATTGCTAATGGCAATAACAATACTGCTGCATATTTTAGCAAATTCAAAACTTTATTTTTTCCTCTAACTGATCTAAATTTGATTTTAGTCTGAAGTTTTTCCCATGCTATATGAGAATCTATTTTCTGGTAATCATTTTGTTTTTCGGCAATATTTAAATCAGAAGTCAAACGATTGCATATATCGATATTATCAACAGACTCCTCTTTCCAATCACTCAAAAGGATTTCTTCCTCATCAGAAATCAATCCCATTTGTTTTTTATAAAGCAGAACTGATATTTTAAAATATTCTTTTGGGTGTTTCATTTTATAGCTTTTATAATACTAATACACTTGAAAAAGCAAAGAGGACAGTTTAAAAATAACTTTTTCCTAATATATTTATTGACGATCAACTAAAAATAACAAGCACACCCCTGTAAATCATCGCATTACACGAACAATCTAAAAGTTAAAAAAAACAGAACGTTCCCTACCTGTATGCTTACAGATCTAATAATATAATGAATAAGGGCAGGAGATAAAGGTGATCTTTTAAGCGATCGCGCAGAGTGGAAAGAATTTGATTCTTATGATATTTAACTGTACTTATCGAAATTTTCAGTTCTTCAGCAATTACAGCATTTTTCACCCCATTCATACTCATCGTGCAAACTCTTTGTGATTGTAGAGGCAACTCACTAATGGCTTGCAACAGTAATCGATGGGTTTCTTCTTCTATTAAGTGATTTTTAAAAAATGACTCTCCTAATATTTTATATTTTACCTCTTCTTTATGCTGATCTATCAACTTACTATGGCGCAAATGATTAAATGCCTGATTACGGACACTTACATATAAAAAGGATTTAAGTGTGCTCAAATCATCAATCGTTTCACGTTTTTCCCACAACTTAACAAAAACTTCCTGTACCAAATCTTCAGCTGCATCAATCTCTTTAATATACTTTTGAGCAAACAGGAACAAAGCTTTATAAAAAGTATCAAAGATCTTTTTAAAAGCCTGTCTATCTCCACTCTGGAAATATTGAAAATCCTGAATATGCATCATAAGTTTAAATTTAAACTTTAAGAGTTGCTCCAAAGGTATTTTTTTTATTAAAAGATCCAAAAAAGGAGGCTAAACAAAGGTCTTGTATCATAAGAAATAATTAGAGAACCTATGAGTCATAACAATGCATGATCTTAGCGTTGCATAGTTTTGTGTCCCCCTTAAAAAAAACTCAGGTATTTCAAGAGTAGATTGAACTCAAAAAAAGAATCCCCTAAAATATGCGAACGTTAAACCGCAAATCTTAGGGGATATATCAATTAAAATATAATTTTATTACAAATACAATTCTAGTATCCAGCATTTTGTTCTGTTCCAATAGCAATAACTTCTTGCTGAGGAATAGGTAACAAATACTTAGTTGCAACATTAAACTTTCTAGGCTCAACAATATAATTATCACCATCAAGTTTTACACCACCAATCACAGTACCTTTTTTACAACCTAAAGCATTCCCAGTTAACACATCTGGACCAATATCCCAACGTTTTATATCGAACCATCTTAAACCTTCATATGCCAACTCTACTCTTCTTTCTCTTCGAATTAACTCTCTTAATTTATCAACAGTAGAGTAAGCAGTTCTATCAACTAGTGGCATACCTGCTCTAGTTCTAATAGCATCAATAGCATCGTAAATAGAGTTATCTACAGCATTAGATGCCTCTAATTTTGCTTCTGCATAAGTTAATAAAATTTCAGCATATCGAAAAACGATAAAATTACAATCATGGTTCCATATATCTGCCATTTCTAGACCAAAATCCATGTATTTACGAACTGTATACCCAGTTTTAGTACTGTTATTTGTATTTATAGCATCTGTATTTTTATTGCCATTAATCGTAGCATCAACAGAATTATAGATTCTTGTTCCAACAATTACGGCCCCAGGAGAAACAATTGTAGCAGTTAATCTAGGGTCTCTATTGATATAAGGATTAGTTTCATCATAAGTATCATCTTCTGTAATAGTAAGACCATTAGCCATTTCATACTCATCAACTAAGCTTTGCAATGGACAAAGTGATGTCCATCCACCCATATTATTAGGATAACAATAACCAGGAATATAGTTTACATATTTATCCGCAATATGAATTGTTGATAAGATAATTTCACCACTCTCTTCTCCAGCAGTTGTAAACAACTCATCATAATCAGAATGTAAAGAATATCCCATTGCCATAATAAGCTCTGCAGTTTCGTACGACTCTTTAAACTTACCCTCATATAGAAGTATTCTTGATTTTAAAGTTAAAGCTGCAGCCTTATTAACACGACCATTATTTGGACCATAACTAGCTTTTAAATCTACAATAGCAAGGTCTAATTCATCTAAAATAAACTTTTTGACATCCTCTTTAGAGTCTCTTACGTTCGTTAATTCATCTAATGCTAAAGGTTTGGTAATAAGAGGTACATCTCCGTAAAACTGAACTTTCCAAAAATAATCATAAGCTCTTAAAAAACGAACTTCAGCAGTCATTTGCTTTATCTCCGATTCGTCCATATCAACTTTATCGATATTAGTAAGAAAACTATTATACTTTCGAATAGACTCGAACTTGTAAAAATTACGCATATCACTACTAAAAGTCGATTCAGAAGTTAAACTGCCATTCCCCATAGCCTGAACACCATCCCAAGGGAACTGCGAATAACCATTATCTGTAGCAAAGTCTAACCAATATAAAGTCCAATACCTTTCCCAGCGATCATAGCAATCACTTAATGCCGCTGTTGCATCAGCTTTTGTTTTCCAAAAAGTATCCTCCGATAAAGTATCTAAAGGACTTTTATCTAAGATATCTTCGCTACAAGAGAAAAGTCCCAGTAGCAAAATCAAATTGATATATAATATATTTCTTTTCATCTTTATTTTTTTGTTTAAAAATTAACATTTACGCCAAAAGAATACACTTTAACCTGAGGATATTTTGCTCCATTGCCTGATGGCATTTCAGGATCGAATCCTTCGGGTACATCTGCAATGGTCAACAAATTCTGACCGCTAACATAAAATCTCACTTTTTCAACATTCCACTTCTCCAAAATAGATTTTGGCAAAGAATATCCTAATTGGATATTCTTTAATCTTAAATAAGAAGCATCGTGAACAAAAAATGAAGAGTTATACAAGTTTGTAGCACCTCCAGATAATCTAGGATTTGCAGCATTCTTATTATCTGGTGTCCAGAAATCAGTTTGGTACTGCTGAATATTATTGCCTCCATACAAAGGGGAAGCTGATTCGCTACGGTAATTCATCTCGTAATTAGCAGCACCTTGAAGTACCATCATAAAATCAAAGTCCTTATAATTAAGACCCAGATTCATCCCAAAAGATATTTCTGGCATGGCATCTCCTAAAATCACCTTATCGTCATCATCAATCTTACCATCATTATTGATATCTTCGAATCTAAGATCTCCAAGTTTTTCACTACCTGTTCTCTTTGCAGAATTAGCTAATTCATCTGCATCATCAAAATATCCAATAGCTTTCCAACCGTAATAAGAATTCATTGCTGAACCAATTCTATCGATCCTAGAACCATCTATTCTTTCGGTAGCATAACCATCTAGTTTTTCAACCTGTTGATTAATAAATGTCATATTTAAACCAACATTATAAGACAAATCACCAATTTTATTATTATAATCAATAGCAAGCTCTAAACCCTTGTTGCTAACAGAAGCACTATTTTGTTTTGGAGCCTTAAGACCAAAGGTTTGAGAAATTGGCACTTCAAGAATAATATCCTCAGTTAGTTTGTCAAAATAGTCTGCAGTAATATTTAGTTTACCATCCAATAATCCAGCATCCACCCCAATGTTCCACATTGTAATGGTTTCCCATGATAATAACGGATTACCAGCTTCAACATCTTTTTTATAACCAATACCTGCAACCATACTTCCTCCCAAAGGATATCCGCCTTTTACAAACATTCTATCGTAAGCAGAATATGCTCCAGCACCCGATGGGTTACCAGACTGCCCCCATGAAGCTCTTAATTTTAGGTTGTGGAAATCTGTATCCTTTATGAAATCTTCTTCAGAAAGTCTCCATGCTGCCGAGAAAGAAGGGAAATTACCCCAACGATGCCCATCTGCTAAACTAGAAGAACCATCTCGACGAATATTAGCTTCGAAAAGATATTTATCCTTATAAGAATAATTAATGCGACCAAAGTAAGATAACAAAGCTGTTTCTTTAGCCCATCCTTCCATTGTTTGTCCAGTTTCTGGACCTGCATTAATTTCGAATAAAGCATTACTTGGGAAACCCTTTCTCATCATTTCATTCTCATCAAATCTATAATCTTCGCGCTCAATACCAGCCATTAAACCAATTGTATGATCTTCTTTAATGGTTTTATTATAGTTAACAATTACACGCGAGGTATATTTTGTATGTCTATAGTATTTATCTTCCAACTTATTGGGACCTTGATATTTTACCTTATCACCAGTTCCGAAACCATAATATTGTATATCTTTTGTAAAACAAGATTCATCATTCACAAAATAATTCATTGCAAACTCACCTCTAACATAAAGATTATCAGCCACATTAAGATTAGCATATAATTTACCTAAAGCGCGTGTTCTTATTCTCTCACCAACAGAACCTTGATCAATCCAAGCAATAGGATTACCATCAGAACCGTAACCATAGTTACCATCAGAATACTTATGAGTGATTGTTGAATTCAATTTATAAGTTTGACGAATCACTTGATAAAAACCACCTGTATAAGGATTAGAAGGTTCTTCGAAATCGGCTCTATTAAAAGAGAAATTAATTCCAGTTTCTAAACGCTCATAAGGCTTTGAATTCAAATTGAAACGAACACCATACTTATCGTTAGAAGTATTATCAATAATACCTTCCTGACTTTTATAATTTACAGAAAGCATAAAGCTATTTATTTCGTCACCACCCTTTAAAGCTACATGATGGCTCTGCTGAAAACCTGATCCCTGATATAATAAATCAACCCAATCAGTGTTAGGGTAATTGTCAGGATCGCTTCCATCGGCATATTTCTTAATCTGCTCATCAGTAAATAGCTTTTCTTTACCATCATTTACTGCTGCAATATTCTTATATTTTGCATAATCAGCAGAACTAACAAATTCAGGCAAATTAGTAGGTGATTGCCAAGCTACATAAGAGTTAAGAGAAACTTGCATCTTTTGTCCCTTCCCATTTTTAGTAGTAATTAAAATTACACCATTACCACCACGAGTACCATAAATTGATGTAGAAGCCGCATCTTTCAATACCGACATCGACTCTATATCATTTACATCTACGTCATCAATTGAAGAAGGAATTCCATCAACAATTACTAAAGGACCGTTTACATCATTATCCAAAGGACCCTTTGCATTATTATCCAATGAACTAAGACCACGAATTCTAATGGTTCCTCCATCAGCCCCTGGCTGACCAGATTCCTGAACAACAGATACACCGGGCATAGTTCCCTGAAGAGCTGCGGATAAGGTTGTAGATGGTTTAGCAACTAATTGATCAGGTTTTACACTAGTAACAGAACCCGTTAAATTCGCTTTTTTCTGAACACCATAACCAACAACAACTACTTCTGATAAGTTTTCTGTGTCTTCATATAAAACAACAGATATGTTAGTGTTATTATCAATTTTAACTTCTTTTGATAAAAATCCAATAAAAGAAAAAACTAACGTTTCATTTAAATTATCAACTTC